>CAYXRA010000039.1:0-32323 GCA_964467525.1 uncultured Calditrichaceae bacterium
AAGCACTTACTCCGGCAGGTGTCCGGAATGCTGGTTCCGACCTGCCGGAGTTTTTCTTGTTAATACGCATAATTAAATTAATTATTTATTTTTTAAGCATTTCAAATAAAAATTAACTATATTTTCCGCTAATTGTTGATTATTATCATAAAGCAATACAACTTTCTGCCATAGATTGTGCCGAAAGTCCAAAGGAGGATCAAATTATGAGCCGCCTGATATTTACCTTCATTGCTATTCTGCTTTTTCTTTTGCCGGCGATGGTATCCGCTGTGGGTGAATTTACCGTCATCATTCATGTGCTGAACAGAGAAAAATTACAGACATTGTATTTATCGGATTTAAACTTTCTGCGCGAAGGGGAAGCGGAAGAACTTTTCTACGTTCAGATTATCAGAAATACGGGCGATGCCTATGATCGCTGTATGCTCAACCTGAAAGTGTTAAAGAATGAAGAGCTGTTAGCCAGTGCCGGCTCCAATACTTTTAAAATACCCGCCCGTCCGGCCGGGACAATTTATGAGACAAATAATGTAGTGCTGCTCAACGATCAGTTCTATTTTCATCCCAAAGACGATCCCGGTCAACCGGACCCGGGTTCCAGAGTCCGGATTACACAAAGTGAAATTGATGAATCGGTTAATGAGATTCTCGCATCGGGTAAGGCGCCAATCGGGGTATATAAGCTCGTTCTTGAAATCCACGATCTTACCGAAGGTACCAATCTGGTTACAGAAGAAGTACTTCTGCTGCGGGCGACCAATCCAAGTTTTGTAATGCTGAGCACGCCGGGCATGCCGTCAGGAATGGTATCGGACGCTGATATCTATTCGGAGTATCCTGTCTTCCAATGGCATGGTAACGGCGAAGAATACCAGGCGCTTGTCTTTGAAAAGAAAAACACCCTGCAATCCGTTGAAGACGTCATCCGCGGCATTCCCAACTGGGAATCGGAAAGAACGCAGGCCCTTTCTTTGCAATACCCGCAGGCCGGAATGGAATTCAGACCGGTGATCCCGCTTGAATATGGCAAAACCTATTACTGGATGGTCAAAATGTTCAGGCAAACCTCTGCCGGAGAAGAAGTGATTAACAGTGAAATCTGGCAATTTACACTGAACGATCCGACCAGGCTAAGCAACAGTCAGGGTGCCGAAGCCAAAGCAGAACTGATTATATTTTTACGTGATTTGCTCGGACATCGCGCCGACGAGGTAATCAAATCGATTAAAAACCGGCAACTGCGCAGTATTATTTTGAACGGCCGGGAAATAGAACTTTCCGACCTCTATCGTAAAATTGAGCAGTATCGCGAACAGGACGTCGAAATCACCGATTTAATTCTACCGGCAAAATATTAGGAGAACGATATGAAACCAATCAAAATTATACCAATCGTTCTTTTCATTTATCTAACAACACACGTTCTGCTTGCCGCGGATCCGATTGCTATTGTGATCAAAGTTCGGGGTAAGGCCACAATCGAAAGCAGCGATCAGAAAGAAACAAAGCGCCTGAAGCGGGGCTTTCGGATTTATGACGGTAATAAAATCGTAACCGGTAAAAACAGCTTCGTTGCCATCCGTTTCAGTGACGACGCCAGTCTGCTCAGAATACGGCCGAACTCCACCTGCACCATCAATGGTAAAAAAGAAAAAGTTAGTATTGCAAAAAATATCTTTCTCGAAGTCGGCAGCATTTTCAGCAGGGTTTTTAAACCCGGCGCCAAGTACCAGGTATCAACGCCAACCTCGGTGGCCTCGGTAAAGGGAACGATATTCTGGACGAAACAAATTTTCAGAGGGGCAACCTTTTATTTCGGCGAAGAGGGCGTCGTCGAAATAAGCAATGATTCCGGCTTTGCCTTGCTGAAGGCCGGTGAAACCGGCATCGTGGAAAATAAATACAGCAAACCCCGCGTTCGTAAAACCCGAAAAGGTGAAAAACCCGATAGTGAAGCCGAAGAAGACGGCACCGATACTTACCAGTTTAATTTTGAAGACGAACAGGGGCAAACGATGGAATTAAAATTCAAGGTTAAAAAGAAAGAATAAACGCCGTTATTTAACCTGAATAGTCAGCCAGGTACCTGAACAACCAAAATTTTAATATTTCAGGATACTGGTCTTTATTTTCAGTTGCAGTGTCATTACTGAATTAAAGGCCATGGGAGACCAATATGAGATTCAAGTCAAATCATGGATCGAGACTTAGATTCACGTTTTTTATCATTCTAATTTTAATATTCAGCCATACCCCACCTGGCTTTACTTATGCCGGCAACGGATTAACCGGCGGCCTGAATCCATCTGACAATCAACAGAACGATAATCCCGCAGCGGAAGCGGGTCGTCCGGTGCAGCCCGAAAACAGTATTGAGATTTTGCTTCTGGCGCCCGAACCCAATGAAGTGATTCCTTCCGATGAATTTGTTCTGGCGCTTTCCGTTCCGCTTCAGGCCAATGCCCTGCAGGATTTAAATTACAGATTATTTATCAATAATGTCGATGTTTCAAGGCTCCTGAATGTGGAAGGCAACCTGATTTATTTTATCCCAAAGACCATCCGCGGCGGCGTGCATAACGCCCGGTTTGAGTTAACCAATGAAAACGGTAGGTTACTGGGCACAAAAGAAGTGCTCTTCAGGATAAGCGGCGAACCTTCGACCGGAAAGGGATTTAATTCACGCACCTCTTTTTTTGTAGACAACCGCTATCAACAGCTCTCGGAAACGACCAATAATTATCTGCGCGGCGGACTCGATTTTTACGCGAGCTACAAAAAGTTTGATTTTCAGAGCCGCGTTCTGCTCAGCTCGGAAGAGGCGCCGGGTCGTCAGCCGATTAATCAATATGCTGCTCAGATGCGTTTTAATTTTTCTACAAGATATTTCATGTATCTGAAAGGCGGCGATTTTTCAACTAATTACGATCCGCTGGTTTTCTGGGAAAAAAGAATCCGCGGCGTTGGCTTCGGCTTTTACAGCAGCTTTCTTGATCTGGATATTACTTACGGTCGGGCAGTTCACGATGTGGAAGGCCGGGCGGTAACCGATACAACCGTGCTTCAATCCGGCGATCCTAACGCCGACAATATTGTTGTCGTACGTGATTCGGTAACTTCGGTCGGCATGTATCGCCGGGATTTCCTGGCCATCCGTCCGCAAATTCATATCGGACCGCGCCTCAGCCTGGCTTTTAATCTGGTCAATGGAAAGGACGATCCCAATTCGATCAAATATGGCGGTAATCCCAAGGAAGCCCTGGTTGGCGGCACAAGTCTCAGAATTGAATTCGATCCCAATCGTTTTATAGTTACCGGGAGCCTTCAGGCCAGCATGAAAAATGAAGACGCCGCCAATCCTATCGAATTCGATACGCTGGCGAACAGATACGATCTGTCCGATTCCGAAAAGGAGACCGCCGAAAGCCTGGTCAATTTTTTCGAAGACTACGGTTTCCTGACACTGACCCAGGGACTTTCACCCATTCCCAGTTTTGCCATGCAGTTTGAAACGCATATTAAGTACTTTAATCACTATCTGCGCGCTTCCTATAAAAGTATCGGCGCCGAATACACCACACCGGGAAATCCGTATCTGCTTAAAGACACCAAAGGCTTTTATATTTCGGACAACATTCGGATGCTGAACAACCAGCTCTTCGTTACTCTGCATTATAAACAATATGAGGATAATATTTCCCAGGAAGAAGCCAAAACCGACAACCGTGATTATGGCGGTTCCATTTCCTACTTCCCCTTTAAAAATTTACCGAGTATTTCATTGAACTACAGCAATCATACCCGAAAGAATGATTTGGCCAGGCAAGGCATCGATCCCGCTGCGTCCCTTTTCTATATCGAAGATGTTATCATGCAGCGCATCGGTATATCAACCAGTTATGACTTTAATACCGGAACCATTCGAAATACGGCAAGTTTTAATTTTTCAAATTATCTCCGCGATGATGCGGTTTATGACAGCCGCCAGTCAAATCTTTCTCTGTTCACGGTTGCATTGCGTAACCGCTTCAGTTTTCCCTTAACCAGCCGCTTTAGTTTTGCAAAAACAAGCAGTGAGTTCGGAAAAAATGAAAGCCTGCAGTCAACGGATATTCAAAAAATGTCTGCCGGGCTGGACTACCTGTTTCGGGATCTTTTCCTTGATTCCAGTTTCAAACCTTATGTCAGTGTCAGTATTCAAAACATAGAAAACAGAAATACGCAAAATTTTAAACGAACTAATTACGGCGCCGGATTCTATTTCTCAAATCCGGTAGTGGGTAATTTATCCCTGCGCTATGATTACATCGACTTCGGTTCCCGGTACGACTGGGTAGATTCGATTGTCAGCACCCGCTACGAATTAAATTTTTAGCCGGAAAACTTTATATTGCCGTCATTTTTACGATAGTAATCAATAGTTAAGTTTCAAGTACTTATTTAAGATTACTATTCATGCTAGTTTAAATATTTAGGATACAATTAGTAAAAAATATGAAACTTGCGAAACCAACCAAGAAAACTTCAATATCCGCGGCAATCTTATTAATATCCGTATTTTTTGCCTATTTTTTAAGTTTTACCGCATTATTTCAGACCATCGAATTAAAGCTGCTCGATTTAAAATTTAAAATACGCGGACCTGTGAGCACGGAGAACAGTCCGGTGGTTATCCTGGCTATCGACGACCAGTCGGATGAAGCGACCGCCCACCGCTGGCCGTGGCCCCGTTCCTATTTTGCCCATGTCATCGAGAATCTCGAAGCCGCCGGCGCAGCAGCGATTGGCGTCGATGTAATCTTCGATCAGCCCGATCGGTATAATCCCGGATACGATGACCAACTGGCGCGGGTGCTTAATAAATATGACAACATCGTTTTAACCGGAAAATTACTGATCATGCAGCACGATGTTTCCTACAGTACGCTTATGCCGCCATACGCCAAATTTTCCGAAACCAATGCCCGCTGGGGTCTTTCCGCAATCGAGGCTGATATTGACGGCTTTTACCGTCGTTACCTGGTGGGCCAAAGTCATAACGACACCATCATCCCATCCTTCGGCATGGAGGTGATCCGGGCTTTTGACGGTATTGCCGATACAGAACCCCTGGTATCTAAAAGTGATCATTATCAGTTTGAGAATTATCGAATTCCAAAGCTCGATGCTTACAGCATGCTTGTCAACTTCAAAGGACCGGCATGGACGTTTCCCTATTATTCTTTTGTAAATGTGCTTGATGACAGTAGCTTTGACATTCTGGATGATTTCGATCTGGATGCTTTCGATGATCCCGGCGATCCGGAACTGGGTATTCCGCCGGGACTCAAATTCACCGACAACCTCAAAGAAAAAATCGTGCTTATCGGCTCCACAATGCACGAATTGCACGACAATTTTCCCACACCGTTTTTGGAATACAGAAATGCCGAAGGCAACAAGGTCAAGGCAGAAATGCCCGGCGTTGAGATTCACGCCAACGCCATATCGACCATTTTAGCCAGTCGCTATTTGCATCCGCTACCCGAGGTATTCAATTTCTTAATCGTTCTATTGCTGGGCATTTTGGTCTATTACATCGCCCGTAGATTCAAAACCGTCTGGAGTACGGTCATTGTTGCATTCACTGCATTACTCTATCTGGCCCTGGTTATAGTGTTTTTTGTTAAATCCAGTTTATTGCTTGAAATCAGCGCCCCGCTTCTGGTTATGCTGTTTAGTTTTATCGGTCATACCGTGTATGAATACGTGCTGGCTCTGCAGGAAAAGCAGGTTTTACGCGGCGCCTTTGCCCATTATGTGCCTGATAAAGTTGTTCAGGAGATTATTAATAATCCGGATAAATTGAGTCTCGGCGGCGAAGAGCGTGAGGTCACCGTCCTTTTTTCAGACGTGGAAAGCTTCACTTCCATATCCGAACAGCTTAAGCCAAAGGAACTGGTATCGCTCCTCAACGAATATCTTACGGAAATGACAAACATTGTACTGAAAAACAGCGGCGTTATAGATAAATTCGAAGGAGACGCCATTATGGCTGAGTTTGGCGTGCCGGTGAGCTTTTCCGAACATGCAGCGGCAGCCTGCCGCAGCGCCCTTGAAATGCAGAGGGAATTGCGCCGTTTGCGCGGTCAATGGACGAAACACCGCAAACCGGCGCTATATGCCCGAATCGGTATTAATACCGGTGAGGTCATTGTCGGCAACATGGGGTCGCGCGATGTTTTTGATTATACGGTAATGGGTGATCATGTAAATCTCGGAGCCCGGCTGGAAAGCGCCAACAAGTACTACGGCACCTACATTATGATCAGTGAATTCACCAATGAGATCGTGAAAAATGAATTCTACACGCGGCCGCTGGATTTCATCCGCGTATTCGGTAAAAAACAGGCCATCGAAGTTTACGAACTGGTCGGCGAACGGAGTACAAAATTTACCGATAAATTTCTGCAAATGCTCGAACACTACCACCAGGGTATTATGGCTTACCGCAGTCGTCAATGGGACAGGGCAATCAGCCTGTTCGACCGCTGCCTGCATCTGGTGCCCGGAGATAATCCGGCCAGTATTTATCACATGCGTTGTATCGACTACAAGGCCAATCCACCGGGGGATGACTGGGATTTTGTCACCAGTTTAACCGGAAAATAGAGCATACATAAAGCAACAATTATTTGAGTAAAATCATTTTGCCCTGCTTTACAGCAAAGTCTCCGATCTCTGATCGGTATTCAATCCTGTAAAAATAAGTCCCGGAAGGCAGGGCGGAACCGGCAGGACTTACGGCATCCCACGACCATTCATACACGCCGGCCGAATGCCGGCTCAGGCGATTGCCGCCGATCTTTTCACCTAAAATATTAAAAATATTAATTTTTACTTCCCCGTTCGCCGGAAGTGAATAGCGGATTTTAGTCTTGTTATTGAAAGGATCGGGGTAATTGGCGAAAACGTTAAAATGTTCCGGTTTGGATTTGTCAGCCTGCCCAAGGCTTGTGGATTGGTAAAAATGGCTTTCCAGTGCATTCCACAATTCATCATTACCGGCGTCGTAACCCAGCGCCCACATGCCCACGCCGCGCAATTGCCTCGACTTAGCCAACTCGTATTTTAATCCCAGACTCGAATCATCATCGAACCAGACCTGAAAATAGGCCGAACCGCTGGAGTAGGTATACCAGGGCGTCTTGCTTTTGCTGTCCCAGCGTTTCCCGTATATGGCCGACTCACTGGCCGATGTGTAGTAACGGGGATGACTGACATGTTTAACGGTTGCCGCATAAGGCTGGCTGCTTTCCGTCTGCCAGCGGATGCCGTAATAGGGCAGTCCCAATATTAATTTCTCGGTCGGGATACCGGCGTACTGTTCATCCACGGTTTTGGTCAGGTTATAATAGCCGCCGGTCAGCGGACTGCAAGGTCCGCTGGTGCTGCTTTTACTCCAGTAATAATTGTAGCCCATGATAAAGATATAATCGCAGGCTGCAGCCAGACCGGGCAAATTCCAGCCGCCCCAGTTCACTGCCGGACCGGCAAATGAAATTTCGGCATCCGGACTGTGTACATGCATGTAATCGGATAAGGCCTGCATAAATGCATTCAGCAGGGCGCCCCGGTCATCAACGTAAAATCCCTCAAAATCAATATTGATGCCGTCCAGCTGATACTTTGTCATGATGCTCCGGGCATTCTCAAAAAAATTATCTCTGGCCGTTTCCGAAGTCAGCAGATTATGCAGATCATCTTTGTTGAAACAAACCGCGGTGAGAATTACTTTTACGCCATTACTGTGCGCGGTATTAATAACGTCGCTCCAGGGCCAGCCCGCCGGAAGGGTAATATGCCCGTTTGCGGAGACATTGAAGTCGAAGGCTGAGATATGGGTTAACAAGTCGTATCGCAGATATTGCTGCGAGCCTTTCAGATATTCCCAGTCGGGCAGATAACCGAAAATAACCGAACCGCTGCCGACCATCCGTTTTTGCAATGGAATAATTTCCGCATCGGCATCAGGCGCAGCAGATTCCGGGTATTGCAGATTTCTGTACTGTTCCCATTCCATCTGATGAATGGATGGTATATCCTGACCGATGCCGGCGCTGATTCCCGCAATAAGAAGGAAGAGAAGATATTTGACTGCCGCTTTCATCTCAGTATCGTTCTATTTTTTTATCCTGCAATATGCCCTGCATAATGATGCTGACCAGACTGATGAGTATTGCCGCCAGAATTGACAGGCCAAAACTACTGATATAAAAACTATCCAGCAGGAAATCGGTTAATTGCAATATGATGCCGTTAATAATAATTGTGAATAATCCCAGGGTAAGAATATTAATAGGCAGGGTAAAGATCAGCAGAATCGGTTTGATAAACGTATTCAGAAGTCCGAATACAATCGCGGCAAGTATTAACGAACCGTTGTCCCTGAACTGGATTCCGGAAAACAGAAAATCGACGGTGACCAGCGCTGTGGCATTGATGAATAATCTGATAAGCGCATTTCTTAACATAATTTAACCTCAAAGTAGTTGATTTAACTGCTCTTTTAAATAGTTTTCCAGCGATTCCGGATCATCGAAGTTGAAAACCGCATTCTCAATTTCCGCCAGTTTTTCACTGTCGGCGTGGAGAATGATATTTTTGACGTGCGGCAAAGCCCCGGGATGCATGCTGAGCCGGTCTATGTTAAAACTAAGCAGTAACAGCGTATATAGCGGATTGCCGGCCAGTTCCCCGCACAATGACACAGGTTTACCATGTTCTCTGCCGGCATCGGCAACGGACTTAATCAAACGCAGCACGGCCGGATTCAGCGGCTGATAATACGACGCAACCCGTTCGTTATTACGATCGACCGCCAGCGTATATTGAATGAGATCATTGGTGCCGATGCTGATAAAATCGACCTCTTTTATTAACTGGTCAATCATGATGGCCGCGGATGGAATTTCGACCATAATACCGAAGGGAATATCATCTTTAAATGCTGTATTTTCGCGGATTAATTCCTGTTTGACCTCTTCGATCACTTTCTTTGTGGCCAGAACTTCATTGCGATTGGAAATCATCGGTATGAGCAATTTAGCGTTACCGTAAATTGCAGCCCTGAAGATCGCCCGCAACTGGGTCTTAAATACGTCCTTTTCCTGTAATAAAATCCGGATGGACCGCCAGCCCAAAAATGGATTTTGCTCATGATGCATGGGCGCAAAGGGCAGAAATTTATCGCCGCCAATATCCAGAACCCGAATGACAACCTCCTGGTTCGGAAAAGCGGATAAAACTTCTTTATAGTACGTATACTGTTCGGTCTCCGTAAGCAGGGCTTCTCTGGCGATAAATTTAAATTCGGTTCGCAGCAGACCCACGCCCTGGGCATTGTATTTTTTTGCCAGGGGCACTTCAGATTCATCATTGATATTGGCCTGCAGAATAAATTCCCGGTCATCGAGTTTCGGTACGGGCCGGTCAACGGATTTTAACAATCGCCGTTTATTTTTTTTGTAAACATCTAATCGGGATTTATAGTCCCTGATAACCTCTGCATCGGGACGCAGAATAACCAAACCTTCGGTTCCGGCCACGATGGCGGTGTCGCCCTTATTTACTTTTTTCAGCAGATCACCAATACCTACAATGGCCGGGACTTCAAGTGTGCGGGCCAGAATTGCCGCATGGCTGGTACTGCCGCCAAATTCGGTTACGATCCCTTTAAGCGAACGCTGATGAAAATGGATAGAGTCGGCCGGCGTCAATTCACTGGCAAAAATCAGGTTTGCCGATTCTGCTTTGAATTCCACATGACTCTCGCTCTGCAAAAGGTGAAAAATAACCCTTCGGCTTACCCCGCGAATATCGTAGATACGTTCGCGCAGATATTCATCTTTGATATTTTCAAAATGTTTTTCATAAAGCACTAATTTCTGCAGAATAATGGATTCGGCATTGCGATACATGCTGCGCATCGTTTCCGGTATCTCTTCCAGAAAGAACGGGTCTTCAAGAATCATATGATAAGCTTCGTATATTTGAGAATACTTTGTGCCGAATTCCCGGGCTGCGCGGCGCTGGCTATGCAGAAATATTAGTTTTACTTCATTAATGGCAGCATAATATCGCTCCAGCTCACTTAACATAGCGCTGGCTTCAATGGTATATTCAGGTATATCATCCAGGTCGGTATGATATACATTGACCGTACCGATACCGATGCCATCCGACACGGAAATCCCTTTTAAAACGAAATTTTGTTTTCTTTTATCCGATTCCACGATATTTTCCGATTGTATCAAATATTTTTATCTGATAAAATAAAGGTAGGATTATTTTAGCAACAGATCAATCTGTTTAATAAAAAAAGGGGCTTAGATAAGCCCCTTAAATTTTGCTTATTCAACAACAGCGAGAATGTCACCGCGCTGTACGATGAGATATTCTTTATCATCGAGCTTAATTTCGTCGCCGGAATATTTTGAATAGATGATTGTATCACCGGCTTTAACCAATTCTTTTAGCTCTTCGTCCGTTCCAACTGCAACAATTTTTGCCATCCGTGGTTTTTCTTTTGCTGTATCAGGTATAATAATGGAACCGACTTTTGATTCTTCTTCCTGAATTTGTTCGACGAGTACGCGATCGTCCAAAGGCTTAATGTTCACTGCTTCCTCCTTACTTTATTCCTAATAATTGATTTATTTTAGGCTTATCAAAACCGATAATCGGTCTGTTATTTATCAAAATGACCGGCACGCCCGCTTGTCCTGTCCGGCGCTGCATATCGGCAGCGGCGCGACTGTCTCTGGAAACATCCACATCGCGGAAGCGAATCTTCCTCTCACGGAAATATCGCTTGGCGCTGTTACAAAACGAGCACGTCGGTGTCGAAAAAACGATAACTTTCGGCTGATTTGTCATTTTAAATTGTAACCTCCTCAAATAAAAACTCATCATGTTTTCGCTAATTTGATGAGTATTTTTAATCAAAGATACAATTAAAGCATACTAAATCAGTATTTTTTAGATCAATAAAGTTAAGCATATTACGCTCCTAAATCAATATACCCATAAAAATTTCTGCATCCTTAATTTCCTGCTTGCTAAACCGCCTACAATTAATTATATTCAAGTTCAATAACTGACCAACAGTCATATTTTTGAATCTGATTATGGGAATTACCGAACGCAGGGAACGGGAAAAGGAACAGCGCCGCAATGATATTATCGATGCAGCCGAAAAGTTGTTTTTCTCCAGGGGCCTGGAAACCACGACCATGGACGAGGTCGCCGAACAGGCTGAACTGAGTAAAGGCACCCTTTACCTGTATTTCAAAAATAAGGAAGATCTTTATCTGGCAGTCAATGCCCGCGGCTTGCGGATCATGACAAAAATGATTCGTGAAAGCACTGCAAAGGCGAACGATTCCCTGGAAAAAATCGTTGCCACCGGCAAGGCCTATTACCACTTTTACAAAACCTATCCTGACTATTTCAATCTTCTGCTCTACTATGAAATCCTGGAAAGCAGCCCGGAAGACAAATCAAATTCGGCCAGCGAGTGTGAAGAGATTGGAATGAAGGGACTCGATTTTTTCGCCGGCATCATTAAAGAGGCCATAAACCACGGCAGCATAAGGACCGACATTGATCCTGAAAAAATTGCCGTTATGCTCTGGGCAAATATCACCGGCGTCATTCAAATCACACATAAAAAGGGTGTGCTGCTCAAAGAGCATTTTGAAATTAACGCTGAAGAAATCGTTGAGGCATCGTTCGGTTTTATCACCGATGCTTTAAAAAGCAAGTAGATAAAAACGGAACTGT
Source organism: uncultured Calditrichaceae bacterium (assembly GCA_964467525.1). Lineage (GTDB taxonomy): Bacteria > Calditrichota > Calditrichia > Calditrichales > Calditrichaceae > CAYXRA01. The sequence continues at coordinate 11,827 of CAYXRA010000039.1, forward strand.
AAAAAATGTAAACAATCATAATTATATTTTAATTCGCCCTGGATTCAATTCAAAACATAGCATAAGGAAATTTTACAAATGTTATTATATCAGGCATGCCCCGGGAGGTCTTATGGTGCATAAATATATTTTATCCATTCTATGCGCCCTGGTAACCATTTCTTTTTCAGAAGAATCCGAGCAATTATCACGATCGTCTATATTAAATCAATACCTTAAACAGGCTTTGAAGGACAACCTTTCACTTCAGCAAAAACAATTTGACCTGGAAAAAAGCATGGCTGAACGTCGCGAATCGGCCGGACTGATGCTGCCCTCGCTGAGCATCAATGCCCGCTACTCACGCGCAGACGGTGGTCGCACGATTGAATTTCCAGTGGGTGATCTGGTTAATCCCATTTATGATGCGATTAACGACACGCGGATTCGCAGCGGCATCAATCCGATTCCCTTTCAGGATCTTGAAAACCGAAGCATTCCCTTTTTGCGGGAAAAAGAACAGGAAACCAAATTGCGCGCCGTTCAGCCACTGTTCAATCCGGAAATTTACTACAACTATAAAATCAAAACCGACCTGCAGCAACTGGCTGAATATAATGTTAATATTTACAAACGCACGCTGATTTCCGAAGCGAAAGCGGCATATTTTAATTACCTGAAAACCGTTCAGGTGGAAAAACTGCTCGCTGAGGCCAAAGACCTTGTCAATGAAAACCTGCGGGTCAGCCGCAAACTTTTCGAAAATGATCTGGTGACCATGCGTGATGTATACCGGGCAGAGACCGAACTGAGCAAAATCGACCAGAAAATCAGTGAAGCCGCAGCGAATCGCGCCGCCGCCCGGTCCTATTTCAATTATTTACGCAATCGTCCCCTCGATGAAATCATAAAAGCGGATTCAACACTCGATATTACGAAACAGGAATATCAAACCGTGGAGGCATTGACAGCGCTGGCTTTGAAAAATCGTGAAGAGATCAAACAACTGAACACCGCCATTGCAATTGCCGTCAAATCAAAAAAATTGGCCGGCGGCGCCTTTCTGCCAACGCTAAGTGTTGTTGCTGATTACGGATTTCAGGGAGAAGCGTACCGCTTTGATGATGATCACGATTACTGGATGGTATCCGGAATAATGGAATGGAATCTGTTCAACGGATTTCAGGATCAGGCCAGAAGACAACAGGCGGCTATTGAAAAGAAAAAGGCCGAGACACAGTTAAAAGAAATCGAACGTTTGATCGCCCTGCAGGTAGATAAGGCCTTCGATAAAACTGAAGTAAGCCGGCAGTCGCTGATATTCGCCAAAAACCGCAGGCAAAGCGCCCGTGCATCATTCAAGCTGGTCAGAAAAAGATACGAGGAAGGTATGGCCGCGCAGATTGAATTTCTCGATGCCCGTAATAATTTAACCGAGGCGGAAATTAATTTCATCATTACCCAGTATGATTATATGATCCATTATGCCGGGCTGGAAAAAATGACAGCACAGTTATCACTATAATTTATTTTAAAGGTGAAAATCATGAAGTATATCTTAATTACGACAGCCCTTTTCTTTGGTCTCTTTTCCTGTTCGGAAAACGGTAAAGAAGAGCAGCGGAATAAAAATGTGACCCCGGTAAGGGTACAAAAAATTAAGCGGGAGATTATCATCGATCCGGTCCGAACCACCGGTAAGTTGGCGCCGGCTTCTGAAATACGGCTGTCCTTCAAAATCGGCGGTTTGATCGAAAAAATTGTTGCCGAAGAAGGCCAGACCATCGAAATGGGCCAACTTATGGCCCGGCTCGACCAATCGGAAATTGAAGCAAGGTATATCCAGGCAGAAAGCGCCTTCGAAAAAGCAGAACGTGATTTTAACCGTATCGAACGCTTATACGCCGACAGCGTTGCCACCAACGAACAATTCCAGAATGCCCGCACTGCTCTCAATCTGGCGGAGGCGGATTTGTCCATTGCCGAATTCAATTTAAAGCATTCCGTAATTAAAGCGCCTGCTGCCGGGAAAATCCTCAAACAATTCCCCGAAGAAAATGAAATCATTGCCGCCGGTCAACCCGTCTTCCTGTTCGGCAGCACGGCGAAGGCCTGGATTCTGCGGGCCGGAATAACCGATCAGGATATCCTGCGTTTAAGCATCGGGGATTCCGCACAGGTCTTCTTCGACGCTTATCCGCAAAAAACTTTCTTTGCAAATGTGACCCGTCTCGGTGCAGCGGCCAATCCGATGACCGGTTTATTTGAGACCGAGCTAACAATGGACCCCGCCGCAGTGAAACTGATAGCCGGATTTGTCGCCCGCATTAAAATTTATCCCCGGCAAACCGAAAAGTTATTTACAATTCCGGTGGATGCCCTTGTAGAAGCGGACGGCCAGCGGGGCTATATCTTTCTGGTAAACAGCCCGGATGATTCCGTTGCCCGAGAGCAGGCCGTTGAAGTTGTTACAATTTTGAAAGATAAAATCGCCATACAAAACGCCTTTCCCGAAGAAAGCCTGGTTATAACCGATGGCGCCAATTATCTCAGGGACAAAGCGGCCATTCGTATTGTTAACCGCTAAAAAAATTATGGGAAAAAGTTCTTAAAATAAAAGATATTGAGGAGTGCAATCATGCGATTGCCGAAATTAGCGATAGAAAATCACCAGTTCACAATCATTGTAATCAGCTTATTGATTATCAATGGAATCGCCGCCTATTTAAATATGCCCCGTTCGGAAGATCCGCAGGTCTCACCGGCCGGAAGCAGCGTTATAGTTGTTATACCGGGGGCCAATCCAGTGGACATTGAAGAGCTGGCCGTCGATCCCATCGAAGAAGTACTTAATGAACTCGAAGATATCAAGGAAATTGTGACCTCCGCTGAAGATGGTCTGGCCGTCATTCATGTCGAGTTCCTTTCCGGCAGTGATCCCGATGAAAAATATTCGGATGTGGTTCAAAAAGTCAACAGCATCCGAAACGCGCTGCCCCCTGAAATGGCTCGTTTTGAGATCAAAAAATGGTCTGTATCCGATGTGAAAATTATTCAGGCGGCAATCTTATCTGAGGATGCTTCTTATCGTAATCTTGAAAAGGAGGCGGAAAGACTAAAAAAGGAATTCGAACGCGTTCCCGGGATCAGGCAGGTAGAGACCTGGGCTTACCCGGAACAGGAAGTGCGCATCGCGATCGATTTCGACAAGATATCATTTTACAATATCAGCCTTACCGCCGTAATCAATGCCATTCAGAGCAGAAACGCCAACATCCCCGGCGGGCATCTGGATATCCGGGGGCGGCGCTTTACTATTCAGGGCAGCGGCTCCTACGAATCGGTTGATGAGATTAAAAACACCATTGTCCATGCCGGTGAAAATCAGGTGGTTTATCTGAAAAGTATTGCGGATGTTAACCTTGATTATGAAGAAATCACCTACAAGGCGCGTTTTAAGGATAAACGGGCCGTTTTTATCTCGGCAAGCCAGAAAGAGAACACCAATATTTATGATATTTTCGATGGCTTATACGAAAAAATGGACGCCTTTAAAAAAGAACTGCCGGGCAACATGTCGCTGCAAATTGTGTTCGACCAGTCCGAAAGTGTATCGAACCGGGTCAGCGGATTCTTCAACAATCTCCTGCAGGGTTTGGTTCTCGTTGGACTGGTGGTCTTTTTTGCCGTGGGGCTGCGTGCCTCTTCCATTGTCATTCTTGTAATTCCGATTTCCATTTTAATTGCCATCGGCTTGCTGGATGTAAGCGATTACGGACTGCAGCAGATGTCTATTGCCGGTTTGGTAATTGCGCTTGGCCTTTTAGTTGATAATGCCATCGTCGTCACGGAAAATATTTCACGGTTTATGCGCCTGGGATACAGTCGCAGAGAGGCGGCCGTGCGGGGAACGCAGCAGGTCGGATGGGCCATCGTCAGCGCCACACTAACCACACTGCTGGCTTTCGTTCCGATGATTATGATGCACAACATCACCGGCGATTTTATCCGCAGCATGCCCCTAACCGTGGTTTTTACGCTATCTGCTTCGCTGTTAATTTCTTTAACGCTGACGCCCTATATTTCAGAAAAATTCATTCAATCGGCAAAGGAGAATAAATCAAAAGACAGCCGCTTCAGAAAACTGCTCAACCGCTTCATCGAAACAACCTACCGAAAGTGGCTTTTAGCCGCTTTAGAGCGGCCCGGTAGAATAATTACCGCAGCGGTTCTGTTGCTGGTTATTGCCATTGCTGTCTTTATCCTGTTCGTTGGCGTTAGTTTTTTTCCGAAAGCGGAAAAACCGCAATTAATGATCAATATCGAATTGCCGGAGGGTTCGAGTATCGCAAAAACCGATGAAGCTGCCCGGTACGTTGAATCCGTATTACGAAATAAACCGGAAATAAAACATTATGCGGCAAACATCGGTCACGGAAACCCGCGTATTTATTACAATTCGTTTACAAAAAATGAAAAGAGCAACTACGCCCAGGTATTCGTTGAACTGCACAAATACGAACCTGAACCGTTCATTGATTTTATAGATGAACTGCGTGATACCTTCAGCACATACCCCGGCGCCAAAATCGAGGTTAAAGAATTCGAACAGGGTCCGCCGGTTGATGCTCCCATTGCCATTCGCATTATCGGTGAAAACTTGACTGAGCTCGACCGCATCGCCGGCGACGTGGAACAAATGATTCGTGCGACGGACGGGGTTATTAATGTCAACAATCCGTTGAGCACCACTAAAACCGATTTGCATGTCGATATTAATGAAGCCAAGGCCGGCATGCTCGGGGTCCCGATTGTAGAAATCGATCGTGCGGTGCGGGCGGCTATTGCCGGGCTGAATATTTCAAAATTCCGTGATGCCTCGGGCAAAGAATATAAGATTGTTATCCGACTGCCCATGGATAAAAAAGCGGATATTACTGATTTTGATAAGATCAAAGTGGCCTCCTACAGCGGCGCCCAGATACCTTTAAAGCAACTGGCGGGCATTTCATTTAAAAGCACCCCGATGCGCGTCACGCATTACAATCTTGAACGCAACGTCATGCTTACCGCCGACGTCGTTCGCGGAGCGTCGGTCGATGTGGCAACACAGACCATTGTGGAAAAGCTTCGGCAATACGATTTTGCCAGGGGCTATCGCTATTTCATCGGCGGCGAGCTGGAGAGCCGCGAGGAATCTTTCGGCGGTATGTTCCAGGCTATCCTGATCGCCATAATCGGTATTTTTGCTATCTTGGTATTACAGTTCCGTTCCTATTCACAGCCGTTGATTGTATTTGCCGCTATTCCGCTGGCTATCGTCGGCTCGATTCTTGCACTCCTGATTACCGGTTACAGTTTCTCGTTTACCGCATTTGTCGGACTGACCAGTTTAATCGGCATTGTGATCAACAATTCAATCATCCTTGTAGATTATACCAATCAGCTGCGACTTGAAGGTAAAGATATGCTAAGCGCCATACGGGCGGCTGGTGAAACACGTTTTGTGCCGATCATTTTAACAACAGCCACAACCATCGGCGGACTGCTGCCCTTAACCCTGCGCGGCGGAACCCTGTGGGCGCCGATGGGCTGGACGATAATCGGCGGACTTTTGCTCTCAACAATGCTGACCTTAATTGTAGTGCCGGTGCTTTACAAAGCTTTTTCGCGGCAGGATATGCCCGCTGAACAAACAAAAGGATAAGTTTGGATCCCAAACGGTCTTTTCCGGCAAAAAGCCTATATTAGTTCAAATAGGAGTTATACTTTTATTATTTTCTTTTAATCCATTGGACTATTATTTTGGAATCATCTATTAAATCGGATAAATTCAGGCGTGGATAATTATAAAAAAACCATAAATGCCTGGTGCATGTATGACTGGGCCAACTCCGCTTTCGCCACGACGATTATGGCCGCCATGTTCCCGCCATTTTACCGGTCGCTGGTGGTAAACGCCGGACTCACTCAGAGTACGGCCACCGCTTACTGGGGCTACACGACTGCACTGGCTTTGCTTCTGATCGCCGTGATCGCTCCGTTGCTGGGCGCCATTTCCGATTATTCGGGAAACCGGAAAAAGAATCTGGCATTTTTTATCGGAATCGGTGTGGCAGCCACGGCTTCATTTACATTCATTCAAAATACCACATGGGTGCTTGCCTCGATTCTTTACATCATTGCCAATATCGGTTTTGCCGGCGCCGAAGTTTTTTATGAATCGCTGCTGCCCTATGTCGCTCAGAGAGGCGATATAGATCAGGTTTCATCTAAGGGCTATGCTTTGGGTTACGTCGGCGGCGGCGTACTGCTTCTGATTAATGTGCTGTGGTTTATTTACCCCGACTGGTTTTTAATGCCCGATTCGCAATTTGCCGTTTATGCATCATTCTTAAGCGTGGCCGTATGGTGGGCAATATTTTCCGTACCCCTGTTCCGGCATGTTCCCGAACCACCGCCGGGCAGAACTTCTGTGGATATAATGAATCCGGTTGTGCAGGGATTGAAACGTGTCAAATCTACTATCAGGGAAATCGCCCTCTATAAACAGGTGCTTATTTTTTTGATTGCCTACTGGATTTACAACGACGGCATCGGTACGATCATCAAAATGGCCACAGCATACGGCGATGAGATCGGCATCGAAATGCAGCATCTGATTCTGGCCCTGATCATTACCCAGTTTATCGGCATTCCTTTCGCCTTTCTGTTCGGGGCGCTGGCCAAAAAGATCGGGGCGAAAAAAAGTATCTTACTTGCATTGTTTGTTTATGTACTGATCAGCATCGGCGGATTTTTCATGCAAACCGCGCTGCATTTTTATCTGCTTGCGTTCATGGTTGGCACGGTACAGGGCGGCAGTCAGGCATTGAGCCGTTCGCTTTACGGTGTGCTTATTCCGAGACACAAAAGCGCCGAATTTTACGGCTTCTACAGCACCAGCTCCAAGTTTGCCGGTATATTCGGCCCACTCATCTTTGGTGTGGTAAGCCAGCTTACCGGTGAAAGCCGTCTGAGTATTCTGAGTTTAATCATATTTTTTGTCGTCGGCGGCGCACTTCTGATGCTGGTTGATGTGAAAAAGGGCGCCCGGATAGCAGGTAAAACCGAATCAAAAATTATATGAGTGCGCTTAAATTTATTAAAAACATGCCCGACCTTAAAACAGGCTGCCGGCTGGTTCGCTGTACGTCTCCGGATAAAGACGCGAAGGTTTTTTATTTGGAGCTGTCTGAAAAACCCGGCCTGGCTGATTATCAATTACGTCTGGAAAAAGGTGCCCGCTGGCAAAGATCGGAAAATGCCTGCGAACAACTGCCCACGGCTTTTGCCGACTGGTTAACGCTGGAAAATTTTAATCTAAATTCGCTCGAGCGTATAGCCCTAAGACGCATTCTGAATAATGATGGTTTTCTTACTCTGATATTTTCCGAAGGAGATATTTCCGGTTCAATTTCAGAATTTCTTCAAAATATCAGACTTAGTTTTGTTCAGTCAATCGAACTTAAAGACGGCCGCAGAGGATTTCTTTACAAGCAGCAGCAGATTATTTGCTGCGGGACGATAACATTAAAATGATATTTAATTATTGAATTCAATATCAATACGGGTATCGCTGCCGATATTTATTTTAATAAAATCATTCTTTTAGTATGCGAAAGATTGCCGGAGCGCAGGCGGTATAAATATACACCGCCCGGCAGATTGCCGGTTTTCCAGCTCACTGTGTAGGTTCCGGCAGGGTTAAACAAATCAGTATAAAACAATCAATGGTGCGTTTCATTTTAAACTACTTTTAGTTAAAATCTCTTTTTTTTATTAATTCAGACGCCAATCTTTTAAGAAACTTGTACGTCAGGAAGGAAAACTTAAAAATAAAATTCTCTTTGAATAGAAAGGAAACAAAAGTATTTTACGGCGCAATTAAATCAGCGGCCGATCATATTATTTGCAACAGAGAATCTGCATGGTTAAAAATCTGACTCTGTTCGCCTTACCGGCATTAATCTGGGGCTCCACCTGGCTGGCTATCAAATATCAGCTCGGCGTGGTCGATCCGATAGTTTCCGTATTTTACCGGTTTTTTTCGGCGGCGATTATATTGCTCATTTACAGCCGTGTGGCAGGAAAAAATCTGAAATTCAGTTTACGCGATCACTTGCGGATGGCGCAATTAGGCATACTGCTATTCGGATTCAACTACTGGCTGGTTTATCTTGCCGAATTACACCTGACCAGCGGACTTGTGGCATTAGTCTTTTCAACTATTATTTTTCTTAACATTTTTAACGCGGCTATTTTTCTTAAAACAAAAATTCGCTGGCCGGTATTGATCAGTGCCGTGGTCGGATTCAGCGGGATTGCCCTGGTTTTCAGTGATGAACTGATCGGTTTCAGTTTATCGAGTAACAATTCGCTGGCATTTTTGCTGGCACTTTTGGGCGCTTTTCTGGCATCGCTTGGCAATATCACCTCGGCCCACAATCAGAAAAGACTCTTGCCGGTGATACAGGGCAATGCTTTCGCGATGTTATACGGTTCACTGACGATGTTTTTAATCGCCATGTTTTCGGGCACGAAACTGACCTTTGATTTTTCATTTAGTTACATCGTTTCTCTGACTTATCTGAGTCTTTTCGGATCGGTTATCGCTTTTGGCAGCTTCCTGACATTATTGGGCAAAATTGGCGCTGATAAGGCAGCCTATGTTGCCCTGATAGTACCGGTAATCGCCCTTATGCTTTCTACAGTTTTTGAAGGGTATGTCTGGTCATTAACCGCTATGATAGGAGTCGTTTTTATACTTGCAGGAAATGTGATGGTGCTGCGCCGCAGGCGGACAGCGGCAAAGAAACCGGTTTAAATGTAAAAGAAATGGTTTCATAATCTTTCAGGACAACGATCATTCAATCACCCGCAGCGTCTCACGAGCGACAATGATTTCTTCATTGGTTTGCGGAACCAATGATCAGATTAAGGTACTAATGCGCTATAGGCTTAAAAAGATCCGATTTACATGAGCAAATATATGCGCTGTGGAAACGTGGATTAATATAAAAATCAATATGGTGATTTCATTATAGGAACGATCATAATAATTTGCCACTGATAATTCGCAAAACCCGATTCATTATCGACACACATATTTTAGAAAAATTTTGCCTAATGCCAAATCAAATAACGCGATTGGATTCTTTTTACCGGTACTTATCCCTGGGCGGCGGATGTCCAACCCTGCCTCGAAACATCTCATGCATCAAAATTTTTAGCTTATCCCGCTGTTCCGGTCTGCACAATTGCTTAAACTCAATGAAATGGCGAAAAGTCAGTCGTTCAATCTCCGCCTGCTTTTCAGGCAATTTATCAACAGCCTGTTTTAGAATCTGCTGCCTTTCCCGATCTTCCAGTTCACCGTGGGGATTGAGCTGTGCAGGAGGATCGACTGATTCGCTTTCCCCGCCGCTAACAATCGAAACCAACCGGGCGAATCGTTTCTTACGTTTCTTGCGGCGAATAAAATCGAATGATTTATTCACCGCAATACGGTAAATCCAGGTCGGGATTTCAGATTCTTCGCGGAAATGATGCATGGATTCATAAACCTGTATAAAAACATCCTGAGCCACATCTTCGGCATCTTCACGGTTGTGCACGAAGCGGAAACAGGTATTGCGTACCTTCTGCTCATATTGATTGACAAGCTTCCTGAAATAATCATTTTCATATTTTTCAGATGCCGGAATAGTTCAGCCCCCCGGTTTTTGTCTTTATATTGAGACGTCAAAATTTACGAGAACTTGCGTTTGATTTACATTTTTTTTGATCCGAAAAAATTCGGCGCGTTCAGCACGTTGATTTTTGGGGACCGGGCAATCTTCTAAATTTCATCTGATCCCACACGGTTCGCTGCCAAAGGAGACCCACCCCTACCTCTCATTAGGAGGGGATTTATATTTTTCAGCTATTAGATCGCCATCGACAATTGCATTTGTCAAAAATAGCAAAATTGGATATATTTCTGTTTGCCCTGATTTACTGAATAATCATTACAACCATTATTATACCGGCGGAGCAGTTATGGTCGATTTTTTAAAAGCAGCTATTCTTGGCATTGTTCAGGGACTTTCCGAATTTTTACCCATTTCCAGTTCGGGACATCTGGTCATTTTTTCAAAAATTTTAGACTTTCATGAGGAAGGGATCGCCTTCGAAGTTTTCGTGCATTTCGGCACTTTGATCGCAGTATTAATCGCCTTTCGCAAAGAAATAAAACTGATGCTGCAGGCCCCTTACAAAATCTGGATAAAAAAGATAAAAGACGAACAACTGGAAATGTTTCTCCGCTGGGACTATTACGTCATCATCGCCACCATTCCGGCGGTGATTATCGGTTTATTTTTTAAATCGCCCATTGAAGCCCTGTTCGACAGTACGCTCAATGTTTTTTATATGCTGATCGTCACGGCTTTTCTGATGATTACCACCCGGTTTCTGAAATTCAGAAATGTTCAGTTTAATACGACTAACTCATTTCTGATCGGCATTGCCCAGGCCTTTGCTATTCTGCCCGGCATATCGCGCAGCGGCAGCACGATTTTCACCGGAATGGCTTTGGGCATCGATCGGGAAAATGTGGCCAAATTTTCGTTCATTATGTCAATTCCGGCGATTCTGGGCGCCGTGGTGCTTCAAATCAGCGATCTGACTCAGGCGCCTTTCAATTTGCATAATACAATACGGTTGGCCATCGGTACGGTCAGCGCACTAATCTCAGGCTATGCGGCGATTATCTGGCTTTTGGATGTGGTTAAAAAGGGCAAGCTGCAGTGGTTCGGCTACTACTGTCTGGTTATCGCTGCAATGGGATTAATCTGGTATTATTTGGGATAAGCCATGTCAGCTAAAACAGAACAGTTCACTTCGAGATTCGGATTAATTGCCGCGGCTATCGGAATGGCCATTGGCGCCGGTAATATCTGGCGCTTTCCGCGACTGGCCGGACAATACGGCGGATCTTTTCTTGTACCCTGGCTGATTTTTTTGTTTCTGTGGTCCATTCCTTTGCTGATGGTCGAATTTTCCATTGGCAAAAAAACCAAACGCGGGACTATCAGTGCATTTATCAACTCGGCCGGTGAGCGCTTTGCATGGATGGGACTATTTGTAGGATTTTGCACGACTGCGATTCTATTCTATTATGCCGTCGTTTGCGGTTGGAGTCTAAAGTATTTTGTGCTTTCTGTTTCCGGCGAAATCCTGCAAATCGAGCACACCGCCTATTGGCAGGATTACACCGCTTCAATCATACAACCGCTGCTTTACCACTTCTTTACGCTGCTTTCAGGCGCTTATGTAATTTACCGGGGCATTGCCGGGGGTGTTGAAAAATTTTCAAAAATAGTTGTACCGCTATTATTTTTACTGCTTATTACCGCGGCAATAAAAGCCGTGACCCTGCCCGGCGCCGAGACGGGGATCAGCTATTTTTTTACCATTAATCTCGACGATCTGGGTCATTACAAAATCTGGCTGGAAGGCTTGTCTCAGTCAGCATGGTCCACCGGGGCCGGCTGGGGATTGCTTTTAACCTATGCCATTTATGCCCGGAAAAATGAAAAGATCATCGGCAATTCATTTTTTACCGGGCTGGGCAACAATATGGCGTCGATCATTGCCGGCCTGGCGATTATTCCGACCGTATTTGCCCTGAGCATTAATCAGCAGAGCGCACACAGCGCACTGGACGCCGGTAATCAGGGACTGGCCTTTATCACCATTCCCCAGTTGTTCATGGAAATGCCGGGCGGTGCAATCTTTTCCTCTATTTTTTTCCTGGCCTTGTTTTTTGCCGCCATGTCCAGTTTAATTTCGATGATCGAGCTGGCAACGCGTATATTCATCGATATGGGTTACGAACGCAAAAAAGCAGTGATATTTATCTTTATTGCCGCCGCGGCATTGGGCGCTCCTTCGGCCATATCCCTTGAGTTCTTCAATAATCAGGATTGGGTCTGGGGTCTTGGCTTAATGTTAAGCGGTTTTTTCTTTACTTTTACCGTATTACGGATCGGCGCAAAACGGTTTGTCACGGAATGGCTTAATCCGCCATGGGGCACTGCTGTTTTTATTTCACTATTCCGTATATTATTTTATTTTGTGCTGCCGCTGGAATTTGCGGCGATGCTGATCTGGTGGTTTGTGCAGGCAGTACAGTGGTCTCCGGAATCCTGGTGGAATCCCTTTGAAACTTTTAGTTTAACCACGGCGCTGCTGCAGTGGACAATTATTTTAGTCGCAGGGATTTTGCTCAACAAAAAAATAGTTCAATTATTTCAGAGACATTCGGAATATTAAGAATTATGAAACATAAAGACGTTTATTATGTCAGTTACATCATTTTTTGCAGCGATTAAAGAAATCAATTCCGGAAAAATTGTCCCGGTTTATTTTTTAGCGGGACCGGAGAAATTTTTCCATGATGAAATCATCCGTAAGCTGATTGAAAAAACATTTCCCGATCCGGCGGCGAAGGATTTCGGATTGTCGATGTTTTACGGCAGCGAAAATAATATCAGCGAGGTACTCAACAGCGCGCTCTCTTATTCGATGCTTGCCGACCGTAAACTTGTTATTGTTCGTGACTTCGATAAAATGAAATTGGGCAACGCCCGGTCACTTGAAAATTACCTGCAAAATCCTGCTGAATCAGCAATACTGGTTTTGTGCTCCGCGGAAAAGGGCAAAACAAAAATTTTTAAATCTATTCAAAAAGCCGCGCTTACCGTTGAATGCAAACCGGTGCCGGAGTACCAGATCGGTGAATGGATCATCCGGCGCTGTCAGCAATTGGGCTATGAAATTGACGGCATGGCCGCACGGTTTTTGGCCGATCATATCGGCGGCAGTTTGTTAAATCTTGATCAGGAGATCGCCAAAATTCTGAACTATAAAAATGATGAATCCAAAATTGTTGTCGAAGATATTGAGCGGATAACCGGAATTTCCAAAGAGGCCAACGTATTTGCATTACAAAATGCACTGAGTCGTCGTGAAATAAAGAACAGTTTCAAAATCGGTGCCCGGCTGATAGAGTCGGGATACAATTTGCCGGCAATTAACGCCATCTTGTTTGCTTATTTTAAAAAAATGCTTGTTGTTGCATCATTAAGCAGACGTGGTATGAACAAGCGGGATATTATAAGTGGATCCAAGCTGAGTCATTTTCAGGTGAATGATCTGATGCGCGCCCTGCAAAATTTTACTATTGAAAACGTCCGCCAGATTATCGAAATTCTGCATCAAATGGATATTGCCGCCAAAACCTCCCAAATTGATGACGGACCCGGCGTTCAGTTACTTTGCTATAAAATTTGCAGGATTTAGTGCAATTGACTATTTTTTTAAAAGTAATTAAAAAATTGGAACTTACTGTATTTTTATTTTGTTAAAGAGTCGTTTTAATGGTCAAAATTGAAAATGACGTAAAGGTTGGTCAGCAACCGACTGATGAAGAACTTATCGCCCGTTTTCAGGATGGCGACACTTATGCTTTTGATTTACTGGTAAAGCGTTACAAGGAGCCATTGCTAAACTTCGTTTTCCGGTTTCTCGGTGAAAAAACGGAAGCGGAAGATATTGTTCAGGAAACCTTTTTGAGGTTGTTTAAAAACAAGCACTATTACAAAGAGGTGGCCAAATTTTCAACATGGATTTACACAATAGCCGGCAATCTGGCAAAAACTGAGCTGCGAAAGAGAAAACGAAGGAAGCTGTTTTCTATCAGCCATTATATGCAAACGGAAAAAGACTATGACATACCGGACGAAACTTCGAGTCCGGAACGGGATACAAATTCGGTCATCACTGATAAGATTATTCAGAAAGCGATCGATAAATTGTCACCGAAATTTAAACAGGTAATCATTCTGAGAGATATTCAGCAGTTTTCCTATGAAGAAATTGCTGATATTGTGGATATTCCACTCGGTACCGTAAAATCACGCGTTAACCGGGCACGTTTAAAACTTCAGGAAGATTTGAAACATCTGATGGCAGATGTTTAAAAATCACTGCAATCATTTTCAGGGGAGAGAATGCCTATGATATCTTGTGATACTGCAAAACGCATGTTGTCTGAATATCTGGAAGCAACTTTAGAAAACGACATGAAAAAGAGCATCAGCGCACACCTTAGACACTGTCCCGAATGTAAAAAAGTGTTCGCCGATGTCCACTATCTGATGAGGCATTTTAAGAATATTTCTACGGTGCAGATGTCTGCGAATTTTGATCAACTTTTACGTCAAAGGATTAACAATCCGCAGAATAATAAAATGTCTCCGGCCGTGCGTAACTTTTCCTACGGTTTTTCCGGTGCGGTAGTCATTGCCGGTATTGCGTTCTTCGTGGTGACGAATTTCTTCACACAGCCGGAGGGTGCGCTGCAAAACAATCCCGGTACAAAAATGTCGGGTATGCAGCCTGTTCAGAAACAATCAACCCGGCAGGATAATCATCTGGCCGGACAATCCGATTCCGAACGGGATACGCAGAAAACCGACTCGTTGCGCAATGATCCGGTTCTGCTGGATAAAGACAAAATCCGTTTGGTTGACGATAAACATTAGCGTGATTTAATCCGCATAGGCTAAGATTCAGATTCAATTTTAGAAAAAATATCTTCAATAATTCCGGAGACAAGGGCGACAAATTTCCTGTGCACCAATTGCGCGGTCTGTGTAACTTCCTGGTGTGAAAGTCTGCTCTGTGTTATGCCCGTTGCGTAATTAGTGATACAGGAAATGCCAATTACTTTTATACCGGCGTGAGCGGCGGTAATAACCTCGGGTACGGTGGACATGCTGCCGGCATCGCCGCCGAGACGCTGTATCATGCGTACTTCTGCGGCAGTTTCATAACTAGGCCCGCCCGAGACCCAGAGTACGCCCCGTTTTAACTGTATCCCCCGCTCCAGTGCGATCCGGTCTATTTCATCATAGTATTCTTGGGCATAAGGACTGGACATGTCCGGAAAGCGGGGCTCGCCATACTCCGGTTTTCCCTTGAGCGGATTATCAAATAAAAAATTAACATGATCGGTTATCAGCATCAGATCGCCGGGTTTAAAACGCAAATTAATACCGCCGGCGGCATTGGTAACCAGTAATATTTTAACACCGAGTGCCTGCATAATACGGATAACAAACGTAACATCCCTGATGTCATACCCTTCATAAAAATGGGTGCGGCCCTGTACGGCTATAATTACCGTGCCCTTATGTTTGCCAAAAACGAGATAACCCTCATGCCCCTCCACCGTTGAACGGGGATAATGGGAAATTGTGTTTGTCGGAATTTTTACTTTTTCATCCAGCGTATCGGCAAAAGCGCCAAGACCGCTGCCCAGAATAATGCCTGCTGATGGTCTAATCTTTGTGTGACCGCTAATAACAGCTAAGGCATCTTCAAGTTTTTGATTGGCCACGCGTTATCTCCAGTCGATGATATAGGGTAATCTTGCCATGGGTTTATTTTGAATGGAATTGAGATAGCGGATTATCTTATCCACGTAAAGCTGATCGATGTTTCCCGAAACCGATGCCATCGTTTTAACATTGGATAAAATTTCCTGAAAAAAAGATTTCCGTCTCGGAAAGTAAACGAGGCGTACCGACTCCGCGGCGTCGATCCCGGCTAAATGTTTGGCAGCTTCCACAGCCGTGTAAAAAGTGCCGGTGGCGTCAAACAGGCCGTTTTCAACGGCTTCAGTGCCGGTATAAACCCGACCGCCGGCAATTTCTCTAACATCAGCAACAGGCAAATTGCGCGTTTCCGATACCTTCTTCAGCCAGTCATCGTAATAGGATTGAATAAGTCGTTTGATAATTGCCTGTTCCGCAGCCGTCCACGACTCTGTAAGGGAAAACATCCCGGCATTTTCTCCGCGACTTATCATCGCCGTATTCAGATTTAATTTTTGATAAAGATTTTTCACATTGAATTTGCCGGCATAAATACCGATCGAACCCACTACGCTGGCCGGTGCGGCAATAAGCGTATCGCCGGGCATGGCGATGTAATAACCGCCCGAAGCCCCGTAATCGGAAACCGAAACCACCAGCGGTTTTTTCCCGGCCGCCTCACGCACGGCATGTTCGATCATCTCCGAGGCCACTGCCGAGCCCCCCGGACTGTCAATACGCAAAATGATGGCCTTATTCAGACTTGAACGCGCGGCCTTATTCAGATTGCTAATCAATGTAGCGGCCCCGGAAAGTTTCCCCAGCAGCGGATCATCCGAATCCGATCCGCCGGCAATCGTACCAGTGCAATAGACTACCGCAATGCGCGACTTGTCGCGGATGTCCAGCGAACTGGCCGGAACCCTGGCATATTCTTCCGCATCGAGTTGAGCCGGTTTACGATCGTGGATTTTGAGTTTTTCAACCACGTCATTCAGGTAAGCTGTATTGTCGACCAGTCCGGATGATATTGCTTCCACACCGCTGAAACCGGTTTTTTCATTGATCAGATTCTCCAGATCCTGCGATGGTAAATCTCTGCTTGCAGAAATGGTAAGAATCATATCATCGTAAAATGCATCAATCAGTTTTTGCAATTCCCTGCGCTGTTCAGGGGCAATCGTTTCCCGCGTGTAACGGTCGGGCGCATTTTTATAGTCGCCGATATTAATAAACTCGGCCTCCACGCCAATCTTATCAAAAAACCCTTTATAAAACGTAACTTCGGCGCCAACACCGCTGAGAAAAAGGTTGGCCGAAGGCGGCATAAAAATGGAGTCACAGGCGGTAGCGACATAATAGCCCTTGCCGAAGGTCATGTCGGCATCGAGAAAAGCGTATGCCTTTTTACCGCTCTTTCGGTATTCCAGAATCAGATCGCGAAGTTCCTGAATTTTGGCAAAACCGATCTGTAAATAACGCGGCCGGATAATCACGCCATTGATGCGATCATCAACGCGGGCTTTTTCAAGTACATCGCGGATTTTTTTAATATCAAGCGGTTTCCGGCCCAGCGCTTCCTCCAGAGGATCGGGCGGAACATATTCCGGTATTTCACCGCTCAGATAAATATTAAGATAGGAGTTGTCTGTGATGATCGGCTCCGTATCCAAAAAGATATTCAAAATTATCAGAATAGTTATGATAAACAGGGCGAAAGCCGCAAATACACCGGCCAGCCATTTGAAGAATGCTTTCATTCCGTTTCAATCCTCTTTTATAATGATGTCAGTACACCGGCGATGGTGGCTGTCATAAATGTAGCCAGCGAACCGCCGAGCACGGCGCGCAGTCCGAATTTCGCCAGATCCTTTCGGCGCTTCGGGGCAATGCCGCCGATGCCGCCGATTTGAATTGCGATGGATGAGAAATTGGCAAATCCGCACAGGGCATAGGTAGAGATTATTACCGCTTTTTCTGTCAGAACGCCCTGGGGAATCAATTTTGATAATTCCAGATAGGCGATAAATTCATTAAGTACCACCTTCTGCCCGATCAGTGATCCGATCTGTACGGCATCCTGCCAGGGAACGCCGATCACCCAGGCAATGGGACTCAAAACGTAACCCAGAATCAACTGCAATGAAACGGGTTGTCCGCCGGCAACGGTTAATCCCATTATATCCGTAAACACGCCTTCCAAAACCCAGTTGATCATGGCGATTAGTGCGATAAAGGCCAGCAGCATCGCCCCGACATTAAGGGCAAGTTTCAATCCGTCACCGGCGCCGGTGGCCGCCGCATCGATAACATTGGCATTGGTCTTTTCGATTTTAACCTTGACCGTGCCCATGGTTAACGATTCCTTTGTTTCAGGGACCAAAATTTTGGCGATCACAATCGTAGCCGGAGCGGCCATCACGCTGGCAGAGAGCAGGTGCTTGGCGTAATATATCTGAGCCTGGGGATCGCCGGCTCCCAGCATGCCGATGTAAGCAGCCAACACACCTCCGGCAATCGTCGCCATTCCGCCGACCATCAGCGTTAACAGTTCCGACTTGGTCATACCATCCACGTAGGGACGGACAACCAGCGGGGCTTCCGTTTGTCCGATAAAAACATTAGCTGCAACGGAGATGGATTCAGCACCGCTGATTTTCAGGGTTTTGGCCATAACCCAGGCCATCCCCTGCACAATTTTCTGCATAATACCCAAATGATACAACACGGCCATTAGTGAAGAGAAGAAAATAATCGTCGGTAAAATCTGAAATGCGAAAACCGAACCGATGCCGTTTTGCATATCAGAGGGAAACGCTTTGCCAAACATTTCGCGGTCGGCAAGTACGCCAAAAACAAACTGCGAGCCTTCATTGGTAAAGTATATTATTTTTACGAAAAAGCGCCCGATTGCATCAAAGAAACTGGCGCCCCACGGGGTTAATATGACAAAAACCGCAAATATCAATTGCAGTCCGACGCCGAAAAGTACCTGCCGCCAGGCTATAATTTTTTTATTGTTTGAAAACAGGAAGGCGATACCTATCAGAACGGATAGCCCGAATATGCCAAATAATAAATCAATCATGCTTTTTTCTGCTCCTCTTCATCGTTTTTTGGAAAATTAAAACAGTTTCTGCAGCGCGCTTCGTATATATCGGCGGCGCCGACCACAACTTTGTCTTTTTCGCCGGTTTTACGATAGGTATGATTGGCGGGATTGCCGCAAACCGCGCAAATGGCATGCGTCTTTGTGATATACTCGGCAATGGCCAGAAGATGGGGCATGGGACCGAACGGCTTGCCGCGATAATCCTGATCGAGTCCGGCAACGATTACCCTCTTGCCCATGTTGGCCAGCGTCTGGCAAACGCGGATCAGCGAATTATCAAAAAACTGCGCTTCATCGATACCCACAACCTGCGCCTCCAGGGCATACTTCAAAATTTCTTCAGGTTTGCCGATGGAAATAGATTTAATTTTCTGTTTATCGTGTGAAACAATTTCCTGTGTGCTGTAGCGGTTGTCAATCTGCGGTTTGAAAATTTCAACTTTTTGCCGTGCGATGACAGCCCGTCGCAAAAGGCGAATCAGCTCTTCGGTTTTTCCGCTAAACATGCTGCCGCAAATTACTTCGATCCACCCTATATGTTGTCGTACTACATGCATCATACTAAAAACATGGCCCCCTTCTACTGTATCATTTCAAATTGCTGTAATAACGATTTAATTTTTGTAGTCAGAATATCGATGGCAACCAGATTTTTTCCCCCGCGCGGAATAATGATATCGGCATGTCTTTTGGAAGGCTCAATAAATTGAAAATACATTGGGCGAACCGTTTCGTTATACTGCCGGATAACCGAGTCAACCGTCCTTCCGCGCGTTTCGATATCGCGTATGAGCCGCCGGATAAAACAAATATCCAGCGCCGCATCAATGAAAACGCGGATATCCAGTAAATCCCGCAGAGCGGGCTCACTTAAAATCAGAATGCCTTCAAGAATTACGATTTTATGCGGACCCACGGTGCGCGTTTCGTTTTTACGACTATGTGTTTCATAGTCATAAATCGGATGGGAAATGGTCTGTCCCTGCAACAACTGCTGCGTATGTACTGCCAGCAGATCGTGATCAAAAGCATCGGGATGATCATAATTTTTGCCTGTGCGCTCGTCAAACGGAATATCCGATAAATCCTTATAGTAGGAATCTTCCTGAATCAAAACGACATTTTCAGAACCGATACGCTTAATAATCGTATTGGCAACCAGTGTCTTACCTGAACCGGAGGCGCCGGCGATACCGATAGCAATTCCTTTTTTCATAGTTCTCCCAGTTGTGCGTCATCGAAGGCATTGGGTAATAAATCCTTCAGTTGAAAAGACTGATAATTATTTCCATCGAAAAGAATGATTTCCAATTGCGGTGCATAATCAAATAACAACTGCCGGCAGGCGCCGCAGGGCGGACAATAACTCCCCTCCCGGGCAACGATGGCAATGGCCGTAAAGGCATCTTCACCCTCGGACAGGGCTTTGGTTAAGGCGACCCGTTCGGCACAAATGGTTAATCCGAATGAACTGCTTTCCACATTGCAGCCGGTAAATATCTTACCACTCTTTGCCAAAATCGCCGCCCCGACCCGAAAATTAGAATAGTGGGCCCTGGAATATTGGCGGGCCTGTCCGGCTGCTTTAACGAGTTTTTGTTTCAGGGAATGATTCATAAAATATCTCTATAAGTTTTAGCCGCTAATTTAGAGTTTTTTAACATTAAACACAAAACGATATTGGCAAATCCACAATCTGTTTAAACCTCCCTCTGAAATGTAATTCCATAGTCTCTTTTGGGTTTTTAATATGTAATACTCAGTGAATATGATTCTCTCCCCTTCAAAGCAATTACGTTTAGTGCAAAAATTCTATCCTGTTTGATGGTACGCCTTTAATACAAGATTTAAGGAAGATTAATTCTCTAAATCTCCGCTAACCCGGATTAAATGAAACATCCATGATTTTGTAAACACACAAAGGCATGATTAAACAGACCCC
>CAYXRA010000040.1:0-32235 GCA_964467525.1 uncultured Calditrichaceae bacterium
AAGGGACCAATATTATATGAAGATTCTCATCCTGATCGGGGTCGGGGTCGCTATCTGAATCGGTATCGAAACAGACAAACCATGATTATTACCCAAAACGGGAAAGCAAAGGTAGTTGTTCAGGACATCCATGTCTATGAACTGAGCCAGGAAAGTCTGGCCATGCTTAAAATATTAGCGCAAAGTTCAAAGCATGTTCATGAGGGAAAGGTAAAACCGGCACGAAAAGCATTTAAAGATATAAAGAAACGCATTAAAGAAAACACAACCAAATGATTAGTGAGGTATTAATAAAAGTTGAATTATATCTAAAATTTTCATTTCCTGATTCATCTTTTCCCCGGCCTTATCTGCGTGTCTTTATTCTTCCCATCCATCCCACTACCGGCGGTATTTATACACACAATCGCGGGGTGACTTTTTGCGCAGAAAAGAATCGAGCACGATGCTGCCGCGATACATATTTTTGATAATCCGGCGGTCGGATACCCTGCGCAGCTTTTGCACGCCGGCGCGTTTTGCGAATATTGAAGGTAAATGACCAAACAGGTATCCCAATGCCTTTAAAACCGCTTTGCCGCGTTTCCCATCCCAGAGAATCAAATCGGCAACAATCGTGGTCAGTTCCAGCAGCAGTCGTATCGGAAATAGCAACAGCAGCATGAACAGGGAATAATTCTTGATCATCATAATCAGATTATTGCGGTGATTCAGATACATTTTAAATTCGTTATGGCTGCGCAGGGTGTAACCGGAATAGTGATAAATATAGGTTTTGGTAGTGACCACATTTTTATAACCGGCTAACTGCGCGCGCCAGTTCAAATCGATTTCCTCCTGATGGGCGAAAAAATCCTCATCCAGTATGCCGATCTCATCCAGCACACTTCGCCGCAGCAGCAGGGCGCAGCCGGAAGTCCAGAAGACCTGACTGCCCAATCCGTCGTACTGTCCCTCATCTTTTTCCACCGTATCGAAAATGCGTCCCCGGGCGAAGGGATAACCGAAAATGTCCATTTCGCCGCCGGAGCCGCCTGAATAATCGAAGTGATCTTTGTTTTGAATGGACAGGATTTTGGGCTGAGCCATCGCCACCCGCGGATCCGCTTCGATGGCATCAACCATTTCCTGCATAAAATTCTCAGGCATTACCGTGTCGTTGTTGAGCAGCAGCACGTATTTCGATCGGGCCAGATCCATACCCTGATTGCAGCCGCCGGCGTAACCTTTATTTTCCGTGTTACTGATCAGTTCGGCCTGCGGAAATTTCTCGCGCACAAATGCCTGACTGCCGTCTTTCGATCCATTATCAATGACTAAAACATGAAAGTTTTGAAAAGTGTTTTTATACAGCGATGTCAGACAGTCATTTAAAATTTTGATGCCGTTGTAATGGGGAATGACCACCGTAACCAGCGGTTTCGTTTCCATCTTCACCTCAGTTTTCGTATCCTTTTTAAACGCCGTTATTCATTTTAATAAGCAGGGAGCGTACTAATTCCGTTCCCGTATGGGATTCCGTCGTCACTGCGTTCCCCGGAATGACTCTTAAAAGATCTCACGATATGTTTATCAGATCAAAGCGGCCTTTCAGTTCAGATCTCAGCATCCGGTTCAGCGCTTTGTGCTCCGCTTTGCGCAGAAAGGGATCGGACTGCACGATGGCAAACGCATCTTCGCGGGCCTGATCCAGAATATCGCGATCCAGTATCGGATTGGCCAGCCGGAAATCGGGCATGCCGTGCTGCTTGGTTCCGAAAAAGTCACCCCAGCCGCGCAGAGTCAGATCCTTCTCGGCGATGATAAATCCGTCCTGTGTTTCGGTCATAATTTTCATGCGCTGCCGGGCGATATCACCGATATTGTAAGGCGTCTTCAAAATGCAATAGGATTTTTGGCGGCCCCTTCCGACCCGTCCCCGCAACTGGTGCAACTGGGACAGGCCGAAGCGCTCGGCATGCTCGATCAGCATAATCGTGGCATTGGCCACATCCACCCCGACCTCGATCACCGTGGTTGAAACCAGGATATTCAAATCCCCTTTTACGAAGGCGCGCATGATTTGTTCTTTTTCGGCCGACTTCATGCGGCCGTGCAGCAATCCCACGGAAAATTTTTTGAGAGGTCCGTTTTTCAGATATGCGTAACTTTCCGTAGCTGCCTTCAAATCCATTTTTTCGCTTTCTTCCACCAGCGGATAGACGATGTAGGCCTGCTGACCCTGCTGCACGCGTTCGGCAATAAACTGATAAATTTTTTCCGCCTTATTATCAAAACGCCACACCGTTGTAATCGGCTGGCGGTTAGCAGGCATCTCATCGATAATCGACACATCGAGACTGCCGTAAACAGTTAAGGCAAGCGTCCGCGGGATGGGCGTAGCCGTCATCACCAGCACATCGGCATGGATGCCTTTTTCGATCAGCCGTCCGCGCTGCATCACCCCGAAGCGGTGCTGCTCGTCGATGATAATCAATCCCAGATTCTCGAATCCCACCGCATCCTGAATCAGAGCATGGGTGCCGATCACCACATGCGGTTCATCGGCGCTGAGTTCCTCGCGCAGTTGCCTGCGCTGTTTTGCCGTCGTGCTGCCGGTGAGCAAACTCACGCGCACATTTAGCGGCTGCAGCATTTCTGAAATATTAAAATAGTGCTGTTCGGCCAGAATTTCCGTTGGGACCATCAGCGCCGCCTGATAGCCGTTATCCACGGCCAGCAGGATAGCCATCACCGCCACCAGCGTTTTACCGGACCCGACATCGCCCTGCAGGAGCCGGTTCATCGGTTCGCTGCCGTACATATCCTGCCTGATTTCCCTGATTACTTTTTTCTGGGCGCCGGTCAGCTCGAAGGGCAGATCTTTGTAAAGCTGTTCCAGTCGCTTGCTTTTATTGGTGAAGGCTATGCCCTGCGTGCTGGTTTTAACATGGGCCTTTTGCAAAGCCAGCATCATTTGCAGAAAATAAAAATCTTCGTATTTGAAACGGTAAATGGCCTGTTCCAGTTGATTATCATTTTCGGGCAAATGAATTTGCCTGTAAGCTTCGCTGCGTTTTTGAAAGCGGCGTTTCTGCATCAGTGATTTGGGAAAAAATTCGTTGATTTCATCGAAATCATCACGCAGGTGATAAAATATTTTACGAAAAGTATTGGAGGTAATTAGCGCTTTTTTGAAGGACTCGTTTTCCGGATAAAACGGAATAATTTTTCCGGTATTGAAAAGATTATCGACCTCGCCTTCGCCCAGCTTATCGTAATCGGGATGAACCAGTTGAAAGCCGCGGTAAAAATTCACTTTGCCGGAAAGGGAAACCCATTCGCCGACTTTAAACACATTTTTGAAATAATTGGCGGCATTAAACCAGACCGCTTCCAGCAAGCCGCTGCCATCGCTGATTACGATATAAAACATAGTTTTGCGGGCGCGGCGCATACCTGCCGCCTCCACTTTTCCAATCACCGTAACTTCATGCTCCGGATGCAGGTCCTGCAGTTTAACGATACGGCTGCGGTCTACATATTTTCTTGGGAAATAATTGAACAGATCGTATTTGGATTTGATGTGATTTTTGGCGAGCACTTCGGCCCGGCGCGGACCGATACCTTTAATATATTGCAATTCCGGATAATTTGCCTGCCCGTCCGCCATAAGCAATCATTCTACTCCCGCACGGATTGATTGGCTATTCTGCCGTCATCCAGCTCTATGGTGCGGTCGGCGTTGGAAGTCATGTGCTCGTCGTGGGTAACAATAACCAGGGTTTGATGTAATTTCTGATTGAGATCGAGCAGCAGTTTGTAAAGCATGGCGCTGTTCTGATTATCCAGATTGCCCGTCGGTTCGTCGGCCAGCACTACCTCCGGTTTATTGACCAGCGCCCGGGCCACGGCCACGCGTTGCTGTTCGCCGCCGGACAATTCCCCCGGTTTGTGGTTTAGGCGATGGGACAGCCCCACTTCATTTAAAATATAACGGGCGTATTCTTCTTTTTCATTGTTCAACGGACTGTGCATCATGGTGGGAATCAGTACATTTTCCAGTGCCGTAAATTCCGGCATCAGGTGGTGAAACTGAAATACAAACCCGATCGATTCATTCCGAAAGCGGGCAATGGCGTCATTATTAAGCTGTAAAATATTCTGACCGGCGATGTGCACGTCACCCGAACTGGGTAAATCGAGCGCTCCCATAATGTGCAGCAGGGTACTTTTACCCACGCCGGACGGGCCCATGATAACCACCACTTCCGCTTTTTTTACGCCGTAGCTGATCCCCTTCAGCACTTCCACGGCATGGGGACCGCTTTTATAGGTTTTATGTAAATTGTTTACGGTGATAATTTCTTTTGTCATATCTTTATCTGCTTTATTCATAACGAATCGCCTCAACCGGGACCAGTTTGGAAGCTTTGTAGGCCGGATAAACCGATGCGATTAAACTCAGTAAAATCGCCACGGTGGAAATGGAAATGAAGTCCGTCCATTTCATGATAATCGGCAGCGAGCTAATCAGGTAAACATCGCCGGGCAGAGAAATGATGTGAAAGTAATATTGAATAAATGCCAGTGAATATCCGATTACATTACCCAGAAAAGTACCGACCAGTCCGACGATGAGTCCTTCGAACAGGAATATTTTCATGACGCTTTTCGAAGAAGCGCCCATTGATTTCAGAATGCCGATTTCACGGGTTTTTTCCATCACCACCATAATCAGCGAGCTGATAATATTGAAAGCAGCCACCATGATGATCAGACTCAAAATGATGAAGGACCCCCATTTTTCGATTTCCATCCACGAATAAAGGGAACGGTTCTGCTGAAACCAGGTTTCCGGCAGAAAGGGATAACCAAGTGCTTCCTCGAGCTCGGCCGCCACCTGATCGGCTTTTTCATAATTATCCAGTTTGATTTCGATCCAGGAAATACCGTCGTCAAATCCGAACAGCCATTGGGCGTCTTCGATGGAAATGTAGGAGAAGGTTTTATCATATTCGTAATAACCGATTTCCACCAGTCCGGCCACATAAAACTGCCGGGTTTTGGGCTGGGTGAAAATACCGCCCTCCTTTGGCATTGTCCACAGGGTAACGATATCGCCGATATAGGTGGAGTAAATGGCATCGGCCAGATATTTACCCAAAACAATGCCCGGATACTTTTTGCCGTCGATTTCGCGCACCGAAAAATCCAGATCGCCGAGAATCATTTTATCCGCGATATCCGTAACACTGCCCGCCGTTTCCGGATCGATGGCTTTGACAATAGTGGCATACTGCTTTTGATTTCCGGAGATCATCCCCTTATCTACAATAGCCGGCGATGCGCCGATTACATGATCGGTATTTCGGATCAGTTTCATCAGTGAATCCGTTTCGGTGATCGGCTCGAGGCGGTATTTGCGCAGGCGCAGGTGGGCATCCGCGCCCAGCAGCCGCGAGCGCACTTCGTCCTCAAATCCGTTCATCACCGAGAGAACCAGTATCAGCGCCGTAACCCCGATCATTACCCCGCCGATGGACACATAGGTTATTATGGAGATAAATCCCGTTTTGCGTTTGGCTTTCAGATAGCGTTTGGCGATAAAAAATTCGAATGACATTTTATTTGTGCTCCGGCCTCATTTGTGGAAAAAATACGACATCGCGGATACTGGTTTGCCCGGTAAAAAGCATCACCATGCGGTCGATGCCGATGCCCAGTCCGGCCGTGGGCGGCATGCCGATTTCGAGGGCGCGGATGTAATCCTCATCCATTTCATGGGCTTCAAAATCGCCTTGTTCGCGCAGTTTGCCCTGGGCCAGAAAACGCTCCCTCTGATCGATGGGGTCGTTCAGCTCGCTGAAGGCGTTGGCCACTTCCTTACCGGCGATGATCGGCTCGAAGCGCTCAACCAGTCTTTTATTTTCGCGATGCTTCTTGGCCAGCGGCGACATCTCGATTGGATAATCGGTGATAAAGGTCGGCTGAATCAATTTCGGTTCCACAAGCTCGCCGAAGATTTCATCGATAATTTTACCGACGCCCATATCCGGGGTCAGTTCGACATTCAGTTTTTCGGCGGTTTTACTCAGGCCTTTTTCGTCCATATCGCGAATATCTTCACCGGTGTATTCCTGGATTGCATCGAACATGGACAGCCTTTTCCAGGGCGGGCTCAAATCAATTTCATGTCCGTCGTATTTAATCACGGATGTGCCCAAAACTTCCTGCGCCACATGATTAAAAATCTGTTCCACGAATTCCATCATCCAGTAGTAATCTTTGTAAGCAATATACAGCTCGAGCATGGTGAATTCGGGATTATGAAATTTATCCATGCCTTCATTACGGAAATCCTTGGCAAATTCATAAACCCGGTCAAATCCGCCGACGATCAGCCGTTTCAGGTACAATTCGTTGGCAATGCGCAGGTATAAATTCATATCCAGTTTATTATGATAAGTAATGAATGGTCTTGCTGTGGC
The DNA here is from genome assembly GCA_964467525.1 of uncultured Calditrichaceae bacterium. Lineage (GTDB taxonomy): Bacteria > Calditrichota > Calditrichia > Calditrichales > Calditrichaceae > CAYXRA01. The sequence continues at coordinate 6,471 of CAYXRA010000040.1, forward strand.
TCCGCCGTAGATGGGCTGCAAAACCGGCGTTTCCACTTCCAGAAAATCATGCTTGTTTAAAAAGTCGCGCATGGCGGTAATCATTTTGCTGCGTGTGATGAAAACCTCTTTAACATCCGGATTAACGATCAGATCGACATAGCGCTGGCGGTAGCGCATTTCCTTATCGGCGAACTGATCATACACTTTTTTTTCGCCGTCCTCTTCTTTTTCCTTCACTACCGGCAGGGGGCGGATCGACTTTGAGAGCAGTTGTAATTTTTTGGCATAGACGGAAATTTCACCGGCGCGGGTTTTAAAAACCTGGCCCTCAACACCGATATGATCGCCCATATCGAGCAATTTAAACAACTCAAACGAATCATCGCCGACTTCATCTTTTCTGATATAAATCTGAATCTTATCATTCTGATCCTGAATATTACAGAAAGCAGCCTTGCCCATGAGACGCACCGCCATCATTCTGCCGGCCACTGATACCGTTTGCTTCTCAAGCTTTTCAAAATTCAGCTTGATATCATCGGCATAATGGGTTTGCTCAAAGGCGAAGGGATAGGCCTCGACCGATAAGGCTTTTATTTTTTCCAGTTTTTCTTTTCGTATTTCTATAAGCTGATTATAATTTTCCAAACCGTACTCCTTCGGATTTTATCTTCAGAAAAATGAAAACGGTAAGATAAGGCATTTATGAAAAATTCACAAAAAAAATGGCCCGTAAAATCTTACGAGCCGCCGAACTGTGCCAGATAGCGCTCGACAAACTGATCGAGGTCGCCGTCCATAACCTGCTGAATATTACTGGTCTCGACATTGGTACGATGATCTTTCACCATATTGTAGGGATGAAACACATAAGAACGGATTTGATTGCCCCAGGCGATTTCGGTTTTGGCGTCTTCATATTCCTGCATTTGTTCTTTTTGCTCATTGATTTTTTTCTGATATAGTTTGGATGCCAGAATTTTCAGGGCATTGGCTTTGTTTTTATGCTGTGAGCGCTCGTTCTGACACTGAACCACAATACCGGTTGGCACATGGGTTATGCGGATTGCCGAATCGGTTTTATTCACATGCTGTCCGCCGGCGCCGCTGGCCCTGTAGGTATCGATCCGCAGGTCAGCAGGATTGATTTCAATATTGATATCCTCATCGACTTCGGGGATCACAAATACAGAGGCGAAAGAAGTGTGCCTCCTTTTATTGGCGTCAAATGGTGAAATACGCACCAGGCGATGCACACCCGCTTCCGGCTTCAGGTAGCCGTAAGCATACTTGCCGCTCACTTCGATGGTTACGCTTTTTAGTCCCGCCTCCTCACCGGGCTGATAATCCATGATTTCCGTTTCAAAGTCACGCAGTTCGGCAAAGCGCAGATACATGCGCATCAGCATTTCCGCCCAGTCCTGACTTTCCGTACCGCCGGCGCCGGGATGAATTGACAGGATGGCATTTTTGGAATCATCCTTGCCGCCGAGCATCCGTCGAAATTCCAGATCGGAGATATCCTTTTCCACCGACCGGATCAGCTTCTTCAGATCGGCTGCGAGTTCGGCGTCTTCCTCATCCTTATTCAGCTCAAGGATGACCTCGATCTCTTCAATCTGTTCCCGGCAGGTATGCCAGTCCTCGATCCAGTCCTTTCTTTCAGTGATATCTTTCAGGACATTTTGCGCTTTTTCATTATCCTGCCAGAAATCGCCGGTTAGTGTTTGCTTTTCCAGCTCCATTACTTCCTGTTCTTTTCGATCCAGGTCAAAGATAACCTCTTAACTTGGCTATTCTGTTCTTATAATCTTCGATTCGATCTAAAATTTCCTGTTCGCTCATTTTAATATATCTTTCTAAGGTTATTGATTCCGTAATAATGTTGCAAAATTTGAGGCATGGTTTTTTCATGACAGGCCATCATCGCCGCACCGACCTTACACAATCCGATGCCATGCCCTTTTCCGGCCCCGATAAAGAGAAAATTGATGGGCACGCCGTCATCGTCTTCCTGCGTTTCAACAAAAAAGCAGGCGCTGTTTAGCAGGGTGTCTGAAAACGCCGATCTGATATTCCAGTCGTCGCGAATGCGGATATTTTTCAAGCTGCCTAAAATTTCAATATCGCTTATTCTGCCTGAAATGCCCCGCTCAAGGGGGATGATTTCATAAATCACGCCAGGCTGCTCGCCGGTTTTCTTTCGTACAATTTCCTCCAGTTCGGTGCGTGTGTAAAAAACTTCCCAGCGGAAAGCATCGACATTATCCTCGAGTACGCAATTATGCTCATGTGCATTCAAATTGCAGTTCACTTGCGGCCTGCCGAGAATCCAGGCTTTAACATCCTGTTCTTTTTTCAGATCATAATCTGTATTCGTGTTTGCTTCGCCGTCGAACACACCTTGCCAGTTTGAAACGGACTGTTCCGGGGCATGTTCCGTGTGTCCCCCGCATGAATGACTGAAAGCAGGATCGCATATGTTTTGTTTGTTGGTCAGAACCAGACCTTTTGTGTCATGAACCGCTTTTTTAATAAGAACATCGTCCGTTTTTTTTCCCTGATACTTAAGGCAGTGACTCCGGTTGCAGAAATCATATACTTCGCCCTGATGCTGACTGGAAATACCGGAAAAGATCTGACTGCGTCCGATAACGGCCAGCGTTTTGATTAACTCTTCCGGCGCGTTGTGCCCGGCTTCCGAGCAAAGCATGCCTTCCAGATAATATTCAACCGGAACGCGGTTAATTCCCAGCTGAGTATCAAAGCCATCGATCATGATATCCAGGGCGCCCGGATATTTAATATTTTCGTAAAGCCGCTTTTCTTCATTTGGTTCTGTAACATCAAAACGTTGCAATTCAAAATAATTGCTGAATTGCTCTGGTATAAATTTCAGCCCGTTTTCAACTTCCCTAAAATATTCACAATCCACATCAAATATTTCGAGAACGCCTTTTCCCGGTTGCACCAATTTACGGCAAATAGTGAGATATTGACTGGATAGATGACGTGTAGTCCATTGCCGCGCCTCTTTTTGATTCTCAAAAGGCCCGACTTTTAATTGATATTTTTCAATTGTAGCTATATGATCATCCTTCAGATACATCTTTGCCCCTGCGTCCGCAACTTCAGTTATACCCTTGTGCGGTCTCAAGGCTTTGTACCGGGATTCAAGCTGATCAGCATCCTCTGCCTCCTGCACCAAAATATAATATTCGAAAACCGGCGGCAGGCCTTCTTTAACTTTCACTCTCCAGATCCTGTCTCTGCCCAAATCTTTAAAAACAGTCTGACCACTCAGATCCGTTACCCTGTACTGATTTACGGGGAATTTCAGGTCAACATATTCCTTGTTTTGGAAAATAGAAATGCTGATCAGGGGTTGTCCGTCCAATGTAGGAAATTCAAATCGCTTTTTTTCGGGCATTGTCCACAGTGCAGTTAGTATACTTTTCTAAGTTTTTCTAATTTAAACTATTTAAATATGTTTATCAAGCAACGCCCGGCGACCCGGCGCGCCATTTCAAGCTAAATGATCAGGGTTTTTCCGGCGGGAATGGTCGATTAAGTCGGAAGAAAATTGGCACATAAGTTTCAGCGCGGATATATTGATGAGATCCGGCCATTTGGGTAAAAAAAATCCCCTGACCAAAGGCAGGGGATTAAAGGGCTAAACTAAATTTTAGAATTTTATTCGCCTTCTTCTTCCATAATTTGTTTCAGTTCTTCCAGCTCCTTCTCAGCCTGTTCGCGTTCGCGTTTGAGGCGATCCAGTTCTTGCTGCACATCTTCGGTGCGTTCACGTTCTTCGACGATGTTTTGGAAAAATTCAACGCGTTTATTGAATTCCTCTTTTTCAATTTCCGCGGTGCTCCTGGCAGCCGGCGTCAGCGGTAATATTTTCAGATTGAATCCTAAATTAACTCTCCATGCCGAATAATTAGGCAGATTTCTCTCTTCCGCGGTTTTGTTGGGCACGCCCCTTGTTTCGTTTTCATCTGGCGTAACCCGGATATCAATACCAAAATCCATAGAAAGCCAGGAAAGTGCTTTATATCTGATACTTGGCGTAACATAGGCCCAGTTTTCGCGGCTGTATACCATCGTGTCCGGTTGTGTGGTGTAGACAATCCCATTTACTTCGAATCGGAAATCAAACATATCCGTTGGATAAACTGCACCTAATGCATACTGAAATTCTGCTGAATTTTTTGTGGCCTTCAGTTGATTTCCATTCCTAAATTCATAGAGTACATTCCCGGCTTCATTGTGATTCCACCAGCCTAAATTGAGGTGAGCATTAAATGAACGTTCCGGTAAATAAGGATCCATAAAATAGGACAAAGCGCCTTTAAATCCATATTCAGTGGAGCCGCTGGCATACTCCGTGAATGGATAATTATGATATTCCCCGGTACCTAAACGCACGTTGGCTAAAATCCCGCCGTAGAACCGACGTTTGGCGAAAGCAAAAGAGCCAAGTTTTGCAGTTATGAAAATATCATCCGGAACATTATATTCATTGGGGTAGTGCGTATCCTGATACAATCTGGGAGCAATGGTAATATCAAAATTGTCTGTAATACCATAGGTTAATGCCAAATTAGCGGCAACAATCCAGATGTTATTGGCCTGGAAGTTTGCCGGTGTGCTCCCCGATCCCACGAATTCCGTAGCCCGGGTAAAAAAGTTCATGTTGGAATGTACTTCGAGTCGCCCCGCTTCGAAGGTGCGGGCGCTCTGTGTGTGAATGATACTGTGGCTGCCGTTATGAGGCTGGCTCACTACGATACCACACATTAACAATAATATCAAGAATACAAGGCTGAACCTTTTCATCTCAACCTCCCAGGATAGAGTTTTTATTTTGAAGGCTCTTATAAATTTCTGTAAAATTTAACCCTGTCCGGATCACCATTAACCGCTTCCATGATTTAAGCAGTGAAAAAAATAACTATTTTTTTTTTAATTAGCAAGTTAGGCTCTCAATTAATTGGCTGAATCCGAACGCATTGATTAGAAATCCGGCGCTATTCTTCCAGGATTTCTTTTAATTCATCTATTTCCTTCTCGGCTTCTTTGCGTATTTTCTTTAGGTTTTCAATTTCATCCTGAACGTTCCCGGCTTTTTCACGTTCATCCAAAACGGATTCCATAAGCTCAATTTTTTCCTGAGCCTGCTGTTGTTCATAGCTTCTGCCCGCGCCGAGACTTTTCTTCTGCAAATTCAGAGCAAAATTGGCGCCGAGATGCACCTTCCAGGCCGGATAACTGCTTGGCAGATCAAGATTTGTGGACGGATCGGGAATATCGGCTGTGGTCCATTGCCGATCGCCGGGCGATAGCCGCAGATCGAGCCCCATATCGATAGAAGCCCAATTCGTCGGTTTATAACGGATACTCGGGGACAAATACGCCCATTCCTCGGCACTGTAAATAAAGGGGTCGGGTTTTTGCAGATATAAGATGCCGCTTAATTCCAGACGAAAATCAAAAACCGCGGTGGGAAAGACGCCGGCAACCGCCATTCTGAAATCCTGTGAATTGTTGGAAGCTTTAAATTCTTTTCCACCGGGAAAAGTAAATTTTTCACCTACTTCGTTGTGATTCCAGTATCCCATATTAAAATGGAAATTAAACGCCCTTTCCGGCAGATAAGGATCGCTGTAATAGGAAATGGCCCACATCAATCCGTATTCAAAAGCACCGCTGGCATATTCAGCAAAAGGATAGTTGTGTTTTTTGCCTGTTGGAATGCGGAATCCGGCTAAAAACGCATTATGAAAATGATTTTGGGCAAAAGTAAATGAGCCGGCCCGGAGCGTAAGGAAGAGATCATCCGGTAAATTGAATTCATTCTCAGCATGCGTATCCTGGTAGGCGCGTATACTTATTGTGGCATCAAAATGATCGATAATACCATACGAAAACATTGCATTTCCGGCAACAAGCCATACATTATGTTCGCTGAAATTTGCCGGATTGCTTTGTCCAATAAATTCGGCGACTTCCGTATAAAAATTCATATTCGTGAAGACCGTCAACAACCCCGGTTCATGGGTTTTTGCTGTTTGGGTGTGCAGCAGCGTTTTGTCGCCATTGGTTAACTGGGCAAAGGAGAGTGTGCAGAAAAGCAACACCGACAAAATGCTAAGCAGAAGCTTATTCATTTTAATCTCCCTGATAATAATTGTATCATTGTTTGTAATTATCGGTAATATATTAACTTTATCGTACTTTTTAAATAAAAATTTAATTTTTTTTTAATACCTTTGTGTTCTGTGGTAAAATCTTATATGCACTATTATTATTCCCTGAGTTAAATATTCTACTCATATCGGGCTCAAAGCGCAATATCAGCGGTTGTAAAATCACGTCTGTTATGAGATCACGCTCCGTCGTTTATTTCACCCGTGTCGCCAGTACAAAAACATTGACGATGATCGCAATATCGCGCATGATTGCGACAAAACGGGTAAATATATCCTGAATGCTGCCGGCGACAATAATTGTATCGCCGGGTTGCAGCATCGGCAGTAGTTCGTGATTCCCGGTTTTCAGGAATTTATCAATATCAACTTTGATCACTTCCTGATTTTTCCGAACCACCCGAACATCATTCAGTCGCGCTGTTTTCAAAGGCCCCCCTGCCGATGAAATCAAATCGATCAGCGTATAAGCACTGGGCACGCTGTAAATCCCGGGACGCTGGACATGGCCCCAGAGATTGACATTAACAAGTAAAATATCGCCGCCGCCCAGAATATACTGTGCCGGCCGATCAGTGTATTGTGAAGTACGACTTTCATTGAAGGTCGGCAAGTTATCGAATTCCTGCGCCTGCACCTGCTGGGCCCACACCAAAAAGAAGAGTACCAGTATGCCGAACACTTTTTTCATTCGCTGCTCCAGTCAATGTTTAATTTAAAAAATTGCCAGTTGGACTCTGAACCGATGTGCAGTCCGTCCTGCCCGATACAATCGATCCGCCAGCGATAGATGCCGTTATCGCTTACTGATTCTATAGGCCATGCACTCCCGGGACTAAAAGTCTGGGGCGTACCATAGTTTGAGTCCACAATTTTCACATATACCAAAGGATGGAAAGTTTCACTGATAAACTGCTCTATGCGCAGAATATATTGATGGGGAATTTCCGTTACGCCCCATGTAAAATTAATCGGCGCCTGTTTCAGCTCCTTGTTATCTTCCGGTTTGATTAAAATAGCCGCTTCCATAAGCTGATACCAAACCGTGTCCGATGGCGCGCTTTCGATGCCGTCCTGATTCACTGCCGTTACGTAATAGTAATACTTTTGATTGACTTGAGCTTTATCATCGTAATAGACCGTATCTTCAATAAAAGGCTGGTCCAGGGCTTTGACGAAATGTTTCAGATAATTTATTTGCCCGGCCTCATCTTCACTTCTGTAAATATTAAAATGATCGATATCCTGTTGCTGAGGATGACTGTACCACATAAGCTGGATCAAGTTAGCGCCGCCTTCGGGGTTCGGTTGGGCATCAATACCGGGCTCGGCAGCCAGCGTATCGTATCCCGCCTGCTTGACAACCATTCGGACGGTATCCGGTGTTTCAGGATCAGCCGTTTCCTGCTGTGTGCAGGAAAACCAAATCAGCATTGTAATTAAAAAAATATTAAGTAGTTTCATATCTGATCAAAAACCCATTAACAGCGACACGCGGTGCGAATTACCCAAATCATGGCTCTGATATGCGTAATCAAATTTAAATTTCCAGATTGAGATGCCGGCGCCGGTAGTGAAAAAACCGCCGTTTAATCCCAGTCGAATGGCTAATAGCGATTTATAAACAAATTCTCCGCCAAGATGCGTCGATCCATTATACACAGAATTTATGTCATAAGCAATGGCAAGCTGGCTGTCAATTATAGTCAGAGGCTGAATATAAGATATACCGTATTTAAAATTCCGGGCAATTCTGTCTTTATGTTTCGAATCGGTATCCCAGGTTATCTGCGTTTCAGCCAAATCCTGTATATTCAGTCCGAAAGCCAGATCACCGTAATAGCTATCGACAAAAATCTGATTTAAACCCACGCGCATCAAAAAGCCTGCATCAATGCCCACACCGGAACCGCGGCTCTTATCAATGGTTTGATTGATTAGCTTCAGATTGATCCCCATGCCGAAATCCACCGGCACTTCAAAATACTGCCATCCCAAATCAACGGAGTAGGGAATATACTTTGCAAAAGTAATGAAGAAGGCATCATCGGCACTGCTGAAATAGCGTTCCGGTTCAGCAGTCAGGGGCTCGGCATTGCCGCTTATCCTTTGGTAAGCCGTAATATCCTTATTGGCGCCCGGATACCAGGGTATATCATCGATGCTGAGACGGACCCAGGATACGGAGGCCGTCGCACCGCCGAAGATTGGCAAAGCAGCACTGACATAGCTCTGATTCTCCAGCTCATTAAAAAGCGAGGCATACATAGTGGCGGTCTGAAAACCCGGCAACAAAGCCAAACCGGCAGGATTCCAGTAAAATCCGTAGGCATCCTGACTCAGCGCCACGTAAGCGCCGCCCATCGCCAGCGGACGGGCGCCGACGCCCAGTTCCAGAAAACTGGCGGCGTAGCGGCTTTTACCATTTACAGAATAAGCGCCTATTAAGATTATTAGTGCAATCGCGATGTATTTGAATCTGCTCATTGAATTTTTGCCATTTTTAAAATATGCTTAACTGTTTTTCCTTTGTAACGCCCCTTGATCATGGCAAAATAGACGCCATTGGCTACGGAGATGCCATCCTCATCCGTACCGTCCCAAATCAATTCATGATATAGAGGTTTACGAATATTGTCCCCGGAAACCGACGGATCCAGCTCAAGATTATCTGAGCGGATCAGTCTGCCCGAAGTGGTGTAAATCTTTATTGAAAAATCATCGATTTCGTTGTCGCTGTTAATGTAGTATGATATGATTGTCTGATCTTTGAATGGATTCGGATAATTTCCATAGACAATAATATCAAAGCCTTCGGTAACCTTGAAACGCAGCTCTTCCCTGCTTACATTGCCACTGGCATCGGCCGCCTCAGCGATCAGTAAATGCTCGCCGGTGTCCAGTTGCGGTGTTAGCAGTACGGAAACGGCTGAGGCATTTTCCAGGCTGTCGGGCAGGGTAACTTCTTCCTGCTGCACTTCCTGACCGACATCGTAGAGCATGTGGTCGTCTATTATTATTCGCAGGGAATTGTTGATATCTATTCCGTTTTTATCCTGAAACAGCAGAGCTATGGACGGTTTTCTCACCACCAGCATATCATTGATCAGCGGTCGGCCGTCCGCGGTGATTTCAATATGCGGTTCTTCGTTGTCGTTATTAAAAAATATGGCATACAGCCCGCTCTTTTGAATATTTGATTCAAGACGATCATTTTCGCGATGGCTGTTCTGTTTAATCCAAAGGCGAACGCGCGGATCGTATCGGAAAAATGACAGTCTGCTTAACTCCGCCTGATTGTAGTCTGTAGAATCGAAATCCACATAAAGCGTAGCATTCAGCTGCCCGATCGCCGCATCATTCAAAAAATTAATTTCAATACCTACCGTGTCCCGCATATCACCAAACAATACCGGCTTGAGATCTTTCTGATTATTTTCGGCCAGATACGGTTTGATATTCTGCATTTCATATTGCATCACCGTCGATGTTTGCAAGACATTTTTTGAGATAAATAATTGCCAGTAATTTTCCAGTCCAACCGGCCCATTATTTTCACCATCCGCACTGGTACCCAGCAGACTTTGGATATGAATATATGATGCAGTGAGACGTTTTTCGGCAATATTATTGGATTCATCGCGCTCATCAATCTGATTATTGGCATCGGCAACGATCCGGAAGCGGTCGTTTCCCTGCACCGCCAGCGAATCATAGTCGACGGTAACTTTTTTACTTTGCCGGCTTTCCAGTGACAAAACCGGCCGGGCAAAAGGAATGTTCGTCGTTCTGCCCGCTTCATCGTAACAGGCAATTTCAATATCCGCCAACGGTATATCGGACAAATTACGAACCTCAAATTCGATTTGGAAGCGATCTTTTCCTGAGAAACGCAGCGTTTCCCCGTCAATAGCCACATCGGGCCTGTCATCCCGGATTGTCAGTTTTTGCCAGCGGTATAAATAATTTTCACCCGATGATTCCTGAATAAAAACATCAAACATCTGCTTTCCGGCCGTTCTGAATCCGCTGAATTCTGCCGTTGATTGAAACAACGTATCGGAAACCTGTTCCATCAAAATGACATCATTATAGGTCTGCGCATAATTCTCAGAGTGAAAATTTTTCAGCTGCATGGATTCGATTGGTTGTTTACTTTTCAGATGCAGTTTAAATGAAATGGCTTCATCCACTTTGGGGGTTTGGGGGATTGTTTCGATGGACCTGATAATCGGTTCAAGAACGGCAAAGCGGGCCTGTCCGCTGGCATCTGCCTGATCGCTATTGACATAGGCTTTTACAACACAGGACTTGCCCTCCGTATCTTCGGGGATGGTAAAACTCAATGTATTACCGCCTGCGTTTACAGTAAAGGTCTGCCGGTCGAGCTGCCGACCCTCTCCGTCCAAAATAAGCATTTCACCTGTTCCTGATGACGGCGCGCCGGATATTTGAATCTTTATTTCTTCAGCCGGCGCCGGATTGTAATTATCCAGTGTGACTTTCAGCTCCGAAACCGGTTTCTGCATGATCAGCGTCGGATCGCCGAACAAGTTATACTGCGATACCATCGATCTGAAAAGTGAGGAATACCCCCAGGTATAAAAACTGCCCTCTTCCGTGTAATAGATCGGATTGGCCAGATAACCGATTTTCATCAAATCCACGGCTTCACCGAAACGAATGCCATCATCCCAGAGATAATCGAATAGGCTCCACAGGATTGCACCGTCATTATACTTCCAGCCTACACCCGATGCACCGAGAAAGGCAATGGCCCCCTTATCCTCGGCAACAACGAGCTTTTCGCCGAGCGATATTCGTCCCGGATTTTCAAAGGCGCCGGTAAAACAGGTCATGCTGGCAACAAAAGGCAGACGCACCGCATTGTTCAATCGATCAACATCATTGAGATTAAGCAACTGAACATCCGCCCATATCGCGCCGCCGCCATGCCCGAAAAAATTGATGAAGGAAACACCGTCATCAAAATATTCAATCAGGTCGGTGGTACTGCCAAAAGCCGGATCGTATCCCTGGATGGATTCATCTTTAACCGTATTAAGGCGGTGGGCGAACATGCTTTGCGGCAATTGCATATTTATCATGCGCAAATTCTGGGCCCGGAAAATCGGGGCATTGGTCAGATTTTCACGGTCGCCGCCGCCGGCATCATTACCACTGATAAAAAGCGCCGAATTGCGCCATGCGCCAAGCTCGGGATCGGACTGATACGCTTCGATCTTGGCGATATAGTTGAGCAGTTGCTGACTGCTGCCGGCAGGGATGCGTGATACAGCGATATCAGGGACGTAGTCATCACCGGAGATCAGAGCATACTGATAATCGGACGAGGCTGAGCCGAATTTCTGCGTTTGATACATAATCGTCGGCACCATATCCGGATTGCTTTTATAGTTGTATGAGGCATCGCCGACCAGCACGACGTACTGCAAGGGCCAGGACTGATCCCAATGATTATATGCATATCTCAGAAAATCCTTGATTGCCAGCGGCGAAACAATTCCGTGATTGAAGGCATCGTAGATATTTTCCACGCGAACGACTTCGACTTTCAGGCTGGGATCGGTATCCTTGATCGCTTTTAATTGCAGACTTTGTTCATGAAGCAGATTGTTGGTAATAATCAGGAAATTGGCGGCATTTGTTTTGTCTAAAAGCGAGCGCTGCTGTTGATCCTTTTTCCATGATTTGAACGGATCGATCGATAGCGGCTTGAGTTTCGCTTTTTCCGTTACCGCCACATATTTTGTGCGGGTATCAAATATACGGTCCTGAATCGATACCCGGTATGAGGTTGGCGCGTTATTATCCGAATCACCGGTAAACTGCTCTACCGCGGCGTTGACCAGTTTACTCAGACCCAGTTTATAGACATCGATATCGGAGCTGGTGAAACCGTCTGCATTGATCCGTATGACATCACCCAGATTGATATATGAATTGTTGAAAAAATCTTCATCTACGTGGAATTTCAAAAAATCACTGTCGGCCCGGTATTTACGCAAATAAGAAATTTCGAACCAGTTAAGCAATACAATATCGGAAACCCCGGCCTGAAACATATCGATTTCAAGACGATTGGTGCCGTGTTTCAAATGGGACTGCGATATTTTTTGCGCGGAGTCGGCATTGCTGATCACTTTCATAGTCTGATCCTGCCAGCGATCGGAGGCTTTTACACTGCCAACCAGTTTGGCAATATTATCTTTTCCGCGCAGTTTCAGTTGCACTTCATGGCCGATCAGGGGATTATAGACATCGTTGTAGGATTTGCCCCGCAAAACCGCTTTTACAACCACATCCGATCCGGATTCGAAGGGATGGGGCAGCCAGAAATCGTAGGCGCCGCCCTCCTGCGACATAATTCCGGAATCGAAAAACCAGTGATCGAATTCATAAGCAGGACGATTCACGTTCGAGCTGAAGTGGCCAAAATTCTCATGATAATTATCTTCTTCATAGTGAATCGTTTCACGAAAAGCATAAGGCTCAAAAACGTAATTTGAACCGGTATTGATTATACCGCCGCTTTCCTCGATGTAGCGCCTGCCGTTTCCATTTCCGTAAACCAGCCAGTAAAGATTGACAGCGGAAAAAGGATCGGCGTATTGATCGGGATATTGATCCAGAAACGTGCGCTCATTCTTTTCGCCCCAAAATTCAAAATAATCACCGGTATTCAGGGCGCCATCTCCCTCGCCCTTAAAATAAACAGCCACTTCCCGGCCCTTGTTAAACAGGCGTAATTGTCTCGGATTAATCATTTCAACCGGGTAGTCGCTGTCCAGCAGATCCCGGTAGGTAATTTTGTACAATCCCGTTTTGTTCACCATAATTTTAAAAGTGGTTGCCGGGTCGAATGTGGTAATTAAATTATTGGCATCCGCGATCTCAGTCATTTCAGGCGATATGGTGCGCGCCGCCTTGTAGACCGATTGTTTTCCATTGATTAAGAAACGGTCAAACATCCCATTTTTGCCGATTTGCGCAACTTTGACCCAGCGATTGGTTTCGGTATCTGCTGCCGTTGTGATTTCGATTTCAATGGATTTTATCCAGGTCAACTCATTCTTTTCCGGAAGATATTGCACAGGATAGATTTTCAAACTGTGCAACGGCAAATCACGGTATTTACCCAGATAAGTTACGGTGGCGATTTCCGAAATTGGCGGATAGTGGGCTTCCGGGGGAGTGGTCATAAAATAATTTTCCACCCTCCGCGAGCCTTTCTCAACCGACCTGACTGCTACGCCGGCATCTTTATCCGCGGCGAAATTGAACAGTTCGCTGATAACCGGAACGAGCGCCCCGTTCTGATCGACAATCAAATGCGCCCGGTCATAACCGGCATAAGCCTGATTGTTCATATTTGTTAGCAGCGGCTCATCAAAACGGATGTGCAGATGTAATTTTTCAACCGAATTCTCAAGGATATCGACCTGGTAACTTCCCGCGGTTACAACCGCATAAAGTGATATTAATAATATCATCGATTTAAGCAACATATTATTCATAGATACTGTCTTGCCGTCTATTTTAATTAAAATTTAAAATTGATTTGTCTGTGATTTTATTGCCGGCAATACAGTTACCGGCATACCCGTTAAATTTTACTAAATTTCTAATAATTTTCCAGTCAATTTATCTGATCCGTATCCATTATCTACGAATTTGAGTTCAGACTAAAAATCCGTTTACTTTTTTCCCGCGGTTTGGGCGCATAAATTTCATCCAGTTTTTTCCGCAGCATATTTTCAGTTAATCCGCGTACCAGTTTACCATTATCGGCGATTGAAATCATGCCGGTTTCCTCAGAAACTACAATGGTGAAAGCATCCGTTTGTTCCGATATGCCAAGGGCGGCACGGTGACGCATCCCGAGGGTCGGATCAAGATCCGGGTTCTGGGAAAGCGGCAGCACCGTTTTTGCGGCGAGCGCAATATCATTCTGAATAACCAGCGCGCCGTCATGCAGAGGTGATCGGGGATTAAATACCGAACTGATCAACTGTTTTGACAGTTTCGCCTGTAAGTTGATGCCTGTATCCTGAATTGATTTTAACCCCATATCCCTGATAAGTACAATCAAAGCCCCGAAGTTTTTGCGCGATAATTCCATGGTGGCATCGACTATATCATCGATAAACTTTAGATCACCTACTTTGACCAGAGCGCGGATTAAACGGCTTTGTCCGAGATAAATGAGCAGTCTGCGCAACTCCGGCTGAAAAATGATTACAAACGCCAGCACCCACACCGTTTTTAAACTGGACATGATCCAGGTCAGCGCGCTCATGCTTAAAATTTCACCAACGATTGAAATCAGGATAATGACCAGCAATCCGATGAACATCCGGATAGCCACGCTGCCCTTTAAAAACTGGTAAAGTTCGTAAAAAATAATCGTTACCAGAAAGACATCGATGATGTCGATAATGGTAATGGGTAAAAATCCTATTTTGAACAACATGGCTTTACTCTGTTATTTAATCTGCCCCGGCAATGGCCTGCAGTACCTTTTTTAGATCATTTGTTTCTTCAACATCATGAACACGCAGAATATCGGCGCCGCTTTCAATGGCGCGGGCCTGCGCGGCCAGTGAACCGCTGAGTCGCTGGTCAACTTCTTTATTCAATATTCGCCCCAGAAAAGATTTTCTTGAGCTGCCCACTAAGAGCGGTTTGTTTAAAAATTTAAACTCCTGCAAATCACGTAAAATCTGCAGGTTATCAATCAGCCGCTTCCCGAATCCGATCCCCGGATCGATGGCAATATCGGTGATGCCCGCCGCTTCAAGTTTGGCGATCCGCTCCTGCAGGTAGAAGTATATTTCCGCAACAGCATCTTCATAGCAGGGATCCTTCTGCATATTGCGGGGCGTGCCCTGAATATGCATAATGATCAGCGGACACCGATGCGCCCTGACCACACCGGTCATTTGCGGATCAAAGGTTGCGGCACTGATGTCATTGACAATATCGGCGCCGGACTTAAGCGCGGCATCCGCAACACTGCTCTTATAGGTATCTATGGAAATGAAAACATCCGTGTGTCTGCGCACCTGCTCAATCACCGGTATAACACGGTCCATCTCCTCCTGTGTGTTCACCTTTTCCGCGCCCGGCCGCGTCGATTCACCACCGATATCGATAATTTCAGCACCCTGTTCAACCAGCGCCAGGGCATGTTCAACAGCCCTGTCCCTGTCCGAGAAGCGACCGCCATCGGAAAAGGAATCCGGCGTAACATTTACGATCCCCATAATGACAGGATTTGCGCCCAGCTTCAGAATTTTATCTCCGCATTTCCAGATAACAATTTTATCTTCGGTTAAAAACTTTAAACCTTCTCCCAAAAATTCCGATAGTTCCGCTGATATATCCGTTGTCAGCATTGTGGAAATATTTCTATCAGGATCAAATTTGCTGTCGTTGAATTTGATCAGGAAACGGTTGTTTTGCCGCGTGTGCACGACATTAACAGGCGCATAATCGTTCCCGGAAATACGTTCGACCGCATCCGCATCCCGGCGTTTTAAGCCGGATAATTCGAAGACATATTGCTTCAGCCACAACGGATTGAGATCGCAACCGTATTTCTGATTGAGCGAAGCCATTCTTTTTTTTGTTGATAAGAAAATCGCCCTATTTTTCATCCTGCTTTTCTTTTTCAATTTCGAATAAAATTTTTCGAATACCTTCCATCGCTTCATCGGCATACTGATCGTCATCGCCGGTTTTTCTGACGACGCGTTCGCGGTAGTAATAGAGCGCACTGTCCCTTACACCCCGCACCCGGTGAATGGCGCCTACATATAGATAAGAATCGAGATGGTTATCCATTTCAATGGCCTGTCTGAAGTAGTCCATGGCCTTATCGTATTCCTTTTTATGAAACAATGTGAGGCCAACGTTATAATAAGTATCGCTGTTTTCCGGAAAACGCTTGTTGAGTTCTTTAAAAATTTTCAGCGCTTCATCAAAACGCTGCGTTTTCAGATAGGTTACAGCCAGCAGACTTAGAATTTCGGGATCTTCGGATTTTATTTTAAGATAGGCTTCGATGGTTTCCATTGCCCTGGTAGTTCCCAAAGCGCTGCGGGCGCCGGTGCCTGATGTATAATATTCATCTGCAAGACGATATACAGCTTCGGTATAGCCGGGATCGATCTCAATGGCCCGTTCCAAAATTTCCGTTTTGCTGTAATAGCCCAGTTCATCCAGACGCTCCGACAAAAGATAGCTAAGCGCGAAGTGAATCCGGCAGTTATACGGATCGCGCACATAGGCATTCTTCAGATAAAGATCGGCCTTTGCGAACTCCTGTTCCCGAATGGCGATCCGGCCAAGAACATATGAAAGAAAAGGGGTATCTCTTTTTTCGCGTAATAATCGGGCTGCAATTCTTTTGGCTTTTTCGAATTGAGGATTAACCACCTGGGTATATTTTGCCCGTTCGCGATCGATTTTTATGGCCAGGCCGCGCTGCATATAAACGGCCGCCAGTAATACCTGCGACTCATTATCATTCTGATCCTTCAGTATCTTTTCTGCTTTTTCATAGTCCTTATTTATGTAGGCAATTTTTGCATTTAAATAATTTTCGCTCAAATCGTATTTTATCGAGGCCGTCTTTTTATAGATTTTAAAATCGCTGTCAATATCTCTGATCAGTGTTTCCCATTGCCCGGATTGACTGATTTCATAAACCCTTGTTTCATCCGCACTATGGACACTGCAAATTAACTTTTGCTTGTCTTTGCGGCTTTCTATAACAATTCCGGGGTCCAATCGCTTTGCTATGGATCGCCAGGCTGCATAGTAGTCCGCTGAATCCGGTCCGATTGTTTCCAGAAGCCATTCCCAGCGATGGAGCAGATATTTGGGGCGCGTATTATGAACCGACAATTGCTGCATCATTTCGGCCAGCCGTAATGCGGCGCCGGTAAGCGCGAAGCTTTCTTCACCGGTCTGTACCGGCAAAATGATAATGCGTTCCTGCGGTTTGGGTGGTCGCATCACCAGCCACAAAGACACATAAATGAATAATACGATTCCCGATAAAACTAATTGAAGTCTTTTGCTTTTTGCAGCAGAGATTAACTGCGATGATTTAAAAAAATAAATGGTTAGATTAATAATCAGGAGGATGACTATGAACAGAATAATACCGCCCGGTACTTCACCTGACAGGAACTGGATCACTTGGCGCATAAAACCTCAATAGTAAAATAAACCGCACTGTCGCGTCTGAAAAAAGCAGCGCAGGGGACCATCGGATTGTCTCCTGCGCCTGCCTGCTAAGCTTATTCGTCGGATTTATCGTCTTTGTTTGGCTTGTCCTCTTTCGGATCGTCTTTCTTTTGCCCGCTTTTTTTGGTTCCGGATGTGGGTTTCTTTTTAGGCGCGGCTTTTTTAGCCGGTTTTTTTTGATCCGGTTCTTTTTCACCGGAGAAGGCCACGCCATCAATTTCTTCGCCGTGCATTATTTTATCGATTTGTTCGCCATCCAGAATCTCAAATTCAAGCAGGGCCTTGGCCAGTTTATGCAGGGTATCGATATTTTCCGTTAACAACTGCAGCGCTTTTTTTTGCGCTTCGGATACAACCCGGTTCACTTCCTTATCGATTGCCTGCGCCGTTTCCTCACTGTAATCACGATGCTGGGATATTTCCCTGCCCAAAAAGATTTCCTGCTCTTTTTTACCGAATGTAATCGGACCGAGCGACTCGCTCATGCCCCATTCGCAGATCATTTTACGGGCCAGTTCGGTGGCCCGTTCAATATCATTGCCGGCGCCGGTGGTCAGGCGATTAAAAACCAGTTTTTCCGCGGCACGTCCGCCGAGTAACTGGGCCAGCATTCCTTCCAGATATTCTTTCGAATAGGTATGCTTTTCATCAATGGGCAGATATGAGGTGGCCCCAAGAGCCCGGCCGCGCGGAATAATGGTAACTTTATGCACCGGATCTGTATCGGGAATCAACCGGGCAACCAGGACATGCCCGGATTCGTGATAGGCGGTGGTTTTCTTTTCCTCATCGCTGATCAGCAGCGATTTCCGCTCCATGCCCATCATAATTTTATCCTTAGCCTCTTCGAAGTCGGCCATGGTGACACTTTTCTTATCTTTACGCGCCGCCAGCAATGCCGCTTCGTTAACCAGGTTTGCCAGATCGGCCCCGGATAAACCGGGCGTACCTTTGGCCAGGGATTCCAGGTTAACCGATTTATCAAGCGGTACCTTTTTAGTGTGCACTTTCAGAATGCCTTCCCTGCCCCGTACATCGGGACGATCTACTACGATCTGCCTGTCGAAACGTCCGGGACGGAGCAACGCCGCATCGAGGACATCGGGACGGTTTGTGGCCGCGATCAGAATAACGCCCTCTTTGGTATCGAAACCGTCCATTTCCACCAGGAGCTGATTGAGGGTTTGTTCGCGTTCGTCGTGCCCGCCGCCCAGTCCGGCCCCGCGATGACGGCCGACAGCGTCAATCTCATCAATAAAAATGATACAGGGCGCGTTTTTCCGGCCCACTTCAAATAGATCGCGTACGCGGCTGGCGCCCACACCAACGAACATCTCAACGAAGTCCGCGCCGCTCATGCTGAAAAACGGTACGCCGGCTTCACCAGCCACGGCTTTGGCCAGCAATGTTTTTCCTGTACCCGGCGAACCCAGGAGCAGTGCGCCCTTGGGAATTTTACCGCCCAGACGGGTAAATTTATTGGGATCTTTCAGAAATTCGATAATTTCCTGCAGTTCCATTTTTGCTTCATCGGCGCCGGCAACATCTTCGAAAGTAACCTTGGCTTTTTCTTCGGTCAGCATTTTCGCCTTACTTTTACCGAAGCTGAAAATGCCTCGCGAACCGCCGCCGCCGCCCTGCATGCGCCGGGCGATAAAAATCCAGGCTACAATAATCAGCAGCCAGGGCAACATTTGCAGAAGCATGATCGACCACTCGCTGGAGGGTTCCACAAAGCGGATGTTGACATTATGTTTTTGCCATTCGCCCACCATGGTGTCGTCCAGGTAGGGTAAAATCGTACGAAAATGACGGAAGCGCTCGGTTCCGTTCGGCGTGCGGACAAATTCTTCCTGTTTTAACGTACCCTGAAACAAATTTTCCTGAACGGTGACTTTCCCGCTTTCGATTTTATCCTCGGTGAGCAGTCGATTAAATTCGTTAAAATCAATTTCAATTTCTTCGGGACGGGCATCGGGCCACAGATAGCTAAAAAACAGGGCGGCCAATAAAATAAAAATCCAGATCAGCCCCGTTTTCGAAGCTTTTTTCCACTGAAATTCATCATCCTTTTTCTTTTTACGATCCGCTCTGTCCGGCCTGTTTTTATCGTTTTTATTGCCAGAATTATAATTCATTTAGTTTATTTCCTTCCTGATAATTGCTTTATTCTATCGAATATATCGCACGCAGATTTCGCTTGAACTGCTGGTCGTCGAGTCCGTAACCAACCACATATTTATCTTCGATATCAAAACCGACATATTCTAACCTGACATCGACTATTCTTTTGCTCGGCTTATTAAGCAGCGTACAAAATTTAAGCTCCGTCGGGCCAAAAGCGCTCAATAAATTATCCAGAAACTGAACGGACAACCCGGAATCCACGATATCTTCCACAACCATAACCGGCCGCCCTTTGATATCGGCGCTGAGAGGCTTCAACACTTTGATGTGTCCCGATGATTCCCGGCCGTTACCGTAACTGGAAATACGGATAAAATCGATTTCCAGATCGATATTGATATAGCGAATTAAATCGGCCAGTACGATAAAACCACCGTTCAGCACGCCGATCAGGATCGGTTTTTTATCTTTAAAATTCTTTTCGATTTGGGCTCCTAATTTCGCCAGTTTATTCTGAATCTGTTCCTCGGACAGCATCATTTTGTAATCTTTCGGAACAATCACGCTTTGATCTTTACTTTTGAGCAATTATACCTTCCTGTTCGCTTTAAGTTCTATTTGATATATTTTTTCACACCCCGGATACAATTTATAGCGTTCGTCAATACGATATCCGGCTACCCAGACTATCTCGTCCCGGTTTATAAGTATGGGAACTTCCGCTTTTTCGTTAAGCGCAATTTTATTGTTTACAAAAAAATCACTCAGTTTTTGTTTATCCTTCATTCCCAGCGGATAAAAATAATCGCCCTGCCTCCAGCTGCGCACGTATAACGGAAACGATAATCGCGCGCCGCAGATGTACTCCCTTAGACGATTATCATCCGGTTTTACCAGGCTTTGTGTAACCTGTTTAATCAAAATTTTATTTCTTCCGAAAACGGCTTCGCCGTTCTCAGCGAGCTCAACGATGCCTTCGGCTGCTTCGGTTTCATTTATTGCGCAAAAACAAAGTTTTCGGCGGTCTTTAAATACCGCAATATTGTTTTCAAAATCAAAACGCGATCCGGATTTTGCATTTTCCGCAAAGGCGTTAAATGCATCAAAAAAAATTTTTGAAAACGAGTAATTTAAAGGATAATACGCTGAAATACAATACTCAAGCAGCATCTGCCGTTGTTTATGTGATAAATTAATAAAACCGTTAAGATCCACATAAAACCGATCCTCCCGTTTTTCCAGTAAATCCCGAAACTTCTTAAACGAAAATTGCTGAAAATCATGATAAACCGCATTTAAATCGTGAAGTGATTTACGGAAACCGTCATAGAACCGCTCGCCGAAAACGTCATGTAAAACCGGAGTTATCCGCGCTCTGATGCGATTACGAATTTTATCCGTATCAAAATTGGTATGATCTTCCCGGAAGGGGATTGGATTGGTTTGGGCATAACTGCGAATCGCTTTTTCCGTCACCCCCAAAAAAGGACGAATAAATGCATCGCGCTGCGCTTCCATCGCTTTCAGCCCCCGAAGGCCGCTCCCTTTAGCCAGACGCATAAAAAAAGTTTCCAGTTGATCGTCCAGATGGTGCCCCAGGGCTATTTTGGCCGTTGGAAAGCGTTTCAGAATTTTTGAAAAACTTTGATAACGGGCATCACGCAAATCGGCTTCGGAACTGGATAAATCAAAACCATGCAGTTTTTCCGAATAGAAGTCAATATCATGTTTTTCACAAAAATCCGCCACCAATTGCTGATCCAGGCCGGCATCGCCTTTACGGATATTGTGATTAACATGAAAAGCCGATAAGCGAATACCCAAATCTTCTCTGCTTTGCAGAAAAAAAAACAGCAATGCCATAGAATCGACACCGCCTGAAGCGGCTACAATCACATGATCGCCTTTGGTAACAAGGTGATTGGAAAGCAGAAATGACTTAACTTCGCTGTTAAAGGACATGTTTTTACGGGAGAATCATATACTTAAAAAAGTAGCGGTGCAGGGATTCGAACCCCGGACACGAGGATTATGATTCCTCTGCTCTAGCCGACTGAGCTACACCGCCATAAAAAAAGAGGTGACCATTCTACCGGTCACCCTTCATTAATCTTAAGTAGCGGGGGTAGGATTTGAACCTACGACCTTTGGGTTATGAGCCCAACGAGCTACCAAACTGCTCCACCCCGCGATCATTGAGCTTCTAATTTACAATGCTGATCGTACTTTGTCAATATATGAATTTACTTTTTTTAGCAACACCTGCTCATTATCTAAACTGATTTTGACAGCAACCGCATACAAATTTATCCCGCTATCCGATAGTCTTTGTAAAGCACTTCTAAATTTGATCAGCTTTACCATATCCTTTTCCGTGCATAGCATAATTTCGCATCGATATTCGAGACCGGCCTGTAATAACTGATCAATGGCCGCCTCACTGTAGACATAATGATCACGGAAATTTTTATGATAAACCACTTCAAGCTCACGATCTCTGAGAGCATCAATAAATCGTTCACCGTCGGCGATCCCGGAAAAGGCACAGATGCGCCTATCTTTAAGCTGATCTGTTGTTCCCCGAAATTTGAAATCCGCGTCATACAGGTCGCCGACTTCGGAAAAACTGTTAAAGATATTTTCAGCCGAACCTCTGAATTGCCGTGCGGTATCTGTTTTGATATTTGTATTTATGATAAAATCGGCGCGTTTGCGGTTATGCTGAAATTCACGCAGGGTGCCCGATGGCAGCGGCAAATTCCATTTGAACGGTTCCCGGACGTTTATCAGCAGAAAATCAATATCACGATGGACGGCACGATGCTGGAAGGCATCATCCAAAATAATCAGCTTCACCTCAAAATTTTTAATTACAAATTCGATGGCTTCTTTTCTTCTCTCGGCAACAGCAACGATTGCCCCCGGTACCTTTTTGGCGATCAGCAGCGGTTCGTCGCCGGACTGAAGGGCATCATTTTTGATTGTACTGCCGTCGGAGACAAGCTGCATTCCGCGGCTTCTGCGGCCATAGCCGCGACTTATCACAGCCAACGTTCTATATTTTTCCTTCAGGGCGTTTGCGAGGAAAATGGTAAAAGGGGTTTTACCGGTTCCACCGGCGGTGATATTACCAACGGAAATGACCGGCACGGGAAATTTATGAGTTTTAAATATCCGCAGACGATACATTAAATTTCTGATTTCAATAATCAGACCGTATAGCAGCGATACAGGTATGAGCAGTATTTTAAGGATAACGGTGAATATCATTTTTTATCCAGTATTGCCGGTGTCCCGCCGGCCGGCCTTCAACCGTTTGAAACCGCGCCGGACAACATCCGTTTCATGCTTCCTGAAAAAACCGAACAGCAAAATTAAAACCGGCGTAACCAGAAACAGAACAATCCGCATTACAAGCGTCAGGTCAAAATAATAATATAAAAACAGCATCAGCGAAAGATAAGCCAGCAAAATGCCCAGCCGCCTGTATTCATACCGAATCGGATAAATCCGCTGATTGGCAATGAAGATCGACAGCGCCATCGTCACATAACTCAGCAGCGTCGCCACCGCGGCTCCGATCATGCCGAATGCCGGCATTAAATAAAGATTACTGCCCACGTTAACCAATGCCGCCAGTCCGGTGAAAATAATCATCAGCCGGGTTTTCTTTTCGATGTAAATGCCAACCGTAAGATTTACGTAAATACCGTAGAACAAATAAGCAGTCAGCACAATGGGAATGACGACGGTCCCGTGCCAGTAGGCCGAACCCATAATTGTTTTTCCCGGCAAGACCGGAATGCGCACGATATATTCGATAAAATAACTGCCGAAGATGATAATAAAAACCCCGGCCAGTACAAAATAGGTCATCACCCTGGCATAAATATTTTTTGCGTTTTCATCCTTTGAAATTTTCAGAAAAAAGGGCTGCCAGGCGGTGCGGAAAGCGGTGACCACCAACAGCAGCAGCGAACCAAATTTATAATTGGCGGAATAAGCCCCCAGCGTGTCCTTATCCAGCAAAAGCCGCATCAGATATTTGTCGCTCACTTCCACGGTCAGATAGGCCAGACCATTGGGAAGCATGGGCAGGGCAAATTTTGCCAGTGTTTTGAATATATCGAAACGGACCGAACCCTTCAGATATTTTAGCTGGAAGGGAATCAATACCAGTAAATTTACTATGGAGGCAATCAGGTTGGCATATAAAATACCCAGCACTTCCAGTCTCAGGAAAACGACAAAAACGATATTCAGGGTCAGCTCCAGCATAAATCGCCCAACGCGAATCGAAGTATAGCTCAGCGAGCGTTCCTCGGCACGCAATAGATGATAGGGCAGATTACCCACCCCGTCCAGCAGTAAAATCAATGCGGCAATTTTGATGAAATTGGCATAGTCCGGCGACCCGAAAATCAAACGGGCGACGGATGGTGAAAATAAATATAGCAGTAAAGAGAGGGAAACAGCGTTCACCAGCACAGCGGCCAGTGATGTTTTATAAACATCCTCCCGTTTATATTTACCCAGAAAAAAATATCGAATCAGCGCCGCATCCATGCCGTAAAGATAAACAATCGTCATGAAGGCGATAAAGGTGTAAGCCAAAGTCAGATCGCCATAGGCGCTGCGATCCGGTAAATATTCCACGCTTGTGTAAACAGGCAGTAAAATAAATCCCAATGCACGCTGGATAAAGGTGCTGATCGTGTAAACAAAAGAATGTTTTGTTAAGGATTTGATATGTTCGAATATGGTCAAACTAATCTTTTTCCCTTTTAATCCGATGTGCCAGCGCCTGCACCGCCAGAACATAGCCGTAAACACCCAGTCCGCTGATCGTTCCGCTGCAAACATCGGAAATCACCGAGTTGGCGCGAAAGGATTCCCGGCCGTAGATATTGCTGATATGCACTTCGATTACCGGTTTTTCAATCGCTTCGATAGCATCGCGGATGGCATAGGAATAATGGGTAAAAGCGCCGGCATTGAGAACGACACCGTCAACCTCAGCATTGGCCTGCTGAATTTGCTCAACAAGTTGTCCTTCGTGATTACTCTGGAAAAACGTCAGTTTTACTTTTTTGAAGTAATCACTGATAAACCGGTTGATATCTTCGAGTGATTTGTGGCCGTAAATATCCGGTTTGCGCCGCCCGAGCAAATTTAAGTTCGGACCGTTGATGATTAGAATTCTCATTATTTATTCCCTGATTTGAATTACAATTATTTGTTTTCGCTGTTCTTTTCCCTTATCAGCATCCGGTATTCCGGTTTAACGGAATCATCAGTCCGCTTTCGAAACACACCGGCTTAAAGCTTCACTGAAGCCCCGTTTATAAATCAAGGCGTAAACCGTCGTAAGCAAAAGCACAGTTTTCCGGCAGCAACCGCCCGTGTTTATCGTGATCAAGAATATGGCTGATATGGGTAAAATACGTTTTTCGCGCGCCGATTTTTTCCGCTTCAATAATCGCCTCTTTTAATGAAAAGTGCTTGGAATGCTTTTTTTCGCGCAGAGCGCCAAGCACGAACACATCCAGTCCCGCTAATTTTTCATAACTTTCCTGCGGAATCGCATTGACATCGGTACAATAGGCAAAATTATTAATGCGATATCCCAGCACCGTGATGTCACCGTGCATCAGCGGAACCGATATGATTTCCGTACCGGATAGTTTTAGGCGGCCATTAATGGTATTGGCGGTGATATTCGGGGCGCCCGGTTTCAAATCACCCCCGCTGATCGCGTAGGGAAAAGCGCGTTTGATACGTTCAATCGTCTGTTCATCACCGTAAACCGGTACAACTTCTTTCTGAATATAATTAAATCTTCTGATTTCATCGATGCCGAAAATATGATCGGCATGACTGTGGGTATACAAAACGGCGTCGATTCTGGGAAAAGGGAATTTCAGAAATTGCTGGCGCATATCCGTTGCCGTATCAATCAGTATATGGAGACCATTGGCCTCAATCATGATTGAAGAGCGCAGCCGTGTGTTTTTGGGATTATCGGACCGGCAGACGGCGCAGTCACAATTGATAACCGGTACGCCCTGAGATGTGCCCGTCCCTAAAAAAGTAACTTTCATTTGTTTGAATACCCACCCTGGCGTAAGCCACCTGCCACAGGCACCCCTTTGGGGCCTTTGGGGCCT
>CAYXRA010000041.1:0-24262 GCA_964467525.1 uncultured Calditrichaceae bacterium
CCGACCCCCGATAAAGCGGCGTTAACTGTGTACGCGGTTCAGCCCCAGGCGCGGGAAGAGGCCGGAGGGGGTTGGGTCGTAACGCTGCGTTTCAAGCATAATAAACGTTCTCGCCACAAACGTCTACTCCAGTCGTCTGATGCGCAGGGCATCCAGCAATGCCCGGTTCACATCGCCGTTCATATTTTCATTGGACGCTTCGAAACGTAATTCAAGCCTGTGGCTGCCGGCATTTAACGCCACACGCAGCGGATTAGACCAGCCCCAATCGGTCCGGTTCCGGTTACCGCGCTGGGGAAACACAAATGTCCCCGCCTGCTGCCCGTCGACATAGGCATTGCGCAAGGCGCACTTGTTGCTGGTGTTGATCGGACCCTCACCGTTGGCGTATTTGAAATCGAGCGCATAGACCCCGTTTATCCGGGTATCAAAGTTAAAGCTTACTTTGCGATTTTCGTTTTTACTGATTTCGATATAACCGCTGCCCTGAAATCCGTCATAAAGACTCCGGCCTTTTTTACCCTGTTCTGCTTCTATAATTTGCATGTCATCGATCAGCGCTAACGGCTCGTTCAAAAATGAACACCAGCCGTCCGCATCACAGGCCAGCACCTGTATTTCCTTTAATGTCTCGGTTGACTGAACCGGATAAGCGGTTTCCCGGGTGCGACTGATTTCACGACCGTTTTCAAATATCACATAGGTGTCGGCCTGGTCGATTGCCGGCCATTTCAGATGACCGTTTTCATAACTTACTTTAGGAGCAACCGGACTGAAATGGTTTGCCAGCATATTTATTTTCTGAGCCGTTTGTTCTTTATCGTTCAGACGAATGTACAATTCATGATGACCCTGCAGGTTGCCATCGACCCGCGCTTCCTTCTGCGCTTCGCCGTCCAGTAAAATTTGAGCGATGCCGGATCCGAATCCTTCAACGGTGATATCGAGTGTCATATCGCGATACTTAAAACCGGTTAAATGCATGGTGCCATCATAATTGCACGGCACAAACGGTTCGAATGTCAGGTAATCCGTACCGAAGCGCATGCCCAGCATTACGCGGTAAACCAGAGCCAGATTGCCGGCCACGCTCCACAACTGACGGTCGGAGTTGATTTCAGTGCCCATAAAATCGCCGCTCCCGGCAACAAAGTTTTCCTTGTTGGTCAGGAACAACGCGGCCGCCCGGTAAATAGAAGCCATCCCGTGTTCCACCGCCGCTGCATTGCCCGCCTCCGCGGCCGCCCAGGTCCGGTAAGCAACCACAAAAGGCCAGATGCCGTTATTGTGATAGGGCGGAATATCGGGAATCTGCGGATAAATGCAGGTCGGGCCAAAACGCGTTACCGGCAGCGATGCAGTCATTCTATCGGATTTTGCGCTATCGGCGATTCCGAACAGGATAGACAGCGCCGCGCCAAGCGTTTCCGATCTTCTGGAAAGAGCAGGATAATTCCGTCCGTAACGAAACTGACCGTAGTATCCGCGCTCCTCCTGCCACATGAAACGGTTTATACCATCACGGATTTCAGCGGCAATCCGGCGATACTTATCCGCCGGTTTACCCAGGATTTCCGCCATTTCGCTAAGAATCCGGTATGTTTGAAAGTGCACCGCATTGGTTCCGAGACACTGCGAGCGGTAAATATCTTTGGGATCCATCCAGCGCGGATAGCTCTGCTCGCGCCAGTCCAGAAAAGAAGACTCGCCGTAAAACAGACCGCTGTGCGGATCGCGGGCCGTCTGCAGGTCATCTTCCGCTGAATTTTTAATAATCTTGAATGCCTGTTCCAGCCAGTCCCGTTCGCCGCTTACTTTGTAGACTTCCCAGGCCGCCAGCGACCAGGTCATGCGGTCGGTCGATACCGGCCACGAACCGCCTGTTCCCGTATCCTGAATAATACGGTCACGATTCACTTTAGCCATAAGACTTTTTTTTGAAGCTTCGGGCTGCAGAGCGGCCAGACTAAGCAGGATGCTGTAGCTGATATCGCGGGTCCAGACGCCGGGCCATTTTTTACCGGCCATGAAAGCGCCATCTTCACGAATATCGAGCAGCATTTCTTCGAGGGATAGATTATAGAGGGCATCGATCAACAGCAGCGGCGACTGGTAAGCGGGCAGTCCGGAAATATTTTGTGTCAGCCGCCAGACCTGCTTTTCTTTATCTGGTTTTTCCTGCTGCTGATAAGGCTGGAAATTAAGTGTAATTTCGTAGATGCCGTCGTTGTTTTCATCGCGCATGCGTAGTGCGTCGTTTCCGGCAAGTGAGGCAAAATCCCAGCTCAGCGGTGCGGTTCCACCGGCAATATACAGTCCTTCAAATGCTTCCTTGTCGATCGTTACACCGGTTTGAGTGGTATAGGCCCCCTGCGCTTCAAATACTGCAAGCACGTGCCGGAAATCGCAGCGCAAGGTAACCGCAACGGCTTTTTTCAGATACGGATCGTTTTCTGCCTTTTGATGAACTACCTTTTCCGGATCCGGCTCACCAAAAGGATACACCGCAGAAAGCATGTCCTTATTCCCGGAATCCAGAATAATGCGATGGTCTTCTCCCGGGAAACGTTCATTGTCCCCGCCATTAATACTGAACTTGAAATAGACTTCCCGTTTGGTGGGCACTTTGTAATCGCTGCGGTAATTCGATTCGATTACATTTTCCGAGAGCGCCCGCGCCTCGTATTCACCCTGCACCACCCGGTCCGGGGTAATATAAAACGCATCATTTTCGTAAATCGTTTTGTTTTTACAGGACAGCATTAAAAACCCCGTAATTACCGTTAAAATAATGAATCGCATGTACAGCCTCCGCGCTTGCCTTTCCGTCTCAAAATTAAAGTTTCTCTATTAAATATTCAATTTACAATTAGGGATGCGTGCATAACAATTTTTTTTAAAATACTCTGATTGCCGGGGATTCAAAAATATTATTTACGCCTTAGAACGGTTTCAGCGCAGTTTTCAGATATATCGGACGATCCAACTTCATCTAATACGACTAATCAAATCTGCGCATTTCCACCAATCCACTCAATTCCCAAAAGAACCCGCCGGGGCAATATTCCGGTTTTCCTTTTTATTTCTATCCATAATCCAAAAATCCATTAATTCATTTTTCCACTTCCTGCATTTTTTTCTTGTTTTTTAATTTTTTTTTCGGATATTTAATAGCATCGTTTATAAATCGATAATCCTGCCAT
The DNA here is from genome assembly GCA_964467525.1 of uncultured Calditrichaceae bacterium. GTDB lineage: Bacteria > Calditrichota > Calditrichia > Calditrichales > Calditrichaceae > CAYXRA01. The sequence goes on from CAYXRA010000041.1 coordinate 3,204, forward strand.
GGATTAAGACAGAACCGTACGCATATTTTGCAGATAGATTCAACAGATACAGACGTTTAAAAGCGCCTGTATTTGCGACTTATTTTAGAATTGAATTGTTTCTTTTTTATTTTGCAGCGCTGCCGCCCTGTAACTGACGGGGCGGAGCTGTGTTCCGGAATAGGGAAACAGAAGAGGTGAAAGAAAATGAGTCATGATGAATTAAAGCAAAAAGCATTAGATAAACAAGGGGTGAAGGAAGAATATGAGAATCTCGAACCCGAATATAACTTGTTGCGTGAAATGTTGGCAGCCCGGCATAGGGCCGGAATGTCACAGGCTGAAATCGCAAAGCGAATGGGAACCTAGCCACCGGCAATTACCCGATTAGAATCTTCACTCACCAGCGGTAAACACTCACCATCCGTTGCTGCCCTGAAAAAAAATGCGAAAGCGCTGGGTTATCACCTTGAAATTAATTCGTTCAGAATTAAATACTAAATTTCAAAATTTGCTGAATTTTTCGGGCGTGGATTCAGCTGATAAGTGCATCTAACCTCGATAAAATCGCACATCCAACCTTTTAAGCAAAGGGATTGAAATATATAAATTTTTAACACTATTCGCATTAATTACGGTTTTTTCATGTAATAAATCAATCATAAGGTACCCCGATATGATTTACAATAAAGATGGAAAAACAAGTAATGAGCTAATTAAAGTTTATGAGAAGGTCCCACGACATACGGGAACGAATATAAAATCATTCGTAAAGTCGATAAAGAAAATCGATGCCTGTAAAGAATTAAACGAAATTAACTTGACAGCAACGACCGCCTTGCAAGTTTTCATTAACGAAGAGGGAGCCGTTGAATCGATATTTACTGTAATAAGATCGCATCCTGTCTATGATAGTCTGGCTGTTGAAGCATCAAAACAGGCGCGTTTCCAACCACTAAAAATTGGCAAAAAACGCACTAAATATTCCGTATATGTCTCGTATAGCTATTTTAACGGTACACCGGATTATCCCACAGTTAATGGCATCCCAACGAAAAAGTTGCAACACAAATTAGCATCACAAAGAAAATACGGAGCTTATGAATTATATGAAGTAAACGAACCGCCATTCTTTCTACAGGAAGATATCAGTTTTAACACGAAGGTTGTGAAAAACAATCCATTTAACGATTTTTATGATATAAAAGAAATTGAAATTATTTTGAATGAAAAAGGCAGAGTCGAAAAAATAAACTTCACGGGAAATTTTCTGCCGGAGATTAAACGTGAATTAAAAAAAATAATTCGTTCATGGCAGTATAAGCCAGCGATAAAGAATGGAAAAGCGGTTAGGGTGCGCCTGTCTTTTTACCGATCAAATTTCTTAGAATAATTTTGCGCAAGACCACACAGCTAATTAAAGCACACTTAATACTATGTGAATACAAAATCATCACCACCAAAACCGAGTATTTTCGGGCATTGGAGCGGCTTAATAATTGGCAAAATTAAAATTTATTAATTAAAACAAGGGCGCGCTCCCACCGATCTGTATAGTCCGTTTTCATATCAGTGTAAAGCAAGTAAACATATTGCCAGTAGTTTGAGACAATTCTACAGAGATTTCCCAAAAAAAATGGTGGTATGATTTTTGTTTGACTAAACTTTGTTTTGATTCCTCTGAATTTTTAAACGGTTTACATAATTAAATTTTCGAAAGGAAAAGCTATGAAAGCATTGCTTTGTATCTTAATCCCCCTGACCTGTTTCGCCCAAAATCCAAGTTATTCAGACACCCTTATCTTGAAAGGAGATAAAGTATTTTTCTGTAATGTCATTGAGCTAAATGAAGAAATCGTTAAAATTGAATACGGCGACACAGGTTACGGTTCGTCTTCAGGGATCGTTAACGTTAAAAAAATCATATTAGGGAATAAGGGTAGGGTTTTCGAGGAAGGCAGCGGCTTTTTAATGGATATTGATCAACTGCGCCAGTTCATTAAAACACGTAATCAAAAACGGAAGGAAGCGCTGGAAAAACAACGCAAAGAAGAGGAAGCGCGAAAAGAAAAAGAGCGGAAAGTCAGGGAAAAAAGGGAAAAAGCGCGGGATGAAGCGAAAAAAAATGTACAACGACAAAAAAATAATATTACGGATCGGCCAGCCGAAGATACTGAATATTTCCGCTGGTCATTCGGCGCCTATTACACCCCTTATTATTCGGGGAAAATATATTACTATTATGAGAATTCCGGATATCATTCAAATGTATATATCAAATCTTATGCAGATATTGAATCTTTTTTCGAGGGGCAGTTTTCCTATGCGCTGTTATCACAACTGCGCATAACATTGGATATTGGCTATACGGCATATTATAAAAAGGAAAGGTTTGAATGGCATTCGAGATATACGGATAATGAGGATAATAACGACGGTGGCAATGTCGAGACCTCTGGTCTTGATCTTTTTATTATTAACCTGGGTTTGAAATATTATCTCAGTAATTTGTGTGCGCAAAAAGTCAGCGCTTTCATTCTGGCGGGCGCCGGAAAACAATTTGCCTTTGCCACGGACAAAACAAAATCATTATACCCCGAAGAAAACCCGTCCCCAACCCAATATGATAACAATAAATCAGAATTTACCGAAGGAATGAACTCGCCCCTGAACCTCAGTCTGGGCTTCGGTGTGGAGTATCTGTTCAACGAATCATTATCATTATATTCGAGTATCCGCTTTCATTATTCACGCTTTAATGCCACTTATAAATACAGAGAGGTGAGTGATAACCGTACTTATACTTACCAAAAGGAATATACAAAGTCGGATATCGTAACGCGGGTCGGACTGGGGTTGAACTTTTATTTTTAATCGCTGCCCTGATAAATAATTTTGTTTAAAATTAACGAGGCAATTATGAAATATTATGCCAAAATATTTATTCCTGCAATGCTCATCATCTGTTTAATATTCATAGTTTACGCTGATGCGCAGGTATTTGAGCAAAACGGAATTATGTACCGCAATCCCGCCCTGATTATTGATGATGATATTCCGGGTCTGTCCGATTTTGCTTACTCCGCAGGAAATGAATGGGATCCATTGCCATATTTCCAATCCGATTTCAGAGTAAATGAGTTAGCCGGCGACTACGGCGCGGAACAGTGGAGCCCCAATATAGCAATTGACGGACAGGGCAATTATGCCTCGGCATGGATAGATACCCGTAATGGTGAAAAAGAAATCTATGCGCAATTTTTTAATAATCAGGGTAACCGGATCGGTAACAATATTTTAGTTAGCCATGAACCAAATCGGTGGAACAGCGCCCCGGCAATTGCCTGCAACGCCGGCGGCGATTTTATCGTTGCCTGGGGACAAGACTCTCATCAGATACTGGCGCAGCGATTTAGTCAGGATGGCCAAAAAAAAGGAGATAACTTCCAATTAAACAGCATCCAACGGATCAATACAAATTATCCTTCGATTGCGGTTACGGAAAGCGGATATTTTTTGGCAGTCTGGAATCAGGATGCGGGCGCCACCCCCGGATATAATACGTATGCCCGCCTGTTCGATCCGCAAGGGATTCCGGCCGGAGTTGAATTCATGGTAAATGATATCAATGGACAGGGATCTTCCAGTATTGGCAGCGGTAAACGCGTGGCTGTGGATGGTTACGGGAAATTTGTTGTGGTCTGGAGTGAAAACTTTACAGGCCGCTCAAGAATATATCTGCAAAACATTGACAGCAATGGGAATAAAATCGGTACAAATATTACGGTGAGCGATACAAGCGAAACCAGTGATCACTGGTTCCCTGAGCTCAGCGCAACAAAAGACGGACATTACCTTATAATCTGGCAAAATAACGGAATTAGCGGCCGAATATACCACAATGATGGTTACTTTGTAACCGAACAGATTGAAATATATGAATCTGAGAATTGGTGGTGTGAGGGAAGCGTTGCATCCGACAGGGATAAGAAATTTCTAATTCTTGTATCTAAAGGGAATCCATTAAAATGCAAGCAAATATCCACAACCGGAGAAATTTTAAGCAACTTGACCAACCTACCTTTAGGCATTTCAGATTCCGTCTATGTTCGGGATCCGGTTATAACGAATATCCATGATCAACAATTTTATACTGCATTTATGCAATACCGGATAAACGACACGGACTGTTTCTTACAAAAGTATGCTGCGGATTATACGCCCCTGGGCGGACTGGTAAAAATTCATGATGATATTTACAGCGCCGGACAGTCCGATCCATTGGTTTATTTTAATGATCGGGGTAAAAGTATTATGCTCTGGCAGGATCGGCGCAATGGCCGTTATGATTTATATGCACAGATTTACGATGAAGCATATAACCCTGTCGGAGCAAATATCAAGATAAATGATACCGATTCGGACCATTGGTTTCTGAAAAATATAGCGGTTAAAAACTTTTCTGACGGAACATTTTTAATTGCTTTTTCCGGCGCGGATAAAATTTATAAGAGTGATATTTATTTACAACGCATCAGTACACAGGGCGAAAAAATCGGTTCGAATAAATTGATTGATGAGCCTCACGATGTTTATGACATATCGCTGGCGATTAATGATCACGATCAGGTTCTATTATGCTGGTTTAATTCAAAGACCTATTACCCTAATGCACATATTAAAACGCTGGACAATAATTTAAATACGATATTGTCGAAAAGAACTTTAATTCAAAAGGAACAAAAATACCGGCAACTACACTTTACCGCTGCCATCAATGACAGTTTCAAAATCTTTACATCATGGCGTCATTATGACCCGCAAAGACAACGTCCCGGCGATAAGATTTTAGGACTTTTCTATGATATGCGCGGACGAACCATTTCAGACACGATTGTTATAGGAGAAATAAGTATTTATGAATCAACCTACGCCATGCATAATTTTCTCGATTCTCCGGGGAACTACGCGGCGGCCTGTCTCAGTTCGCAAGGAATGAGAATTTATCGAAACTATAAAGATGAAAACAATCGCACGCTCTTTAACTTAATAGGGAATGGCTCCTATATTTCATACGGCCCGCGGATTGCCCGATTTAAAAATCGCAAGCTTTACTTTACGTGGACGGTAAGGCAGGATGTTTACGGTTGTTATATGAATGATAACATTCAGGAGACCTATTTAAACCAGCTCCATCATTTCGAATCGCTGGACAGTTACCGGGGCGAATATATGATTGCCAATAGTGCGGATATATTTGACGGCAAAATATTATTTGCTTATGAAAGTAATCAACATAGTGGAACGGGGTATGATATTTGGGCGAACGTGCAATCGAACGAAAGCTATAATTTTGATTATGAATTATTTCGTCCGCCGGTCAGGGACGATGTTCTTTATGAAAATTTCCCCAATCCATTTAATACGCGCACAAATATTTCTTACAGAATCTATTCCTATCATAAGGTAAAAATTGAAATCTATGATATTTTAGGCAGGAGGGTAAAAGTATTGGTGGATCAACCGCAGGAAGCCGGTTTTTATACCGTTGAATTTGACGGCTCGGATTTAACCTCAGGCGTATATTTTTGCAGGATGGAAGCGTTCAGGACAAAAGTCATCAAACTTTTATTAGTGAAATAATAAATATGAAACTGATATGTAAAGTCAGGCAGAACGGCATTAACTTCCTGTTCTGCCTCCCGAAAATACGTATAAAATAACTTGCTACTCTCCCGGAAAATTGAATACATTTAATATGTCCCAAATTCATAAATACAAACCCAAAAAAAGATTTTCGGACCGCGTTGAAAAATACGCCCGATACCGTCCAGCATATCCGCGCAAACTGATCGATGTGCTCAAAAACAGCTGCCAGCTGAAATCCGGTGCTGTGATTGCCGATATCGGATCGGGCACCGGCATATTCAGTCGCCTGCTGCTGGAAAACGGTTTCCGGGTTTTCGCGGTTGAACCGAACGCGCCTATGCGCCATTATGCGGAACAAACCCTGTCCGGTTACCCCGGTTTTACATCCCGTTCAGGATCAGCTGAAAACACCGCCCTGGCCGATGAAAGTATGGATGCGGTCACCGCGGCCCAGGCCTTCCACTGGTTTGAGACCGAACCGACCATTGCTGAGATCAACCGGATACTCAGACCAAACGGTCTGCTCGCCCTGATATGGAATGAAAGAAAAGTGGAAATTAATCAATTTCATAAAGCATATGAGGCAGCCCTGCTGAAATATTGCAGTGAATATGACGCCGTTAATCATAAACAATTCACTATGAAAAAGATACGGCAAATTTTTCCTGATAAACAAATTACCCGATACCATTTTGAAAATTTTCAGCTATTCGACCTGCCGTCATTGACCGGCAGACTGGAATCTTCATCCTATTGTCCCCAAGCGCAGGATAAAAATTATCAGCCGTTAATGGATGCGCTCAAAAATATATTCGATCGTTTTCAGGAGTCGGGCCGGATAAAAAAGGAATATGACTGCGTGATGTACTGCATCCGCTTATAGCGCTATCTGCAGAGGCGGGGAAAAAGCATTTTCAGGAATTATCGCATAGGCGGACACACTGCAATCATTCGCTGAGCGAAAAATCAAAATTTACTAAAAATTATTGCATATCCGTTTTGTAACTGTTAAAATCCTTAAAAACAAAAGGAATCGAATCCAATGTATTTCAAAAGAATAACCGTGAACAATAATGTATTTGGCGGTAAACCTTGTATCAGGGATTTAAGATTTCCGGTTTCCCGCCTGCTTGGATTACTGGCAGCGGGAGAGACAAAAGAATCAATTCTCAAATCATAGCCCTATCTGGAAGCAGAGGATATCCAGGCTGCGCTGGATTATGCCGCATTTCTCGCTGACGAACAAATTATCAATATTGCCTCATGATTTTTCTGTTAGATATGCCTGTATCCCCTTCACTTGTTCCTTTACTGGAAGAATTCAATTTACAGGGTATCCATGTTTCAAAAATAGGAATGGGCGCCGCTTCCGATGCGGAAATACTATAAAAGGCGCGCGATAAGCAGGCCATAATTATTACCGCTGATCTGGACTTTCCGAGAATGTTGGCTCTCAGTGCGGCTGAAGGCCCGGGGCTTATTTTATTCCGTGGAGGTAATTATTCGGACGCGGAGAGGCGGGATCTATTACGACGGGTGCTTAAAAAGATCGAACTTAATGTGTTAAAAAATTCTATATGTGTTGTCGATAAAGAAAATATCCGAATAACCAGATTACCAATAAAATCATGATATCAGGACTATTCTCCTTTGGATTATCAAGTGCAGCCACGCCATAGGCGGGCAAGCGGAAATCCCGACTCGGCGGAGCAAATGGACCAAATGAGTTACCGTTCAGCACGCCGTGTTCAGAAAACAGCTATATTTGACATCCAAATAATTTTCCTCTAACTTGCCTGTAGTCACAACCGTAGTCAGGAAAATGTATATGAAAAAAGTATCAAAAGGCAAACTTAAGGCTAAAATGCTTGAATACTTCCGTCACGTCGAGGAAAGCGGCGAAGAACTGATTGTTACAAATAACAACACACCCACCTTAAAAGTGGTGCCAATAAAGAAGAAACAAAAAGTGGAAGACGTTTTCGCCGATTTGCGCGGCAAGGTATCCATGGACGACTCAATCATGCAGCCGGAAAGCGATGAATGGGGAAATAGTCAATGATATTGTTAGATACCTGTGCTTTGTTGTGGTGGACTCTGGATCCCGGGAAATTATCCCCGGCAGCAAAACGGGCCTGCGACAGAATCATTGTTGACGGCGCCTTAATTTCCTCCATATCCATCTGGGAGATCGGTATTAAGAAGAAAAAAGGTATATTGCACTTTGATGACAGTCTGTCCGGATATGTGAATCGTTTAAGGCAACTGGGATCGGTTGAGATAATCCCGGTTGATGAAGATATCTGGGTGGATAATATTAATTTGAACTGGGCGCATCGCGATCCCGCTGACCGGACGATCGTCGCCACCGCACAAATGAAAAATGTACCCATTGTCACGAAGGATGATATAATCAGGGAATATTATTCAAAGATTATCTGGTGAGCAATCCGAACAGATTTTATTTTTTTACTGCCGGACGGTTTCGTGCACAAGATTTTAAACAGCCCGGATAATACTACCAGTTACTATTATATATTACAAAGGGGGTCCCTGTGGAATTCTCCCTTTGGATTATTGAAGCAAAGCAGTTTATATTCCTGACAAAAACATCTGGGGAAACGATTGTAAAACAAGGAGAAAATAATGTATTGTGTTATCTGCAGGCGAGGCAAAACAGATGCCGGCCTGGTAACCGTTACACTACAACGCGAAGAATCGACTATTGTGTTCAGGGAGGTCCCGGCTGAGGTTTGCGTAAATTGTGGAGAATACTATTTATCAGAAGAAATTTCTGAAAAATTATTGGAGCGGGCTGAACGCGCCGTGGAAAACGGTGCGATTGTCGAAATCCAAAAATTTGCCGCCTGATGATTTATCAGCCGGAAAACATGGTCTGCCATGATAATCTGCTCTTTTATGTAGTGGGCGATATGATCGAAATCCGCGATGTCAGCGATCCGCTGCAGCAGCGCTAATCCAACCCGGCAGGCAGGGACCGGGCAGTTATCAGTATCAGTGGGATGCCACGGATGTCGGCTCGGGCATATATTTTTACCGGTTGACAGCGACCTCGGGTGATGCGGTGTTTACGGAAACAAAAAAATGCATGGTGCTGAAGTGATCGGAAAGATGATTGCTGCCTCTATTTTTGGCACTAATCGGATAAAAGCCAGGCCTGCTTTGTTCCGGGTTGAGCAAGCGGTTTGTTAAACGCCCGGTTGGCTGTGCCTCATTTGATATAGCTTTATCGGGATATATTTTTTATAATATTCAAAATCCTTGTCAGTCGTGAATATTTCAAAATCCCTGTGATATGCAACTGCACAAATCAAAAAATCTGTATTTGATCCCTGAATGCCTTTACGCCGGCAAATATTAAAAAATTCAGCAGCCTTTTCATAATCATGCGTTTCAAGCCTTGAGTCCTTGAATGCGGACAGGTGAAGTCTTAATTCATTGAATTGTTCAGTTGACTTCAATCCCGATAAAAGTTCCTGTCTGATCGGTCCGAGCATTTGCACCCTGACTTCTTTAATCAATTCGGTAAGTTCTTTTGTATGCCCGGATTGCCGAACCGTTCCTCTTCTCAACGACTCTGACCAAATGCAGGTATCAACAATTACCTTCACTGAACACCGCGCTGTTTTTTATAGTCATAATCTTTATCGTAATCAATCTTTCCGAACAATTTAGTGATTTCGAATTGCTTCCGCCTTTGAATGTATTCAAGCAATGCCTCGTTTACGGCAGCACGCTTGGTTTTATGTTTTCCAATTTTTTTTGCCATGTTCAAGAGTTCATCATCTATTGCTAAATTTGACGGCATTTGATCCTCCAATTTTTAAATTAATTTTACACATAAATATGTGTGGTGTCAAGCGTGGGTTTAGATTCTACAGCACGCTTTAACAAATAATTACATCCTTAAACGTTATCCGTCAATATGCCATAATCATTAGGTTTAACGAAAGAATTTACTCTTGTGATGATAAACAGATAATATTTCAGTTCGATTGCAAATATATAACTCTTACCTTGGAAGTTTATTTTTGTGGCGTAAGCAACCACTTTTGTGGTAAAAGATTAGTTCAACTCGGGGAAAATTTATAATTCCCAACGCCGATCGAACCGCCAATGCGTCATGAGATATAAATCAAACTATAAATCTGCTGCGAGGGTCCAGGAGCCAGGTTTCTTTGTATTACTAAAATAATTATTTCCTCTGCGAGGAAATATCACATAGAAGATTAAACTACAATAGTTAAATAAACTGTGATTGGTTTGGTTCAAAAATCAAAGATAACGATACAAATTAGCGTCAATTTAATTTACCACAATCCGGAAATCTCAAACTATTAATTCTTCGTGCCTTAGCGTCTATGTGAGCACAATTTATGAATAACCATGTTCAAAAACATTAATCCAAGTTCTTATCAGGCTCAAAAAGTTTTACCCTGAAATCGGAACCAATCCCGAAGTTCAGATAATTATAACGGTTAACAATCTATTGCTCAATTTCTTTGCGCACCACATTGATCAGACTGCCCTCCAGAACCATTTCAACCTGACGCGGGGTCAGCGAATGACGGGTTTCAATCGTTTTGTCCTTTGTCTCATTGGTGATTTTGATCGCATCGCCGTTTTTGACGGCATTACGGATATCTTTGATCACCAGCACATCATCCTGCTCAACCTGATCCCAGTCATTTTTATCAGCAAATTCCAGCGCCAGGATACCGAAGTTCGCCAGATTCTGAAAATGAATACGGGCGAAACTTTTGGCGATCACCACCTTTAATCCCAGATATCTCGGCGCCAGTGCGGCATGCTCGCGACTGGAACCCTGTCCGTAATTTTTCCCGCCGATAATTACAAAGCCTGCATCACGCTGCTTCATTGCCCGTTCATAAAAGGATTCATCCACCGGATCAAATACAAATTTACTGATCTCCGGAATATTACTGCGGAATGGTAAAACCCGCGTTCCGGCCGGCATGATCTCATCGGTGGATACATCATCGCCCACCTTGAGCAGCACGGGTATGGAAAACTTTTCCGGCAATGGATCAAACGGCGGCAGGTCTTTGATGTTCGGACCTTTTTCAATTTTCGTATCCTGATCCGCATCATCGGGCGCAACGACTACGCCGGCATTGGTATTCAGGTCGTCCGGTTCACTGACCGGTTTATACTTTTTTTCAAGGGTACGCGGATCGGTAATGACACCCGTCAGCGCCGATGCCGCCGCCGTTTCCGGGCTGCATAAATAAACCTGGTCCTCTTTGGTTCCGGAACGTCCGGGGAAATTACGCGGCACGGTGCGCAAACTGATCTGTCCGCTGGCCGGCGCCTGGCCCATGCCGATACAGCCGTTACATCCGGACTGATGAACGCGTCCCCCGGCCTGTACCAGTTTGGTAATATAGCCGCGCTCAATCAAATTGACCATAATCTGGCGCGAAGTAGGATTAATATCAAAAGAAACACGATCGTGTATGCGTTCCCCATCAACAATTTCCGCGGCGATGGCAAAATCACGAAATCCGGGATTGGCGGATGATCCGACCATGGTCTGATAGATTTCTTTGCCGGCAACTTCGGTTACCGGGACAACATTGCCCGGACTGGTGGGTTTGGCGATCAAAGGCTCGAGCTCATTCAGATTGATTTCATCGTGCAGATCATATTCCGCGCCCTCGTCGGCAAGCAGTTCCCGCCAGTGATCTTCCCTGCCCTGCCGTTTCAGGAAAAGGCGCACGGCTTCATCACTGGGAAACACGGTTGTCGTAGCGCCAAGCTCGGCGCCCATATTGGCGATTACGTGCCGGTCCATCGCCGAAAGCGATTCCAGACCGGGTCCGTAGTATTCGATAATTTTACCAACACCGCCATCTACATCGTGACGGCGCAGCATCTCCAGAATAACATCTTTGGCGCTCACCCATTCCGGCAGCGAACCGCTCAGCTTAACGCCCCAGATTTCAGGCATATTGACAAAAAACGGTTTACCGGCCATGGCCAGGGCAACTTCCAGACCGCCGGCGCCGATGGCCAGCATGCCCATCGAGCCCGCGGCGCAGGTGTGACTATCGGATCCGAGCAGCGTTTTACCCGGACGCCCGAAGCGTTCCATGTGAACGGGATGACTGACGCCATTCCCGGCCGGACTGAACCAGACGCCGAATTTTTTACAGGCGCTGCGCAAAAACAAATGATCGTCGGGATTTTTGAAGTCGGTCTGCAGCAGATTATGATCGACATACTGCGCGGACAGCTCCGTTTTTACACGGGGCAATCCCATCGCCTCGAATTCCAGCATCACCATCGTGCCCGTAGCATCCTGGGTCAGCGTTTGATCAATTTTGAGCGCGATTTCCTTACCGGCCTGCATCTCGCCTTCCACGAGATGATTTTCGATAAGTTTTTGCGTTACGTTACGATTCATAAATACCGCCGTTTTTTATATGAAACATCCATGATTTTGTAAACACACAAAGGCATGATTAAAAGAATCCCCTCCCCCATCCCCTCCCCACGCGTGGGGAGGGGCGCAGGGGTGGGGATTTTAAACAGATGAAAAAAATCATAGACTAAATTTTCAAGCCGCTGCTTCGCTCAAATATCCCGAAGCGTATTCATGCTAAAGGCCAGATCGATTTTTTCCCGCTTTGTGGCCTCAGCCATATTTTCAAACAACTCGACCGCTTTTTCATATTTCGAGGTCTGCGCCAGATGCTCAAAATAGGCAATCAGGGCATTCTGAAAATCCAAAATGGTTTTGAATACATCCTCAATTTTCATTTCATGATGTATGGTAAATGAATCGAGTTCATTTGTACCCAATGAATCCGGTGGAAACTGAATCCACTGATCGAGCACCTTGCTGCTGTCACTTTTCTCCAGTTCCTTAATCTCTTTCTGGTACCTGGCATTGTGCCGGCTCAAATAGTCCATGAGCATTTTAGTGCGCGGCCCTTCCGAAGTTTCGGCAGCCTTATCGTAAAACTGCCTCACCTCATCATGGAAGCGGCCCACATGTTGAATGATATCACGTACGGTTTTAAACTTCATTGCATCCCCTCAATTTTAGAAAATATTTTATATCAAACTTGTCCAAAATAATATTTCGGAACATTTATTTTACCTGAAACGCCTCATTACGCCTCACCCCCAAGCCCCTCCCCACGCGCCATGCCTGAAGGCAGGCAGGTGGGGAGGGGTGGGGATTGAATAATGCAATCGGAAATCTGTAAATTTTTAAAAAACATAATTTTTATCATGATTCAAACATTATTTTAAATAGCAATGATTTCATATATATCAATGCATAACCCTCGATATATATTCCAATCGGCTGTCACGCTGTTATTTAAATTGTATGTCTTCACAATCCTTCACAATACTGCCGCCGTAAAGTGTCGATACCTGGCGCAGGGTCATAGCCTGGTCGAATTCGGTCAGCGCGGAAATGCCGTTAGCCGGAACGGCAATGTTAAACCAGCGCAATCCCGCCGATGCAGCCGTATGCAGAACGCAAATATTGGCCACAGTCCCGACAATGACAACATGATTCACCTTCCACACCCGGCTGAGGTAATGTTCCAGCCACGTGCCGTAGAATCCGTCATAGCGGTTCTTTCGGCAAATAAGCTCATGATCCCGCGGCCTGAGTTCATCAATAATCTGCCAGCCTTCGCTGCCCTTCAGGCAATGCTCGGGCCATATTTCAAATTCGAGATCGCCCTCAAACTGAGTGTCCTGCGTAAAAACGACTTTTACACCGGCCTTCCGCGCCCGCTCCAGCAGTTTTTGAATTTTCGGTACGGTTGCCTCCGCGGCATCGACTTTAAGACTGCCCCCTTCTTTTATGAAATCATTCTGCATGTCCACGACGATTAAAGCCGTATCATCGACAGTGAAATTCTGCCCCGATTTAAATTCAAGCTCGGGCAGCTCAATTTTTGATTGCGGTATATAATTAAAAGGCATAATATTTCTCCTCAAATTTTAAATTAACGACTTTTAAAATATTTATAAAAAAACAAAACCACAGGCCGCCACTATTTATCCAGTATCTTTGCAATCTGATCGGCATCCAGCGTTTCTTCTTCGAGCAGGGCCTCCGCCAGTTTATCCAGTTTTTTACGATTATCCTTCAGTGTCTGGCTCGATTGATTTTCAGCCTCTTCCAGAATCCGCTTCACCTCTTCATCGATGAGCTTCGAAGTTTCTTCGCTGTAATCACGATTTTGAACGATTTCCCGTCCCAGAAAAGGATGGTCCTCATTTTGGTTGACTGTCCTTGGTCCGATTTTTTCACTCATACCCCACTGCGTAATCATGCGTTTGGCGAGTTTTGTCGCCTCCTTCAGGTCGTTGCCGGCGCCGGTGGTCATATCGGAAAACACCAGTTTCTCCGCCGCCCGGCCGCCAAAAATGACGCTCAGACGATTTTTCAGGTAATTGCGGCTGATATTGTAGCGTTCTTCTTCCGGGATCTGTTCGGTAACGCCCAGCGCCCGGCCGCGGGGAATAATGGTCACCTTCTGCAGGGGATCGGCGCCCTTGGTCAGATGGGCGACCAGGGCATGGCCGGATTCGTGGTAAGCGACGATTTTCTTATCCTCATCACTCATCATATCATCACGTTTTGCACCCAGAATAATTTTATCGCGGGCATCGTCAAATTCCTGCGGACCTACTTTCTGCTTTTCCCGGCGACCGGTTAAAAGCGCGGCTTCATTGACAAGATTGCGCAGATCAGCGCCGGAAAACCCCACCGTGCGCGCGGCCATATTTTCCAGATCAACTTTACCGGACAGGGGCACTTTACGGGTATGAATTTCCAGGATCTTCTGCCGCGCTTCCCGCTGCGGCAGGTCCAGCTTAACCTGACGATCAAAGCGTCCCGGCCGGACCAGAGCCATATCCAGCACATCGGGCCGGTTGGTTGCGGCGATCACCACAACCGAGTCGTAAGGTTCGAATCCATCCATTTCGGAGAGAATCTGATTAAGCGTCTGCTCGCGTTCGTCGTGTCCGCCGCCCAAACCAGTGCCGCGCGACCGTCCCACCGAATCAAGTTCATCGATAAAGATAATCGACGGGGCTTCCTTTTTGGCATTGGCAAACATATCACGCACCCGTGAAGCGCCCACGCCGACAAACATTTCGATAAATTCCGAACCGCTGATGCTGAAAAACTTGACCTTCGCCTCGCCGGCCACGGCCCGCGCCAGAAGCGTTTTACCGGTTCCCGGCGGTCCGACCAAAAGGATACCTTTGGGAATCCGCGCCCCGAGTCCGGCAAATTTTTCCGGCTTTTGCAGGTAATCGACAATTTCCTTTAAATCACGCTTAGCGCTTTCCAGACCGGCCACATCATCGAAGGTTTCCTCCGCTTCATCGGACTGAAAACGTCTCGCCCGCGATTTACCGATTCCGAAGATACCCTGCATCATACCGCCGGATCCGCCGCGTTGCTGACGCATGCGCATCATAGTGAACAGGCCGATGATAAACAGCCAGGGCAGGAAAAAATAGAGCAAAATCTGCCACCAGCCGCCATCCTCTTCCTGTGCTTCAATGGTAACCGCGTGTTCCTCGAGCAAACCCAGCAAGCCCTTATCTTCTAAGGAAGGCATCGTGGTATTGAAATATTTCGCACTTCTGCTGGTATCGGCCGGTGATACGCGCACCGCTTTAAATTCACCTTTGATGTGCTGACCTTTGATAACAACCTTTTGCACGTTATCCGTGCGCACTTCCTGTTTAAATTTACTGTAGCTGATATTGATCCGGTCCTTTTGACCGGTGTCTCTGAATACAATATAAGCAGCCATCGCCGCCAGAATGATCCAGATGATGGTTTGGGATAAACGCCGGCCCTGCAGGGGCATCTGTTTATCTTCTTTATGATCTCCCTGTTTCGGTTTATCTGTTTTGTTTTTCTTTTCGCCTGCCATAAAGCTTTATTTTCATCCTGTTTTATCTATAAATGACTGATTTAAAATTCAATAGTTTTTAACTTTTTTCCAGTTTCTCCCCCAGCTTAATCATTTCCCGGTAAATATTCGCCATACTGCGTATTTTATCCGCAATATCCTCATTGCTTAATAATACATCCCAGGATTTATTCTCAATCCTGTATTTTTCATAAATCATCATGCCCAGCCGCGTCACCAATTGTTCTGCTTTTTCTGCCAGATGGCGCATGTCTTTTTCTCGCTTATACTTAAGCTGATATCTGATCGCCGTCTTCCTGATTTCCGCAACGGCCTCGCCGTCTATTTCCGTGATGTATTTTCTTTCTGCAGTTTCCTGATTTGCACGGCTTAACACTTCCGCCTGACTGAGCGCTTCTTCACCCAGATTTCTGGCTTTATTTTTTATTTGCTCCGAAAAATCGATCAGTTTTTCGTTATCAATTTGATTCCACGCTGTGCGGGAAATCGGCTGATTTTTGTCTTTTTGGTCCGGCAAATCGACCATCGCCTTCCTTTTTTTACCACTTTAAATAAATTATAAAGTATTGCAAGGCTTATGCCATTAACACAACTGAGAGTATAAATCACTAATTTTTAATTGGTTAAAGTTTATACAAAAGAAGGCGTTCGTTTAAGAGGGATTGTTTCGGAGGCCGGGGCAGATAAAATGTGAAGCATCGGTACATTTCTTTTTTCAAGCTCAGGAAATTGTGAACAATCAGCACAATGACGGATTACGGCAGAAACAGCGCCTGGAAAAGAAAACCAGACAGGGATTAAAATAACTATCACTGAAATAGTCTCTTCAAAAGGGAAACACTGCTTCGCCTGCAACAGCCGTGGACAGGAAAGGGGGCGGACCCAATTTGCAGCAAACCAACCGGAAAATAAAAAAATGATTCATAAATAAAATTTACCCGCTATAAGAAAATCCGGCGCAGGATAGAAATCAACGCTCAAACCAATCTTTCCAGAAAACGTCTGAACCAGTTGCGATTGTGCACCGGCGCCGGCGGCTCAGAGACCGGTGTAAGATCATCGGGCAGTGTAATATTTTCCTCATCCGACTTACCGAGGGTTTTTTCCCAGACAAATTTAACCGGTCGTACGGTAAATCGAACGGTATCTTTTACCCGCTCCCGGGCAAGATTCCGCAGCGTCCGCCGCAGACTGCTGATAATGTCTTTCGTTAAATCCGAAGTGACGCTGAAAACACGCCGCGGCGAGGGATTCAATTTCTTTTCACTCTCGATGTAGGTGAGCGTACAGTAATTTTCGGTAATGTATGACACGCGGGTTAAAAGCAAAGCGTTGATGTATCCGTCGGCAAGGGAGCCCATAATCCGTTCGATAAAAGGAATGCTGCGCACGCCTTCGGTTGTAAAGCGGGAAAAGACCTCTTCCGTGGCGTATTCGACCGCTTCGGAACCGCCGATAGCTACCGCGTAATAAATGTTCCTGCCGATCTTCAGCAGGTCCGTCCGGGAAACACGGCCGCTGTAAACGCCGAAAATTTCCTTGATCAGATTAAAAGCACCGGACAGGATAAAAAAGGCATCCAGAAAACCATTCTGAACGATGCTGGTCGTATAAAAAATATTGCGCACATAGCGCTTGCGTATTTCATGACTTTTTTCCCGGAGCAGGATAATACCGCGGTCGTATTGTTCCTGTTCGCTGCCGGACCAGTCCAAATCCGACAGATGCGGATTATTTTTGAATGATTGCAGACGTCGGCGCATAACTGCTTCCCCGGCTTCCGGCTCGCGGGCCGGGGAAGGGAATACGGGCATCCGCCAGATCTTCAGCACGGGGATGCCGGCAAAATAGAAAAGTCCGGCGGCGGCGACAACCAGAAATCCGTATCCGGCTGCCGGATGCAGCGACCGGATCAGTACATAGAGCTCAAGAAATTCCCGCACCACAAGGTAAAGCAGGAAAAATCCGCTCAAAAAAAGCAGGCGTTTGATAATGCTCATGAGAAACCTCAGGAATAATTTATATTCCGTATAATAAATATCAAGATTATCACTAATGCTTTATAAAGTCAAATTAAAACAAAAATATAGCGTCACCATTGCGATTCGGGTATAACGACATTTTTGCCGAACATTTGTAATTGGTTCTATGTCGTTCTGTTTGGGTAATGCACATCATAATGCAATGAAGAGAAAAAAAGCGGCAATGGGTTCACATCCTTTTCATACCTTTCATCTTCAAAAATCATTAGCTGGCCGCTGATTTAAGATTCTTATCTGAATAAGATTATGAAGAAGATTTTTATTAAATAAGCCACCGCCCCGTTTGCACCGAAGGCGCCAGCCCCTGGCAGTCACTGCATATTTGCGGGTCAAAAACACGGACGAGTCTCTCAAAAGTGAATTAATCCTGTGTTTTTGCCCGCCCGGTTTTACATTCGTTTTTTAATTGATTAAGACCTGTCTTTCTGTAATATCCTCGGGCTAATTAAATTATGGTAATGCTAGCCAAAAATATTTGTCCCGCCCGAGCGGGATCCCTTGGGGGAAATTTAAAAAACTGCTAAAAAAACTCTCAGATTTAGCAAGTAAGAATTTATATAACGGTGAAATCACTATTCATATAGT
Organism: uncultured Calditrichaceae bacterium; assembly: GCA_964467525.1. GTDB lineage: Bacteria > Calditrichota > Calditrichia > Calditrichales > Calditrichaceae > CAYXRA01. The sequence continues at coordinate 21,427 of CAYXRA010000041.1, forward strand.
CAGACAGTCCCGGAGGGGCGAGATATGAGTACATTGGTTTATATTATTTTTAAATTGTGTCCCCTGGAACGATACCCTGCTTCACGGGATATGTTTTACCAAAGCGGTGTCCGGCAATCGGGCATATATGCGGGTGGTCATGGCAGATGATTATCACAAAACCAATATTGCAAAATTACCCACACCAGTCAATAAAGTTCCTGAGAATTTATAAACCTAAAAGTTTCAGGATAAAATACGTTTTCATTTTTTTCCGGTCGTTTTATTTTTGACTGCATCCGCGAACAGGCAATAAGGATCGCGGGAGGAAAACACATCGGCGCCGGTACCGTTGACCACGGCCATACAGCCGGCACAGGCCAGATTGATCGGGCAGTCATGACAGGCGCTGCTGCCGTCCCGATACTTCCGGGCCATATCGGAGTTATAAATTTCAGCCAGTGAAGATTCGAGCAAATTGCCAATCGGTGACGGGAATTTACGGCAGGCATGCACCTCGCCGTCAGGCAGGATGGCCACAAAATTGAACGCGGCGCCACAGCCGAATCCGGTACAGCCGCCGAACAGGGATTGGTCGTTCAGGTAGCGTTTGGCATTGATCAGATTATCTTTGAGGGTCATTATTTTATTGGTTTTGGCCGCTGCCATGTAATCTTCCAAAAACTGATTAAAAGTTTCGGCATCCGGCAGTCCAAGGCTTGCCCCTTCACCAACCTGAGACAGGCGATTAAAAGTAAACCGATCGGCATGTCCCCGTAATTTTTCGGCAAGCGGCAGTACCTGATCCATATTCTGGTCGGTCAGGGTGAGCATTACTGCCGAAGTGATCCCATAGTTACGCAACACACCCAAAAATTCAATAATACTTGAAAAATTGCCCGGTCCGCGAATGTAATCATTATGCGCGCGCAGGCCTTCCAGACTCACCTGAAAATAATCAAGACGCCTGATTTCCAGCAAACGCTCGATTTGTTCGGCCGGAACGGGATTGCCTAAAATAGATGTAGAAAATCCGCGTTCCGCCGCGCCGCGGTAGATATCAAAAAATGATTTATGCAGAAACGGATTACCACCGGTGAGACAAACATGACCGTTTACCCGGTAGTCATCGCAGAATTTTTCAAAATCGTTTAAAATGGATTCGGCCTGTTTAAATGTTAAGGGCGATTTTTTACTGCGGTCGTAGCAGTGCCGGCAGTGCAGATCGCAGGCATGGGTAATATGCCACTGCAAAGTGAAATGGGATACGGTAGTGAAGCGGTCGCTGTCCGTACGCTGATCTGCGGTAAGCGGACGGCTGCGTTTGATTTTTGAAGCGGGTGCGATAATAATACCGCGTGCAGCCGCATCATTAAAATATTTCTTAATATGCCCGGCGGGAAGCCCGGTCAGCTGCGCGGCCTGATTTAAATCAATATCATCGGCCAAAATTTTGAGCACCATCAGCTCTTCGCTGGTTGCCGCCTTTAGGTTTACCTTTTTTGTTCGGGGTGATTGCCACACCAAAACCCATTCCTCTTCCGCTTTTAGACGAGCAACGGGATTCAGTGCATTATCATTAAATAAATGGGCCAGATGCCATTCTGACTTTAATATCTCAAGCGTATTGTTAATTAGATAGGCGGGATTATCCGCCGGTTTTTGGAACGCTTTTTGTGCAGTGTTGAAAAATGCCAGCTCCAGTTTGGCGAGTTGGGGTAAATAATCCGCTATCAGTTTATCCTTTTTTAAGGATTGCAGTTTTTCCGGAAATGCTTCCGCTGTAACCGAACCGCGCATCATTGCGGCCAAATTGTCCCAGGATTCCGGTCCAAGTAATAACCGGCATTTAGCGAAGATCCCGTCAATCTTCTTTTTATCGTTTTTATTCATAAATCAATTTACGCATTGTTTGAAAAGATTAAAAAAAAAGGGGCAATACAATGCCCCTTCATTGCCAACAGTTTAAATTGACTTAGCTGCCGCAGGAACCCTGGCCACAGGATCCTTTTGCCGTATCCTCAACAGCCTCAGCCTGCCCGGTGTCTGCTTTGGCTTCAACCTGGGTTTCAGTTTCTGCCTGTTCCGTTTTATCTGCTGACTTGCAGCCCGGAGCAGAAAAGGTGAGCCCGGTTACCAAAGCGGCCATACCAAGAGTTGATAAAGCCTTTTTGATTTGTTCCTTGTTCATCATTACGCCTCCACATGGTTTTGGTTTAGTTAATTAGGTGATTAAAGAAAACAGTCATGCCCCATTAATTAAAGATGAATCAATATGACCCCGGTTCTATGTGTGATTGGAATCACTAATTCGTGATGGTTAAACTTAGTTAAATTGCAATGAAAATGAAAGAAAAAAATATTTTTTTCCATATTGAGCCGGATAGCCGGAAATTCAGATGCTATGATCCCGGTAAAATGCCTTTTGCATGCGCCGCGAATTCACCAAAGAATTTCTCCATGAAATGGTATTTACCGTTCAAAAAGATATCGGGACTGCAATCCAGGTTAGTAAATAATTTAATTCTGCGGTTAATCATTCAAAGTTTGCTCCGCACAGTTGAACTGATGCGTATATGCCCGCGATTTTCCTGTGCGGATTTACTGAAAGATGTTCCCTCGGAGTCGGGGTCGGAATCGATTAAATTTGATTTATCGTTTTCAAAATTAAAACACCTTTGCGTGAAATCTGCTTCGCTCTGATTTTACATCTTGCTATTCCCCGCTTCATTTTTAATTGGTTCGTTCAGCCGCTTTTAATTATATTTCAACGAAAAAAATTTCCTTTATGAGGCATCTGAAATTTTTGATCTTTAAGATGTTAAGCACCGGAGGTTGCAATGTCAGCAAGTATTTT
>CAYXRA010000041.1:24362-31743 GCA_964467525.1 uncultured Calditrichaceae bacterium
GACATCGAAAAATGCTGCTGTTAAACTTTTCACAGCTTAATTTATTTTTCTTATTTATCGGTAATTTGAGTTTCAAAATCGTGAAATATTTCTTAAATTAGTGATTCTTTGATTTACAGAGGAGTGGTTTAAAATGAAGAAAATTTCCGAACAAAAACAGCGTTGGGAAAGCAGTGTGCTACAACGCGTTCTAGATAAAAATCCCGAAAGAAAACAAAATTTCACCACTGGTTCCTGGCTGAATCTCCCCCGCCTGGCGCTGCCCGAATCGCTGAGTGAGGAAGCATATCTGGAAAAACTCGGATTTCCCGGCGAATATCCCTACACCCGCGGCGTGCAGCCGACTATGTACCGCGGACGTTTCTGGACCATGCGCCAGTATGCCGGATTCGGAACCGCCGAACAATCCAATGAACGTTACAAATACCTGCTCAGTCAGGGACAAACCGGACTTTCCGTGGCCTTTGATTTACCAACCCAAATCGGTTATGATTCCGATGATCCGCACAGCGTCGGCGAAGTGGGCAAAGTGGGCGTGGCCATCGATACATTGCTGGATATGGAAATTTTATTTGACGGCATCCCTTTGGATCAGGTTTCGACCTCGATGACCATTAATGCACCGGCCTCGGTTTTGCTGGCCTTTTACATCGCCCTGGCCGGGAAGCGGGGCGTCGCCAAAGAAAATCTGCGCGGCACCATTCAAAATGATATTTTAAAAGAGTATATCGCCCGCGGGACCTACATTTTTCCGCCGAAGCCGTCCCTGCGGCTGATAACTAATATCTTCGAGTATTGCTCGAAGGAAGTGCCCAAATGGAACACCATCAGCATTTCCGGTTATCACATCCGCGAAGCGGGATCGACCGCCGTGCAGGAAGTGGCTTTTACCCTGGCGGACGGTATGCAGTATGTTAAAGCGGCGCTGGATGCCGGACTGGATATCGATAAATTTGCCGGCCGCCTGTCATTTTTCTTCAATGCCCATAACGATTTATTCGAGGAAGTTGCTAAATTCCGGGCCGCGCGCCGTATCTGGGCCAAACTGATGAAAGAAAAATTTAAAGCACAGAATCCCAAATCAATGATGCTGCGCTTTCACACCCAGACCGGCGGCAGCACCCTTACGGCACAGCAGCCGGATAACAATATTGTCCGCGTTACCATTCAGACCCTGGCAGCCGTACTCGGCGGCACCCAGAGTCTGCATACCAATTCGCGCGACGAAGCGCTGGCCCTGCCCAATGAAGACTCCGTGCGCGTCGCCCTGCGCACCCAGCAGATCGTCGCTCATGAATCCGGGGTAACCAATTCGGTTGACCCGCTGGCCGGATCCTACTTTGTCGAACAACTGACTGATCAGATCGAATCGGAAGTATGGGACTATCTGAACAAAATCGAAGAAATGGGCGGCATGGTGCACGCCATAGAAGCCGGCTACGTGCAGAAGGAAATTCAGGACGCCGCTTACCGATACCAGCGCGAAGTCGAAGAAAAGGAACGCATTGTTGTCGGCGTAAATCAGTTTGCCGGCGAAGAAAAACCGCCGCAGGATCTGCTTAAGGTCGATCCCACCCTGCGTGAAAAACAGACTGAAAAACTGGCCAAAGTCAAAAGGGAACGGGATGAAGCGCGTCTGAACAATGCTTTGCAGAACCTGAAAACGGCAGCGCAGAATCCCAAAGCCAATTTAATGCCGCCCATCATTGAAGCGGCTAAGGCTTACGCCACGCTGGGTGAGATTTGTAATATTTTACGTGATGAATTTGGAGAATATCAGGAATCCATTGTTTTATAGGAATAGATTATGTCAGCAAAAATAAGAATTCTTATATCAAAACCGGGCCTCGACGGCCACGATCGCGGCGCGAAATACATAGCCCGCGCTTTAAAAGACGCCGGATACGAAGTCATTTATACCGGTATCCGTCAATCAGCGGAAGCCATTGCCAAAACGGCGATCCAGGAAGACGTCGACTTTGTCGGGCTGAGCCTTTTGTCCGGCGCCCATAACGAGCTCTTTCCGCAGGTGGTCGAACTGCTGAAAAAGAATAATGCCGATACAATTATTGTTTTCGGCGGCGGTGTTATCCCGGAAGACGACATACCGAACCTCAAAGCGCAGGGCATCGCGGAAATTTTTACCCCTGGCACGCCCATTAAAAAAGTAGTCGATTTCATCGAAATGCATAAAGAGGGCGCAGCAAATAAATGACACTTGCCGAAAACGTACTGAAAGGTGAAATGCGCGCCGTGGCCCGCGCCATCAGCTGGATCGAAAACGATCACGAGCAGAAGGAACCGCTGATTGATGCTTTGTATCCCCATTGCGGAACGGCGGTGGTCTGGGGCATTACCGGTGCACCGGGATCGGGAAAAAGCACGCTCCTGGCACATATTATCGAACGCGAACGGAAACTGGGTAAACGGGTTGCGGTGATTGCCGTCGATCCCAGCTCGCCCTTCTCCGGCGGGGCTATTCTCGGCGACCGCCTGCGCATGCAGAAACACGCCACAGACGAAGGCGTGTATATTCGCTCGATGGCCTCGCGCGGACATCTGGGCGGTGTTGCCGGGGCTACGGGCGACGCCATCAAAGTGCTCGATTCCGCCGGATTTGATCTGATTATCATCGAAACCATCGGGGTGGGCCAAACGGAAATCGAAGTTGTGGAAATGGCCGATATCATCATGCTGATGCTGGTGCCCGGAATGGGTGATGAAATTCAGGCCCTGAAAGCGGGGGTAATGGAAATCGGCGACGTTTTTGTCATTAATAAGTCCGATCGCGATGACGCCGCCAAGCTGCGCGCCGAGGTCAAATACGTACTCGGTCTCAAATATGCGGAACACCCCGATGATAAGAATCCCATCATCATGACATCAGCCACGCAGAATTCCGGCATTGATGAACTTATTGATACGATCGAAAATTATTCGAATAAACTGTCCGGCTCCGGTGAGCTTGAAAAACGGCGCAAAAGCCGTCTCGCCGGTGAAATTAAAAGTATCATTGCCGATAAAATCCGCGCTGAAGTCAGCGAATATCTCAGCGAAAACCAGCGGCTGCAGCGCTGGGCCGAGGCCATTTATCAGAAAAAGCGCAGCCCTTATTCTTTGATCAATGAAAAACTCAGTATATTCTTAAAGGAGTTTAATAACGAATGATACAGCAAATAAATCATATTGGCATAGCCGTTAAATCACTGGAAGCACATATTCCCTTCTACAGGGATGTGCTCGGCCTGCCGTTTGCCGGCAGTGAAGAAGTTGCCGACCAAAAAGTAAAAGTAGCGATGTTTAAAGTCGGCGAGGTTCAGATTGAACTGCTCGAACCCACATCCGATGACAGCCCCATTGCCAAATTCATAGAAAAGAAAGGCGAGGGCATGCATCATATCGCCTATCAAACAGACGACATTGACAATCAGCTTACCGATCTGAAAGCAAAAGACGTCAGGCTGATCGATAACGAAGCGCAGAAAGGCGCCCACGGCACCAAAATCGCCTTCATCCATCCTGCCGCATCGGGTAAGGTACTCACGGAAATCTGTCAGACAGGAGGCCATAAAAAATGAGTATCGAACGCAAAATTCTCGAACTGAAAGAAAAGCAGGAACGGGCTAAATTAGGCGGCGGTGAAAAATCGATAGAGAAGCAGCATCTGAAAGGTAAACTCACCGCCCGTGAACGCGTTAATCTGCTGTTAGATAAAAACAGTTTTGAAGAAATTGACATGTTCCGCGTAACCGACCGCGGCAGTTTTGATATAAAGGAGCACCAGATTTACGGCGACGGCATCATTACCGGCTACGGATCGATACACGGCCGGCTGGTATTTGTTTATTCCTTTGACTTTACCGTCTACGGCGGATCGCTGTCCCAGGTGGTGGCAGAGAAGGTGGTCAAAGTGCAGCACATGGCCGCCAAGGCCGGTGCGCCGATTATCGGCATCAACGATTCCGGCGGCGCCCGTATACAGGAAGGCGTCGATTCACTTGCCGGTTATACCAGCATCTTTTTGAACAACGTGCTGCACTCCGGGGTGATTCCGCAGATCAGCGCCGTAGTTGGTCCGGCGGCCGGCGGCGCGGTTTATTCGCCGGCACTGACCGATTTTATCTTTATGGTCAGGAATACTTCATTCATGTTTCTAACCGGTCCAAAAATCGTAAAAACCGTGACCCATGAAGAGGTGACTGCCGATGAACTGGGCGGCGCCGATGTCCACGCTTCCAAAAGCGGGCTGACCCATTTTACCTACGACGATGAAAAATCGCTGTTTGAGGGTATTCGTGAACTTGTTAAATATCTTCCGCAGAATAATATGGAAGAACCGACGGTTGTCCGGACCAGTGATCCTGCCGACCGCCTCGAGGAAGAACTGAATTACATGGTGCCGGAAAATCCCCATAAGCCCTACGACATGAAAGAAATCATTACCAAAGTTTTGGACGACGGTAAATTTGTTGAAGTTCAGGAACACTATGCTCAGAACGTTGTCATCGGATTTGGTGATCTGAATGGCCGCGCTGTCGCCGTGGTTGCCAATCAACCTAAATTTCTTGCCGGGGTGCTGGATAGCAACGCTTCAAGTAAAGCGGCGCGTTTTATCCGCACCTGTGACTGCTTCAATATCCCGATTGTCACATTTGAGGACGTTCCCGGATTTATGCCGGGCACGGCCCAGGAATATAACGGCATCATCCGTCACGGCGCTAAAATGCTCTATGCCTATGCTGAAGCCACCGTACCTAAAATTACGGTGATTACCCGCAAGGCTTACGGCGGCGCGTTCTGCGTGATGAATTCCAAACATCTGCGCGGCGATATCGTTTATGCCTGGCCTACAGCGGAAATCGCCGTGATGGGTCCGGAAGGGGCCAGCGAAATTATCTATGCCAAGGAAATCAAAGGCACCGAGGATCCGCAATCCAAGCTGCAGGAAAAAATTAATGAATACCGTGAAAAATTTGCCAATCCCTACGTCGCCGCCGGAAAGGGTATCATCGACGAAGTGATCGAGCCTAAACTGACCCGCTATAAATTAATCAAGGCTTTGGAAATGCTGAAAAATAAACGAGACGAGAATCCGGTCAAAAAGCACGGCAACATACCGCTTTAGGAGCAGAACATGATTCAGGGAGTAGATACAACGCTTGTCGATACCTCGGCTGCTTTCGGATACGGGAACATTATTGTCAATAACGGCGACAATGTTGCTTTCAGTGGTATCGCCGTGGTCTTTATCGGTCTGGTTTTGATTTCTGTAACCATTGTGGTGTTTAATCTGGTCATAAAAAAACTTGGCAGCAGAGATGAAAAAGCAGCGCAAACCGCACCAGCCGGAACGGAAAAGAAACGCACAAATCAAAAAGCGATTCCGCCCGATCACCTGGCGGCGATTGCCGCGGCCATTGAACTCTATCGGCTGCTGCATTTCGATCAGTTGGAAAGCCGCGTCACCTTTGAGCGGGGCGAGCCGTATTCCGGCTGGAAAACCGGTGCCCGTTACGGACAAAGACACACTTTGAGGTAAAAGCGATGAAAGAAAAAGAACTGACGCTCGATATAAACGGAAAAGATTATAAAGTATCCATTATCCGCTTCACCGCCGACGAGGCAGAGGTCCGCGTAAACGGCGAAAATTATGTGGTCGGTTTAAAAGATCTGGGCATTGAACAGGTTGCCGATATCAAACCGCAGCCGGGACCGGCGCCGGAAACAGCAACTGAAACGCAGCCGCCGGCCGGCGCCGCATTTCCGGGAAGAAAAAAATCCGCTTCCCCGGTACACCGTCCCAAAACTCTGCAAAACCAAAACGCGATAACCGCGCCGCTGCCGGGCCTGATCACCAAAATATTTATTAAGGACGGCGATGTGATTAAAGCCGGCCAACCGATCATAATGCTGGAAGCCATGAAAATGGAAAACGAAGTTAACGCCACTTCGGCCGGCATTGTACTGGATATTCGTTTTAAAGAGGGCGATTCGGTGAATCAGGGTGATGTGCTCGTACTGATAAAGCCGGCGGAGGCCTGAGATGGAAGTACTTTCAAAAATTATCAGCACCACGGGATTTGCCAACATGGAATGGGGCAATCTCGTTATGATTATCGTCGGCTGTATTGCCATCTATCTGGCGATTGTAAAAAAATATGAACCATTGCTTTTACTGCCCATCGGATTCGGCGTGATAGTCGGAAATATTCCTTATCCGCCGGGCGTGCCGCTGGGCGTTTATGATACCGTCGCCAACGGGGCATCGCAGGATAGCGTATTCAGTCTGATTTATTACGGCGTTACTTCTGGTATCTTCCCGCCGCTGATTTTTCTGGGGATCGGCGCCTTAACCGATTTTTCATCCCTGATATCCAGTCCGAAATCCGTACTGCTTGGCGCCGCGGCACAGGTCGGTATTTTTGGCACCTATTTGGGCGCCCTGTTTCTGGGATTTTCAAATTTTGAAGCGGCCTCCATCGGCATCATCGGCGGGGCGGACGGACCGACATCGATATTTCTTTCATCGCAATTGGCGCCGCATCTGCTGGGTCCGATTGCCATTGCCGCCTATTCTTACATGGCGCTGGTGCCCGTAATCCAGCCGCCGATTATGAAACTGCTGACAACACATAAAGAGCGAAAAATCCGCATGAAGCCGCCGCGCATGGTTTCGAAACGGGAAAAAATTCTTTTTCCGATCATTGTGGTTATTGTGGCTTCGCTGATTGCGCCCGGTTCGATTACGCTGGTCGGCATGCTGATGCTGGGTAATCTTTTGAAAGAGAGCGGCGTAACGGATCGTCTGGCTAAATCGGTGGGCAATGCCTTGCTTGATATTGCCACGGTGCTGCTGTCCTTTGCCGTCGGCGCCAGTACGCAGGCTTCGGTATTTCTGACCCCCAAATCCATCGGTATTTTTGCTCTGGGACTGTTTTCATTTATGATTGCAACCACAAGCGGATTATTGTTCGCCAAGTTTCTCAACCTGTTTTTGAAGGATAAGATCAATCCCCTGATCGGTGCTTCCGGTGTTTCTGCCGTACCCGATTCCGCCCGGGTGGTGCAGCATTTTGCACTGGAATACGATAAGGATAATCATTTGCTGATGCATGCCATGGCGCCCAATGTTGCCGGAGTTATCGGCTCGGCCATCGCCGCCGGTGTTTTTATTGCTATTTTTCAGTAGAAGACAAAGACGCTTCGGAGTAATAAATATCCGCGCACGAAGCCGCAAAGACACAAAGTTTTGTTAGGTTATATAACCATTGATCATTCGGCATATGCCATCTTTCATCAGGGCCTCACCAAAATTCAAAAGAAATCCCAGTTTCATATTGGTCAATTTCAGGTATGTCAAAACTTGTTTCTTGTGGGCTTT
>CAYXRA010000042.1:0-31335 GCA_964467525.1 uncultured Calditrichaceae bacterium
CGCCAGTAATAATCCGGTAAAAAAGGCTTTTTGCTGTTTTCCGTTAAACGTCATATCCGTGCTCTATGATAATCATGTTTTAAAGATAACTTTTTAAATTATTGAAATGCGTTATTTTTTGCAATTTAATAATCGGCCTTTACCTGACTCCATTTTTCTTCGCTCTCGCGCAGCGCTTTCTCCGCTTTTTGATACTCCGCTTTTACTTACGCTTCTTCCAGCGCCCGCTTCACGGATATGGGCAGCCTTTCGGGTCTGTCTTTCAATACATAATCCACAGCGCCCAGCTTCAATAATTCAACGGCAGTTTCTTCACCGCTTGTACCTGAAACGCAAATAAACGGTGTTTCGGGACAAAGCTCCCGGCTTATTTCCAAAGCCCCGAATGCGTCAAACCCCGGCAGTTTAAAATCAGCCAGGGTGAGGTCGAAACTATTTTCGCGCAGCGTGGCAGTGAAGCCTTCTTCATTTTCAACATGGGTCAAATCCAGACGATATTCGATTGGGCGCGCTGGCATTTAATCCATGACGAGTTATTTTTTTGGGAAATGAATTTCAGTCAATTTGAATCTCTTTATATGTAATAAACTTACATTTTATTGAGCCCTCTTTCGATAACTCGGGATCCGTCGAACCTGTTGTCTCAGAAATAACTGTTAATTCAACTTTCCAAATATATTCTTTCAAATTAAAATATGATTTATCAATTTTGAACCACCCCAAACCTGGATTAGTTATGTTTAAATATAATTTCTTCAGTTCTGAATAATCACCGGCATCATACATATATTCATATTTTATTTTTTGTGGAAAAGAACTACTTATATCTTTCCAGGATATTGTTAAGCTTTCATTTTTGTTATGCCGGGATGGGACATCCAATTGTTTTATATCTATTTCCGGCGTAAGAATTTCATTATAATATTCTTTACCATCCGCCAGCTTTATAACAACTTCACATATAGAATCGGCATGAATTAAGTCACACTTAAATGATTTTAGTTCATAAACAGCATCACCAAATAAAAAATTACTAAATCTAAGTTTTTTTCCGTTAAAAAATACGGATCCACCAGATAATTCAATATCAAGATTATCTTTATCCTTTAGCTGAACTCTTATGTAGTCACGTCTATCCCCTAACCAATCATAATTTTTCTCTATTTTTATAATGGGTCTGATAAGATTAGGATCTGTTACTTCGCTATTCGACAATGGAGAATTACAGGAATTGATCAAGATTAAAAACATCAAATTAAGCAATATTATATTCATCTTCATAATATTAGAATTCCTTTAAAAAAACATAGCCGGTATACTTCATGGTTAAACCGCCAAAGCAAATAATTTTGCCTTTAAAGGATACATGATTTAATTCAACATTAATATGCAAAAAAACAAAAACAATTCAAAGAAAAAATCAATCAAAATTTTTTTAATAATGTGATTAAACGATGCGCTGAGCTATATCATGCTGTTGAATCGTAATTTATTCATCAACTTTTTCAATCATCCCGAGCAAGTCACTTTCACTGATAACAGCCACGCCGAGCTTTTCTGCTTTTTGTAATTTCGACCCGGCTTTTTCACCGGCCAGCACATAATCCGTGTTACCGGAAACGGCGGAGCGCACGTGCCCGCCGTGCTTTTCGATCAATGCCGCGGCTTCGCTGCGCGTTAAACCGTGCAGGGTACCTGTCAGCACAAAACTCTTGCCGTTCAACCTGCCTGTAACAGATTCCCCTGTTTTTTCCACTTCCATTCTGACACCGTGACCGGCAAGTTGATCAATAATGTGTTTATTTTCCGGTTTGTTAAAAAAATCAACCACGCTTTGAGCCATTTTCTCGCCGATACCCTCCAGTGCATTCAGCGCTTCCGTATCCGCATCCCTTAACCGCTGCATGTTTTTAAAATGACCGGCCAGTATTTTCGCGGCGCTGGTGCCAATGTACGGAATACCCAGACCGAAGATCAGTCGATGCAATGGCTGCGCTTTACTCTGCGCGATGGCGTCGATTAAATTTTGAGCGCTCTTTTCGCCCATCCGTTCCAGATCCTGCAACGATTCTTTTTTAAGTGCATAAATATCGGCGATGTCTTTCAGCAGATTTTCCTCAACAAGCATTTCCACCAGCGCCGTGCCCAGTCCCTCGATATCCATGGCATTGCGGGCGGCGAAATGCCCGATCCGCCGTTTGATCTGATCGGGGCAGTAGTAATTGGGACAGCGCAAAGCCGCCTCTCCTTCGATCCGCTTTAACGGTGTTTCGCATACCGGGCACTTTTGCGGGATATTTATTTCAGCGATGTCCGCAGGCCGTTTATCAGTAATTACGCTGATTACTTTAGGGATGATGTCGCCGCCCTTTTCAATAAATACGAAATCACCCTCGCGAATATCTTTGCGCTGAATTTCATCGGGATTGTGCAGTGTGGCCCGGCTCACGGTAGTGCCGGCCAGGGCTACCGGTTCCAGATCGGCCACCGGCGTTACAATGCCGGTACGCCCCACCTGCCAGCGGATTTTACGAATCTGCGTTTCGGCGCGCAGGGCTTTGAATTTAAAGGCAATGGCCCAGCGCGGACTTTTAGCGGTAGCGCCCAGCCGCTGCTGCTGTTCGCGGGCGTTTACTTTCACCACCACGCCGTCGATTTCATAGGGCAGGTCGGTACGTTCCGGTTCCCACTGATGCACGTAGCGGATTACTTCATCGATATTTTTACAATGGGTATAATGGGGATTAACGGGAAATCCGAAATATTTCAGCAATTCCAGATTTTCCAGATGGGTAGCCCTATTGAATAGTTCGTCGGTGCTGTTGAAATAATAGGCAAACATGAGCAGTCTGCGTTCGGCCACCAGTTTCGCATCCTGTAATTTCAGCGAACCGGCAGCAGCATTTCTGGGATTGGCAAACAGGTTTTCACCCTCGGCCGCTTTCTTTTGATTAATCCGTTCGAAGGAATCTTTGGGCAGGTAAACTTCGCCGCGCACCTCGAACTGGCGCGGAAAATCATCGCGGAAAATGCGCAACGGCAGCGAACGGATGGTTCTCAGGTTTTGGGTGATGTCATCGCCCTGTACGCCGTCACCCCGGGTAATTCCCTGTACAAACATGCCGTCCTCGTAAATTAAACTGATCGCCACCCCGTCGATTTTCAGCTCGGCAACATATTCCACGGCTTCATCTTTGCCCAGCCCCGAACGCACACGCCGGTCAAATTCCTTAAATTCCGTTTCGTTGTAAGTATTGGACAAAGAAAGCATCGGACTGAGATGCTCGGCGGTCGGAAAAATTTTGGTCGGCTCGCCGGCGACACGCTGCGTTGGTGAATCGGGGGTGATTAATTCAGGGTGCGCCTGTTCTAATGCTTCCAGCTCTTTCAGCTTTTGATCGTATGCGTAATCGCTGATTTCCGGTTCGGCAAGCACATAGTAAAGATAATCATGATGCTGAATTTCTTTTCGCAACTGACGCATGCGTTCTTCTGCGGACACTGCCCCTCCTCACTTTTTATGAAGCCGTCAAAGTTCTCAAAACCGGACTCAATTTAAAATTGTCTCAAAAAGTTAACAAGTTTTATTTTGGCCACAGTCGGTTGATTTATATGGCAATTATAGTTAGTTTTGCTTCACTAATAGGTTTAATCATAATAAGAAGTTAACACGTTGTTTATTCGCATTATAAATATCATTTTGATCGTGCTCTTCTCGGGTTGTACGAATCCGTTTTCAACCCGCGACCCGGAAAAACCGGTACAGGATGCGAACACTTCCGTTTTCGTTTCTCCCATCGAAAAAGAATTTGTGATGGAAAATTTCAAACATGCCATCGAACAGCAGAATCTTGAAGAATACATGAACTGTTTCATTCAGAACGATGAGAATAGTAAACATAATTTTCACTTCGAGCCCGATCCCTATCTGAAGAATGATTTCATAACCGGCTGGACTCCCGATGACGAACGGAACTTTTTCAATCAACTGAAAAGTCAGTATTCACGTATTTATTTTTCATTTGATACCCTGTTTCAGTATTCGGATATAACGGTTGGCGTTCAGGATTCGGTTGAGACGGACCGGCGCAGCTATGTTCTGACGCTGGTCGAGAAAGATTCGGTCAGCGAATACCGCGGTCAGGCCCGCTTTAAGCTGTATCGCGCCACGGCAACCACCGATCAATGGTACATATACTACTGGCAGGATAATGCGATCAATAATGAATACACAAAATCCTGGAGCTATTTAAAACTGTCTCTGGCACAACGCAGATAGATATGAAAACAATTTTAAAACTATTTCTGCTCATTTGCGGTCTCTTGCTTGCAGGCTGCAATCCGTTCGCCCCGGAGCTGACCGATGATTTATCCGGAAAGGCCCTGATCCTGACCGAACAGAAAACACCGCAGGATGTGCTGACGAATTTCAGATATGCTTACAATTTTAAAGATTCGCTTGTTTACAGCGATCTTTTGGACAGCAGCTTTCTGTTCATTTCAAAAAACTTTGCCACCGATCCCGTTACGGATCTGATCTGGGGCAGAGATGTGGATATAAAGACGACCGTGGGCATTTTCCGCCATTTTCAAACCATCAATCTCACCTGGCAGGGAACGGTTTTCAATCGTCCGCTGAATGAGGATAGCACGGTGGTTGAGATTAAAAATACATTTCAGCTTACTCTGAACGGAGGCAGTGATATTCCACCGTTGAACGGCGAAGCGTTGTTTATTTTCCAGCGAAAAATCATTGGTACGCTGCCCGACACGAGTCATCTATGGAAAATTATTCGCTGGGAAGATTTATCTTCCTTCTGACGTTTCGGAAGCAGTACCGTTAAAAAAAACTTGTAGCACCGGAGGTTTTATGCATCGATTTGCTTTAGATATTGATCCTGTTGCGTATGTAAGGAACGTACTGGACAGCGTTAATCCCGATCCCGTCCATGCTCTTTTTCTGGCCGAACTCGGCGGTGCGGAAAGTATTGTCTGCTATTTGCGTGATGACCGGAAAACATGCAATGAGCGCGATGTCAATCTTTTCAGACAAATCGTTAAGACTTATCTCAACGTGCGCACCAATATAACCGAAGAAAACATCCGTAAATTAATGCGCATAAAACCGGACATGATCACCTTTGTTGCCCCCGGTGACGTAAACAGCTACGAATCCGTACCGCTGGATGCGGATATGTATGCCGGACAACTGAAAGACTATATTCCGGATTTGCGTACCAACGGCATTCTCAGCTCGATTTTGATTGAGCCGGAAATCAGTCAGATTAAAAGCGCCGGTAAAATGGAATTCGATTATATCGAGATTGACGCTACGCCGCTTTCGCAGGCCCAGGATATGAACAGTGAACTGGAGTTATTGGAAAATTTCAGCGGCGGCGCACTTGCCGCAAACAAACTGGGACTGGGCGTTAATATTTCAGGTAATATTGGCTATGATAATATCAGGGAAATCGCCAGCATCGATTTTATCGAGGATATTATCGTTGGCAGACCAGTTCTGGTTAAAGCACTCTCAATCGGGTTTGAACAGGCTGTCCGGGATATCCTGACTCTGCTTTAATTATTCTGTTTCGATGAATGTCAAATGGTGGGCTAAAATGCGTCAACTCAGGCTTTTCGCAGCGGTTATATTTTTCTGCTTGTTTCTGATTCACAATCTTCAGGCGGCAGACTCTCAGATTTATTTTTATTCATGGGGCAGTCATCCGGCCCTTTCGGATGAAAACATCATTCCCCTGGAAAACTGGCAAATCGCCGGCAGTGAAGATCTGTGGCAGAATATTCCGGTCCCCTTCTTCATTACCGGACTGGAACGTTTTAAAATTCAGGCCGCTTTCACGTTGAGCGGGCGCGAACAAAAGGGCCGCTATGTTCTGATTTGTCACGGACTCAAAGGGGCGGCCCGCATTTATCTGAACAACCGCTTGTTCCGGTTTAAAAATAACGACGGCGTGCCTTTTCGTCTTGAATTTGACAACGACGATCTGCACGAGGATGGTCAGAATATACTCAGAATGGATCTGGAAATTCCGCAGTCAGCCGACCGCGGATTCCCGGATTACGTGCATCTGTTCAGCGAGGCTTCCTACCTCGGTATTACCCGGCCGCTGTTTATTCGCTTTGAACCAAACAACCGCATCGAAGGTTTTAAAGCATCACTGCAATCGATCGAAAATCAAACAGCGCGGATTGCCATCAGCTACCAGGCCGCGCTCGATCCCCAACTACCTGAAGATGAGCGTGATATTTCAGTTTCCGAACGCATTGAGTCTGGTCAGGGTGAAATGCTTTCAAGATCAGGAACAAAATTATCCGCTGATTCGCCCTTCCGCTCAGTTCAATTTTCGTTACCCGTTTCATCTTTATGGACACCGGAAAATCCGCGAATGTTGGCTGCAGAAATCACGGTGCGGCATAACAACCAGATCATCGCCGCTAAAACGTTCAAATTCGGTGTTAAGAAGTTTGAGAACAATCGCGGTCAATTCTTTCTGAACGACGAAGCGATTATTATCAGGGGCGTTAATTATTATGAAAATCTTTACAGTTTCAAGGATAAAGACTATTATGATTTAATTCAGTCGGACTTTTCAGCGATCAAATCACTGGGATTCAATGCAATTCGTTTTCCGCATTACATTCCCGATCCGGCAATGATCTGCATAGCCGATTCGCTGGGCCTGATGCTTTTCGCTGAGCTGCCGATCTACCGCTATCCGGAGCCGCTTTATCTTAATGACATTTTACTCGAAAATTCAAAGAATTCGATTAAAAATCTCGCCCCTTTCTATTACAAAAGTCCCAGTCTTACGGCAATCGGGATAGGACAGGAAATTCCGATATACAAATCTTCTGCCCAAAAATTCATGTTAATTCTGAAAAGTTTTGTATCATCCAATTTACCGGCGCCAAGTTATTTATCCCCGGTTCCGGGAGCGTCACACTCACTGGAACTTTCGGCCGATTTCTACGTGCTCGATCTGTATGAACCGTTACAAGCCTATCCGGGCCTGGGTAGAATCGGCAGGACGGCCTATCTGCTGGCCGGCAAAGCGGGCATCGTTAAAAATGAAAACATCAATGCATGGGATTCCGATCTTTCCAACATGAAGCGGGTCACGTTTTTGCAGCGTGAAATTCAGGTGATGCTTAATGATTTGAAGCTTCAGGGCGGTTTCATCGAAAGTTACAGCGACTGGCTTGCCGACACGCCCACGCATCTGACTGTAAAGGATTCCAATGCCACGCTGATGCCTCACGGCTTATTCACCGAAGACCGTCGTCTGAAGCACTGGGCCAAAAATCTGAGTGGTTTATGGGATGCAGAATCCGAACCGCTTGTTTTGGATACCGCTGAGGGAAAAAGGACCAATTTTTTTTCAATACTTTTATTCTTCGCCTCTATTCTGTTTTTCGCCGTTTACCGACAGCGGCCGCGTTTGCGTGAAAATCTGCGCCGCGCTTTTCGTCACTCTTACGGCTTCTTTGTCGATATGCGGGAACGGCGCATCATTCCCCTGTTTAATTCATTTATGGTCGGCGGTTTCGCCGCCTTGATTATCGGTACTTATTTCAGTTCTTTTTTCTACTACTACAGCGATTCTTACGGTATGCAGGAACTAATCAGCCTGTTCCTGATTCCTGTGGGCATTTTTGATGAATACCTTATTTTGAGCAGTCATCCCGCAACACTGACCGTGGTTTTCTTTTTTGTCTTTTTTCTGTATCCTGTTTTTGTCAGCATAATTTTGAAATTAATCAGCATATTTTCAGGTGAACGTATCCGCTTTAGGCAGGGTCTGGCCATCGGCTTATGGTCCGGCGTGCCGCTGTTTTTCATGCTCCCCATCAGTTTGATCGTATATCATTTGATGCATTATCCGCGATTGGAATTGTATCTTTCTTACATACTTGTATTTTTTATTATCTGGGCTCATATACGCATTATTAACGGCATCCGCGTTCTGTTTTTGACAAAAGTCGGTAAAGTTTTCATCATTATCCTATTGTCTTACATCGTTCCATTTTTTATCTTCTGGGCTGTTTTCAGACCAGAGCCACACTGGTATGATTACTTTAAGTTGTTACTAAGCGGACGTGGATTCTTCTAATTTATAATCTCGGAGTAAAATGTATCTTTCTAAGATAGAATTACTGGGTTTTAAATCTTTTGCCCAGAAAACAACATTGAAATTTAATGATGGCATATCCTGTATCATTGGTCCGAACGGCTCGGGAAAATCCAATATTGTGGATGCGATCCGCTGGGTGCTCGGCGAGCAGAAAGTAACGCTGCTGCGCAGTGATAAAATGGAAAATGTCATTTTCAACGGCAGCCAAAACCGAAAACCGATGGGCTTGGCCGAAGTTTCCATGACCATCGAAAATACCAAAAATATTATTAAGACCGACTACAATGAAGTTGTCATTTCGCGCCGTTTATACCGATCCGGTGAAAGTCAGTATCTGATCAACAAGGCGCCGGTAAGGCTTAAGGACGTGCTCGATATTTTTATGGACACCGGGATGGGTGCAAATTCCTACTCGGTTATAGAGTTGAAAATGGTCGAAAGTATTTTGAGTGAAAATAAAGCCGAGCGCCGGCAGTTGTTCGAGGAAGCGGCCGGTGTGGTAAAATATAAAGTACGCCGGCGGTCGGCGATCAGAAAGCTGGAAGCAACCCGCATCGATCTTAACCGGATAAATGATATTATTTCCGAGGTGCATAAAACGGTCAATTCCCTTTCGCGGCAGGTGGGAAAGGCCCGTCGTTATCTGAATTATACCGAGGAACTAAAACAAACCGAGACTGCATTATCCCGATATCGCTACCATCGTTTCCTTGATAAAATTCGCCCCCTGCAGCGGCAATTGGAAGAAGTGAGTAAAATCAAGGAAGAGAGCCACCATCAGATTACCATCGATGAAGCCCTGCTCGAAGACTATAAACGCGAAATCATTTCCATCGAAAATGTCCTGCAGGATCTGAACAACAAACTCCATGAGCAGGATACGCGCGTTGCCCGGATAAACCAGGAACAGGCCGTAGCCCAGACCAAATATGAGGAGTCGGGCAAAACTTCCGAACGGTACCGGAACGAAATCGATACCTTTTCCAAAAAAATGACCCTGATCGGGGAACAATTGAATCATTACCGGGATGATCTGCATGAACTGGAAGAAAAGAAAACTCATTTCAGCGAACAATATGCCGAAGTTGAAGCGGAACGTCAGCGCGAGGTGGAACGGCTTCAGGCCGAAAAAACTGAAATCGATCAGCTCAATGCCCATTTTCGTAATCGTCTGCAGGCGCTTTCCGAAGACAAAGAGCAATTAAAGCAGAAACAATACCAACTCAACTTCCAGCAGGAACAACACCAATTGCTGCAGGCATCCATCGCAGAGCACGATCAGCAAATTGCCGGCCTTGAAGCCGAAAAAAATACCCTGCAACAGAAAATCGCCGATGCGGAAAAAATCCTGCAAAATTTAGACAAACAGCAAAATGATATCATTAATAAAATAAAATCCCTAGACGACCGGAAACACACCATTGAAGATAATATACGGCGACTGAATGCCGGGCTGGACAGCGCTCAATCCCGTTTGCAGTTCTATGAGCAGATCATAACCAATTATGAAGGTCACTCGAAAAGCGCCCAGTTTATCATGTCTAAAAAAGCAGCGATCAAAGGGATATACGGGACGCTGGCCGATATTATTTCCATCGATGAACAATATGCCCGGGCGCTGGAAGTCATTCTTGGTGACAGTCTCAACTACATTCTCGTTAAAGATATCAGCGCCGCTAAAAATGTATTGGAAATAGTTAAAACGGAAGGTAAAGGCAGGATAACACTGATACCGATGTCCCGGCTGCAACAATTGTCAAAACGCGCTAATCCCGGCCGACCAATTCAATGTCCCCTGCTGTCCGATCTGATTAAATCCGATGCTTCTTTCGAAAAATTAATCAATGTGCTGCTTGGCGATGTTGTGGTTGCCGATGCCCTGGATCAGGCTCTTGAATTATCCCCGCAGTATCCGAATTTGCGATTCATTACCGCGCAGGGAGAAATGGTCAATTTCAATCGCGAAGTATCCGGCGGATCCATCGAGCGCAAAGGCACTTTGATCATCGGCCGCAAGGATCAGCTTAAAAAATATTCGGAAAAAGTTAAAAATCTGGAATCCGAACTGAAAAAGGTTCAGCAAGCTTATGAAGAAGTAACCAAAGAACTTGCAGCGCAGGAAACGGCGCAGGAAGCGCTGAACAAGCGGCATGAAGATCAGCAAAAACAAATTATTGCCCTAAAGCAGCGTGAGAAACAGATTGAATATGAAACCGGCAAGCTCAATGCGGAACGGAAAACGGCTGAAGATCGTATGATCATTGTTGCCAAAACAATGAAAGATATAAATCAGCAGATTCAAAAACTGGAACATGAAGTCGAAGAAAAGCAGGTTGATTTGAATACCCTGGAAAAAGAGACGATTAGCCGCACCAGCAGTTACGAGCATGAATACGAAACCCTGCAGGCATTTCTTGAAGATGTGCAGCGCGCCCGTCTCGATGTCACCAATATCGAAAATCAGCTTGCTAACCGGCAGAATGATATTCGCCGTGCTGAAAACAATATCAACGAACTAAAAAACGACATCAGGCAGCGCGAGGATGAAATCAACCGGATAAAAGAAAATCAGCTTAACATCGAAAAAGATTCGGAAAAGCGTCGTCAGGAGCAGGAATCCATCTGGGAATTGCGCGATCAGTACGAGTCCGAACGCGACAAAATCGAGCAGAATTATCATGAAGTAAAAGACAAAATAAAACAGATCGAAGAACAGACGAAAAAATATCGCCAGCAGCATAACACATCGCTGGAAAAATCACGGTATCTCGAATTGCAGATCAATGAAAATAAATACAAGGCGGAAAATATCCGCGAATATATTCTCAAAGAATATGCCGAAGACGTTGAAATCGGTATTCCATACGAAGATTTCAACGAAGATGAGGCCGGGGAAAAAATCGAATTGATGAAAACGCGGATTAAAAATCTGGGGCCGGTTAATCCCCTGGCCGTTTCCGAATATGAGAAAGAGAAAGAACGACTCGATTTTTTAATGCAACAGAACGATGACCTGGTTAAAGCGGAAAAATCACTGCTGGAAACCATCGATACGATAAATAAAACCGCGCGCAAGCAGTTTGTGGAAACATTTAATGCAATCAAAACCAACTTCGAAAAGGTTTTTGTTTCATTTTTCGAAAGTGGTGAAGGGACGCTGAAGATGGCAGCAAACGAAGACCCCCTTGAAGCGGATATTGAAATTGAAGTGCGCACCAAAAGCCGCAAGCTGCAAACACTGTCTTTACTTTCCGGCGGTGAAAAAACGCTGACAGCCATTTCGCTGTTATTCGCCATTTATTTGGTTAAACCGAGTCCCTTTTGTATACTCGATGAAGTCGACGCTCCACTCGACGATGTTAATATTGGCAGGTTCACAGAAGCCTTGACCGGTTTTGCAGATAATACCCAGTTTATCATTGTGACGCATAATAAACGCACCATGGAGTCGGCTGAAACGCTGTACGGTGTGACGATGGAAGAAGAAGGAATTTCAAAATTAGTATCCGTAAAATTTAATTAAAGGATAATTATGAAACGCTTTGCTCTATTATTTTTAATTCTACCGCTGATCGCTTTCGCTCAGTTTCAATTTATTCCGATCAGTGCAGACTTTGCATCCTTTCGCTCTACGGACACAACGGCATACATAGAGGTTTATGTATCCATATTTCAGGGAAATCTGGACTATAAGGAAATTGAACCAGGCAAATTCGTAGCCTCTTTTACCAGTAAACTCGATGTGTTCAGTGATATCGATTCCATTAAGAGTATAACCCATGACTATAAAAACACGACCGCCGATACATCGCGTGTATCCCAATACAACCAGTTCGTCGATATCTTTAGCTTTGAACTGCCTTACGGCGTATATCAGGCTAAAGTCCGGATGGAAGATCATCAGTCCGGTTTACGCGGTGAATATATCCTCGAACTGCACACGATTCAGCCAGGGGAAAAAATATATTTTTCGGATATTGAATTCTGCAATGAGCTGAAGCGCGATGACGGAAATACAATTTATAATAAAAACAAATTAAAGGTTGTTCCCAATCCCCGCCGTGTTTACGATGTTCTGCAGCCTATGCTTTATTTTTACGTTGAATTGCACAATCTGCCCTACTCCGCCGAGCAGGAAAACTATTATGATATCGAGTACCTGATAACCACTATTGAAGGCGATACGATGAAGCAGCGTGGTCCGGCAACCAAAGAAATTTACGGTCCGTCGCAGGTTGAGGCCGGCGGATTAAACGTAATGTCTATGACAAAAAATCCTTACTTTTTAACGGTCAATGCCAAAAATTTGCTCAGCGGCGAAACTGCCACAACCCGCAGACGGTTTTTTGTTTACAAACCTTCAGCGGACGATACGATTCAGGCCACAGCGTCAAAGGCGCCTGAAATTTCCGAGGTATTTGCCGGCTTCAGCAAAGAAGAACTGGAAGCGGAATTTACCATAGCTGAATACATCGCTTCCCGTGAAGAGGAAAAGATCTTCAAAAATCTGGAAAATCCGCAGGCTATGAAGAAATTTCTGACCGAATTCTGGTTCAGGCGCGATAAACAGAATAATCTGAGTTTTGGCACCACCCGCCATCGTTACATGCAGTTGGCCGAATACGCAAATAATAATTTTCGGTCTATGGGGCGAGCGGGCTGGCAGACCGATCGGGGACGCGTACTGCTGCTTTACGGCGATCCGGATGAGTTTGAGCGTTACCCGAGTTCGATGAATATGGTACCCCACGTAATCTGGCGCTATCACAATCTCGAAGGCGGACAGTTTTTTGTTTTTGCCGATATGGAAAATTTCGGCGATTACCGCTTAATTCATTCCAGCTACCGTAAGGAACTGCAAAATCCCAACTGGGAGGCGCAGCTGCGTAAGCGCGGTGGTCTCGACCGCATGCAGGGCGAATTTTAAATTATACTTTCTTATTCGTTCTAACTTTATTTTAAACCCCGGTTAATCATGGGCGCAACATGCTTAACCGGGCTATATTATTTTTTTAATCAGGCATGTACGCATTACGTATCCCTTCGGTGAAGTACACCTGTTTTCTTTAGGCGTGGCTTGTTATCTTTTGCTTAAACTCATCTTGTACAGTTAATAAACAAGAATCCAGTAATGACGCGGGTTTGCAGGATTTGGAACTGTTTAACTGTAGAATAAAAGCCTGGTGATCCTTTAGATAATAATAGCTGGTGGTATTATCGGGGCTATTCAAAATATTGTGCCCGAAACCGCCCAGCAGCCAGCAGACTAAATTACCGTCATTATCATATTCGGCCATCACCTGCCCATCCATGAAACGGAACTACTATTGATTGATCTCACTGATCTAACTTTACCATTATCAAGAGAATGCTTAGTCGCATAATAATTTTAAATATAGAAAGATTTATTTGAAATTAAAAATAAGTATGCCGACCGGCTGCTTTAGAATTACAAAAAAATAACGTTGACATTTACAGGATGGCGATGAAAATTATTAGTGTATTTGAAATCAAATAAAATCTACAAATCTAAAATGGGTCAATTTTACCATAGGCGTCGCGATTTTAAAATACCTTTTCCTGATGAATTTAATTCTTATTGACACCATGCCGGATAAATTATTGTCTTTCAATCCCCGGTTCACCCGACAAAATACCATCGATAAATAAATTCAGTTACCGATGTATTTAAGGGAAGGGATGCCTGTCACGGCTGCACTTCCCAGGTGCTGCCCGCGTTTAGCAATTTATTCAGATCGCCATCGCCTTTTTCCAGTTTGATGCTTTCAATCTGTTGCGTGAGCATATCCTCGTAGGTATCGGTTTTAATTTCGCGAAAAACGCCGATTGGCGTGGGCAGGTCAGGATTCAGCGTCATGCCCGAAAGAATGAATTCCGAGCTGTTGGGATCGGACTGTTCATTGTGTTTGATCAGATTGTCAGGGTCTGAGGAAGGGTCGACTTCAACCACATCAATGCCTTCACAGCTCCAGGTTATGGCTTTATCCTCATTTTCTCCGAAGATGTAAGGTTTACCGTGCTGCATAACCAGCAAATTGTTCTTTTTCATTTTTCGACCGGTCAGATGCATAAAGGCGCCGTCATTAAAAATATTGCAGTTCTGGTAAACTTCAACAAAAGCGGTTCCTTTATGTCGTGCCGCCCTGTCCAGGATTTCGCGCAGATGTTTGGTTTCGCGGTCGACGGATCGGGCCACAAATGTCGCTCCGGCAGCAAGGGCCATCTGCACCGGATTAAAAGGGCTTTCGATCGATCCGTAAGGGGAGGACTTGGTCAATTTTCCCCGTTCCGATGTCGGTGAATACTGTCCCTTTGTGAGTCCGTATATTTGATTGTTGAAAAGAATAACGGTAATATCGATGTTCCGGCGGCAAAGGTGAATAAAATGGTTGCCGCCGATACTCAATGCATCACCGTCACCGGTAATGACAAATACTTTTAAATCAGGATTAGCCAGTTTAATTCCCGAAGCGATCGCCGGGGCGCGACCATGAATACCATGAAATCCGTACGTATCCAGATAATAAGGAAAACGGCTCGAACAGCCGATGCCGGACACAAAAACGTAGTTTTCTTTTGGTACGCCCAGCTCCGGCAAAATCTTTTTCATCTGCGCTAAAATCGAATAGTCGCCGCACCCCGCACACCAGCGCGGTTCCTGATCTGATGTGAAATCAGCCCTGGTCAGTTCTGTTTTGACATTTATATCACTCATAATGATCTCCGAAGTTCAGATTTAATTTTCTCATAAATCGCATTGGCGGTCAGAGGTAATCCTCTGACCAGATTAAAACCACGGGCATCAATCAGATACTCGGCGCGTACAATTTTAATAAGCTGTCCTAAATTAATCTCAGGGACTAATATCTTATCGAAATTTCTGATATATTTGCCCAGATTTTTCGGCAGCGGATTCACCCATCGTAGGTGGTACCAGGATACATCCGTCTGTTCCGCATGCAAACGCTGTATGGCGCTGTAAATACTGCCGTAGGTACTTCCCCAGCTCACTACGAGCAACTCGCCATCAGGATTGCCGTAGATTTCAGGCTCTTCAACATATTCCGCCACATTTCTGATTTTCTTATCGCGGATACGCACCATGTGATCGTGATTTTCCGGATCATAACTGACATTACCCGCTTCATTTTTTTCCAGTCCGCCGAGATGATGTTCGAAGCCCGCATTTCCGGGTACAGCCATCAATCTTGCCAGCGTTTCCGGGTCCCGTTTGAAGGGCACGTACGCTTCTGCATCCTTTGCAAAATTGACTTCAATTTCAGGCAGATCGTCGGGCTTCGGAATCAGCCACGGTTCCGCCCCGTTGGCGATATATCCGTCGGATAATAAAATCACCGGTGTGGTATATTTGAAGGCCACCTGCACTGATTCAAAGGCAGCCCGAAAACAATCGGCCGGACTGTTTGCGGCAATGACCGGAATCGGTGCTTCCCCGTTGCGCCCGTATATGGCCTGCAGCAGATCGGATTGTTCGGTTTTGGTGGGCAGACCGGTGCTGGGTCCGCCGCGCTGAATATTTATAATAACAAGCGGCAATTCGGTCATTACCGCCAGCCCCATGAATTCCGATTTCAGGGCAACCCCGGGTCCGCTGGTGGTCGTTATGCCGACCGCGCCGGCGAAAGCTGCTCCAAGGGCCGAGCCTATGCCGGCAATTTCATCTTCAGCCTGAAATGTCTTTACATTATAATTACGGTACTTCGCAAGCTCATGAAGTATTTCGCTGGCCGGGGTGATCGGATAACTGCCCAAAAAGAGCGTTTTACCGGCGCGCCGGGCGGCGGCCACAAAACCCAGTGCCAGCGCTGAATTTCCTGTAATCTTGCGATACTTTCCGGGCTTCATCTTTGCTTTCTCTACCCGAAACGTAGTTGTGATCATTTCGGTGGATAAGGCATAGGCATATCCGGCATTTAATGCTTTGCTGTTCGCTTCTGCCAGAGGCGGTTTTTGCCTGAATTTTTTCTCGATCCATTCCAGCGTATTGTCAGGCGACCGGCCAAACATCCAGAAAACAATGCCCAAAGCAAAGAAATTTTTGCAGCGATCTTTTTCTTTCAGGGTCAGCTCAACATCTTCCAGGGCATTCCTCGTATATTCCGTAATCGGAAGGCTGAATAACTGATATCCTTCAAGGCTGCCGTCTGTTAAGGGATTTGTGGTGTAACCGGCCAGTTTCAGTGACTTTTCATCGAAGGCATCGCTATTAGCGATGATAATTCCGTTGTCCTTAAGCTGGCTCAAATTGACTTTTAAAGCAGCCGGATTAAAGGCAACCAGTAAATCAGGATGATCACCGGGCGTAAAAACAGCCTCTTTACTGAACTGAATCTGAAAGCCTGAAACACCGAATAATGTACCGGCCGGCGCCCTGATTTCCGCCGGATAGTCAGGCAGGGTGATCAGATCATACCCGGCCAAAGCTGTATTTTCGGTGAACCGGTCCCCTGTAAGCTGAATACCATCGCCGGAATCTCCGGATAATCTGATGGTTACGCGATTTAATTCCTGAACATCTTTCTTTATCATTCTCTATCCTGTTATAATATGTTACCATTCCGTTCTACATGCCTATTCCCATAGACCTTGTTTAATAATTCAATTCTGCACATAGCCGTACCGATTAGCATCGACTTCCCTCACTACCGGTATAAGCTGCCGGTTTGAACGAACGTTAGATTCCGATTATTTCCCATAAGCGCCGTACAATCAATATGATAAATAAAAATCATTCTTTCAGCACAGATGAAAATTTATATATCTCTAATAAATCCTAATTCGGCTAACATTTCGGAATATTTAAGTAGTGATAAAAAGAATTTGTGTCGATGAATAAATCGTATGTTTCGAATGCAAATATTACACATTCAGACGCTTCTCATCTCAGCCGGAATGGGAGCAATGGCGATATCAAAAGAACATTCTCCTGCTCTCTTCATAAAAGAGGAAAAATGGCCGTTTCATTTCGAGTGGGTATCGATTTCGATACTGCCCTATCCCGGGGAAAAGGATATTCAATTTTTCCTTGCGAAATCTTTGCTTATGTCTGCCACTAAAATTTAATTAACCTTCAACTCTAAGCATGACTTCCCAAAGATAAAAACGCACAGAGTCTGCTACCCTGACCAATGTGCCATATATAGCTTATCTATCGTGGTAAACAGCCGGATCGGCGTAAATACCTTGAACAAAACAGGAAAACCGATTTTCATTAGCTGGGCGCCGTGACGAATGGATTGATTATCCGTCTTACCGCCATTTTCTGCCAGCGCCAGCGCCAGTCCGGGTTTTTTATATGTTTCCAGTGCTTTTACATCTTCATGGATACGTGAATCTCTAACGGAAAAAAATAAAATGACATCATTGTTATTCATTTTTTTCGCAAAATCACCATCATGCATCGATGCTGTCTGAACATCGTAATAACAAAAATTCTTTAGCAGAGACTCGGTCTTTTTCAGCCTTTCCATCTCATCGGATCTGGTAATGACGAGTACCCTCAGCCTTTTCACGATATTTTTATATTCTTCAATCAGTAGCGGACGTTCTTTCGAAATATGATTACGGAAGTCCTCACGATACTCTGTGGCCAGATTTGCGAGCCGCTGTGCTATGGTTTCGTGGTGTTTGAGTAATTTATCATTCGGTACCGCTTTTGTCTTTTTGATCTCTGCCGCCAGGTCGGTTAACTGCGCTATGGCAAGGCGGTCGGCAGCCAGACAAACTGCCCGGTGCAGATAATCCAGATTTGAAAGATATACCGCTTCGGCCGCTTCAGCAGATGATCCCGCATTGTATCGACTGAAATAATAAATTGATGGTAACGCTCTGATGTAGAGCATCGGTACATCTTTTAAAAGTCTTGGTTTACGAATATCATCATACATATAAATCCCGCTTATGTTAAGTTTAACATTTACTTATTTCTGACAAATTAAGATCGCTTAATTCAGCAGTAAAACTATGTCGTAACGACAGAACCCCAGACAATGACCTGAATCAGGTAACGTAAAAACGGTCTTTAATAAAGTCCTCCATCAAATACCACAGTTCCTGAATATCAAGGCTCATAATGACCAGGTTATGGCGGTTACCCTCTATATCTGTTACATGCTTGCGTAAAACCGCTTCCTTTTTAAACCCCATACGCTCAAACGCGGCAATAGCCGAAACCTGATTTTCCATCAGATCGGCCTGTATCTTGTACAAATCGGTTGTTAAAGCTTTTAAAAAAAGTTCTCTTGTTAAAATGGTGCATAATCCCATGCTTTGATATTCCCGGGCAACAACAATGCGAATTTCGCCGAGATTTTTCGTCCAGCCATAGTCTGCGCGACTCAAATTTCCCTGGGCAATCATTTTGTCGCCGATATATGCAATCAGGGGAAACATGTAATCGTAATTTAAGTTACCAAAGCGCTTAATGACATTTTCTTTCTTAGTGACGTTACTGCGCAGATAAAGTCTGTCTTCTTCGGGCAATGCCTGAAAAAAACTGATCAGCCAGTCCATATCCTCTTCCTTAAATAAGCGTATCATGGCTTTCTGACCATTCTTGAGCTTAATTTCTTTTGGGTATTTTTCCATAGTCCCTCCTTTGTTTGCAAACGATTGTTTTGATATCTATTCAAAATCATTTTACAACCTGATCTGAATACAATACAGTTGTCCAAAGGTGCCAGCCCTGCTTTATTCGCAGGCTCTTACCCCTTTTCAGAATGGACATAAATCTCTGTAATGTATTTTAAAAAAGAATCGAATCGCTAAAACGAATCATGCTACAAACAAAGCCGGTTTCAAAAGGCAGCAGTTCATATTCGTCTGAGCTTCAGCAGGAGGATGCGTATAAATAGTGCCTGAATAAACGTCTGAAATCAGTTACTGTTTTCGGTGAAGTCTCTGGATATTGAAATTAATATAATGTGTAAACGGCTTCGTGTAAACAATAAATTAAAATAAATCCATTTTTTCTTTTTTTTTATGCCAATTTTAGGTGTGAATTTTTTTACAATATGTTGATTATTGTTTATCTATATGCTATATTTTAATTAACGAATACTGTAACTAATTCGAGACAAGAAAATTAAATAAAGTATCTCGATCGCAATCGGAACAGTATTTAAACCCTGGTTTATCAGAGGTTTATAATGGTACGGTTATTACAGTTGCGTCTCCGACTAATCCACTCCTGTTTTACAGACACTCGTTTTCCTGAAAATTTTGGAATTTTGAAATACAACCAATTGGTGCACGGTCATTTAAAACGGCTTATTCAGGTTGAAGAAACGATTCGATTTGAATAATAATAAATTTTGGATCGGAATATAAGTCCAGTGAATTATATCAAGCGTTGATAATACCTGTCCTTTTCTGTACAGGCTTGACGTTTGAAGAATTAAACGGAAACAAAATTGGTAATACAATCAATTCAACTAATAAATTTCAATAATTAATCCTTGATTTTCAAAAAGAAGACGGGGGAATCCATGAAATACTGGCGCACACCATTAGATTTAGATCGGATTAAAATTCCTCACGGCGAAGTGCATATTTTAAAAGAACGCTGTAAAGGCTGCGCCTTTTGCGTTGAGTATTGTCCCAAGGACATTCTTGTTCTTTCCGATGAATTCAACGCCAAAGGATATCATCCGCCTGTTCTGACCGACGGCTCGGCCTGCGTGCACTGTCAGTTATGTGAGATGCTTTGTCCTGAATTTGCAATTTTCTGCGTATTAAAAGATGAGGAGGAAGAAGTAAATGAAAGCTGATCCTTCAGGAGTACTTACCGGATCACATTATCTTGATGGTGATAAAGCCTGTGCGGAGGGCGGTTTGGCTGCGGGCTGCCGTTTTTTTGCAGGCTATCCGATAACACCCTCAACCGAAGTTGCCGAAAGAATCGCAGAGCGTTTTCCATTTGTCGGAGGCTTCTTTATTCAAATGGAAGATGAACTTGCTTCAATGAATGCCGTACTCGGCGGCGCCTGGTCAGGTAAAAAATCAATGACCGTAACATCCGGTCCCGGCTTCTCCCTGATGATGGAAAATATTGGATTGGGTGTGATGCTGGAAACACCCTGCGTTGTCGTAAATGTCCAGCGCGGCGGTCCCTCAACCGGATTACCGACCCTTCCCGGTCAGGCCGATATGATGCAGGCGCGCTGGGGCTCGCACGGCGATTATGAAATTATTGCCCTGGCCCCGAATTCGCCGCAGGAATGTTTCGATCTGACGATCACCTGCTTCAATCTATCCGAACAATACCGCGTACCGGTTTTTTTAATGATGGATGAATGTGTCGGTCACATGACAGAAAAAGTTGTTATCCCCGAACCGGATAAGATAGAGCTCACGCCCCGTCGCTATACAAAGAAAAAACCCGGTGCGTACCTGCCTTATGAATACGGTAAAGATTTGGTGCCGGATATAGCAAAAGCGGGCGACGGCTATAATTTCCATATTACCGGTCTTACGCATGACGAACGCGGCTATCCTGTGATGAACTGGAAAACACAGGAAAAATGTGTGCATCGTTTGATCGATAAAATCAAAATTAATGCAGAAAAAATTTATATTCTGGAAGAAAAAGACTTGGATAATGCTGAAATCGTTGTCCTCTCGTACGGTATTACTTCCAGAGTCGCCCTGCGGGGTATCGAACTGGCTCAGGAAAATGGTATTAAGAATATCGGGCAGCTTCGACTGATTACAGTGTGGCCCTTCCCTGAAGAAAAAATCAGAAAACTGGCTTCAAAGATAAAGGCCTTTGTCGTTCCGGAAATGAACTACGGTCAAATCAGCCTGGAAGTTGAACGCTGCACCGGGGGCAAATGTAAAACGATATGTGTCCCCCACGGCGGCGGTACCGTGCATGATCCGGAGGTTATTTATCAGGCCATTAAGGAGGCAAGTAAATGAAAACCGACACCATTGAGAAAAAAGATAAAACAAAAGCACCTGCTCAAAAAACTGTTCCTGCCCTAGCAGAAGAAAGACATCCGCTCGAAGCATGGCTGCGTATGGACCGCATACCGCATATCTGGTGTCCGACCTGTGGCATCGGCACGGCAGTCACCTGTTTTATCGAGGCGGTTAAAAAAACACAAATTAACAGAAATGATATCGCCGTGGTTTCCGGTATCGGCTGCAGCGGCCGCATCGCCGGCTACATCAAACTCGATTCCTTTCATACAACCCATGGCCGCGCCGTCCCCTTCGCTGTGGGACTCAAACTTGGTAATCCAAAATTGCATGTGGTTGTTTTAAGCGGCGACGGCGATTTGACGGCTATTGGCGGAAATCATTTCATACACACGGCACGACGCAATATTGATATCACCGTAATCTGTGTAAATAATTTTATTTATGCTATGACCGGCGGACAACTGGCGCCGACGACACCGCCGACGGCAAAGGCAACAACCGCGCCTTACGGCAACTACGAAAAACCGTTCAATCTGCCGCTGCTGGCCGCATCCTGCGGCGCTGTTTACGTTTCAAGATGGACGGCGCTTCACGTACGCAGGCTTACCAATTCAATTAAAGAAGCCCTGGAAAAACCGGGTTTTTCATTCGTAGAGGTGATATGTCCCTGTACCACGCTGTACGCCCGCAAAAACAAACTCGGCACCGGGCTCGACCTGATGAAATTTTATCACGACAACTCGGTGGTTGCTCATGGCGCGGATGTAAGGGATGTTGATATCCAGTTTCAAAGTGAAATCAAAGTGGGGAAATTTATTGACAGTGAGCGGCCGGACTATCTGGCCAGCTACAATAAATATATGCAGGAAAAATTTGGCGATAAATTTATACCCTATGGAGTCAACAATGAAAAATAATGAAATCAGAATTGCCGGATTCGGCGGTCAGGGCATTATTCTGGCCGGATATATCATTGGTAAAGCGGCAGCTATTTTCGACAATAAACACTCCACATTGATCCAGAGCTTCGGTCCGGAAGCACGCGGCAGCGCCTGCTCGGCCCAGGTGCTTATCTCGGAGTCGCCGATCCTTTATCCCTATCTGACACAACCGAATCTTTCCGTTATCTTATCGCGTGACGCGTATGAGACATTTGGTAAAGAACTGCCGAAAAAAGGCATCCTGCTTTATGAAAAGGATCTTGTTAATCCGGGTAAAAGCAGCAATGGTGTATCTACGTTCGGCGTTCCGGCAACAAAACTGGCCGAGGATATGGGCAGAAAAATTGTGATGAATATTATCGTGGTTGGTTTCTTTGCGGCGATAACAGATATCGTTTCATACGAAGCGGCTAAAAAAGCCGTGGAAAGTTCCGTACCGCCGGGCACCGAAGAAATTAATCTTTTAGCTTTTGAAAAAGGATTTGAATACGGAAAAAGCCTTAAAAAGAAATAATTAAATATTTTGAAAATTTATCGATCGAAACGGGGGAACCGGATGCATCCGGATCATTTTAGGAAAAATGTGCTTCATAAATTTCCAAATTTCGCTATCAGTATAGATTCGTTCGAAAGAGAAAAACCGGATTCGGACCAATACGCCGGATCGTTTTCGGACAATCTGTTTGCTGTTTTTTTCGATAAAACATATACCGCTCACTCCAACATTTCCTCAAAACCGAACTTAACGGACAATATCCCGGACAGGCAAAAGGCGCCGGGTAATAAAGCCTTGTTTCTGATCGATACAAATTTTAAAAAGGGTGATTAACCTATGTCCACTACTAAATATCCCCAAAAAGGTGCCCTGATTATCGGCAGCGGTATTGCCGGCATTCAGGCAGCCCTTGATTTAGCCGAGGCCCAATTTCAGGTATACCTGGTGGAAAAGAAACCCAGCATCGGCGGTACAATGGCCAAGCTGGATAAAACTTTTCCCAGCATGGATTGCGCCATATGAATTCTTGGTCCTAAGATGATGGATGTCGGTCGACATCGAAATATCACATTAATCACCAATGCCGAAGTAACGGAAGTTAACGGAAATCCCGGCGACTTCCATGTTAAAGTCCTCAAAAAAACACGTTACATAAATGAAAGCGAATGTACGGCCTGCGGGGACTGTGCCAATATCTGCCCGGTAATCGTGCCCAATGAGTTCGATGAAGGACTCGGTTCACGCCACGCCATTTATTCACCCTTTGCTCAGGCCGTGCCCGCCGCTTATATCCGCAATGACGAAGACTGCCTCGGTACAAACCCGATTGCCTGCGGCAAATGCGTGGAAGTCTGCCAGAAAAACTGCATTGATTTCGACATGCGCGACGAGGTCATCGAATTTGATGCCGGGGCAATTATTGTTACCACCGGTATCGATTACTACGATCCCCGCGAAGCCAGCGAGTACGGATATACGCGTTTTGAGAATGTAGTCAACAGCATCGAACTGGAACGGTTATTGAGTTCCAGCGGTCCATCCATGGGCAGGCTGGTCCGTTTCACCGATCAAAAACCACCGGAGCGCGTTTCTTTCGTTCAGTGTGTCGGTTCGCGCTGCATTCACCGGGATATCCCCTACTGCAGCCGTATTTGCTGTATGAATGCGATAAAGAGCGCACTGCTCATCCATGAAATGTATCCCGAAACAGTCATCGATATTTTTTACATCGATGTGCGCGCTTTCGGCAAGGGATTCGAACAATTCTACCAGAGGGCCAGATCAATCAATAAAATAAATTTTGTAAAAGGCAAACCGTCGCGCATTGAAGAAGATCCGAAAACCAAAGGCCTCATCCTGCTGGTCGAGGATGTTTTGAGCGGTAAAACCGAGCACATTGCCACGGATATGGCCATCTTGTCCGAAGCGCTCGTCCCTGCCGCAGGCGTTCATAATCTTGCCGGGGTTTTAAACATCGAAACCGACCTGCGCGGTTTTTTCAATCCAAAGGATAGCTGCGGCGATCCGATTACTTCCACCCGCGAAGGTATTTACCTGGCCGGCTGTACTACCGGTCCGAAAGATATTACCGATTCCATCGCCGAAGCTTCCGGCGCGGCCATCAGAGCCGCCCAATATCTTACACCATATAAATTGGAAGAAGTCAAAGAGGAATTTCCCGAATACGATTACAGCGGACCGCCCCGCGTCGGGGTTTTTGTCTGCCATTGCGGTTCAAATATTGCCGGCGTCATCGATGTCGAAAAACTGAAACAGTATTCCGGGACGCTGAAGGATGTAGTCTATTCGGAAAATCTACTCTTTGCCTGTGCCGAGAGCACGCAGCGCTACATTCAGGATAAAATCATTGAAAACAAACTGAATCGCGTGGTAATCTCAGCCTGCACGCCGCGCACGCACGAACCGATTTTCCGTGAAACACTGCACAAAACCGGACTCAATCCCTATCTGTTCGAAATGGTCAATATCCGCGATCAGTGTTCCTGGGTGCATCACGACCGGCCCGAAGCGGCGGTTGAAAAAGCCAAGGACCTGATCCGGATGGGTGTAGCCAAAGTCCGGGAGCTGGAGCCGCTGGAGCCCAGTGAAATGGAAATCGGTCATGATATTCTGGTCATCGGCGGCGGAATCGCCGGTATCGAAACCGCATTGCAACTGGCCAGGCGAAAATATAAAGTATATCTGGTGGAACAGAATGAAGAGCTTGGCGGCTGGCTGAATAAGCTGAGCACGCTCTATCCCAGCGGCATGTCCGGGCCGGAACTGATTAAGGAAAAATTAAAGGACATTGATCCGGATCTGATTAAAATTTATAAATCAATGGTTGTTTCCACGGTGAGCGGATATGTGGGTAATTTTGAAGTCACACTGCGTTCACTCACCGGTAAGGAAGTCCCGCCGCCGCTGAAAGTCGGCTCAATTGTACTGGCCACCGGATTTCAACCTTATCAGCCGGTTGCCGACGAGTTCGGTTATCGTAAATATCCCAATGTGATTACCAATATAGAAATGGAAGAACTGCTGGCTGCGAAGGATGAAGTTAAATTTAACAAGAAACCCGTGAAAAGCGTTGCCTATATCCAGTGCGTCGGTTCGCGCGGACCGGAAGGACTGCCGGAATGTTCCCGCTACTGCTGTCAGGCGGCGATAAAACAATCAATCGCGCTGCGCAAAAAGGGCGTTCAGGTTACCATTTTTAACCGGGATATTCGTGTTTATCACCACGAGGCCGAAACCATGTACCGGCAGGCGCGCGAGGCCGGGGTTACCTTTGTCCGCTTTACGCCAGACCAGCTCCCGAAACTGACCGGAAACAAAGAACTGAATGCCGTAAGCTTCAACGATCCGACGCTGAAAACGGAAATCGAAATTCCGGTTGATCTGCTGGTGCTCTCTGTTGGCATGAATCCCAACAGTCCTTCCATCGAACAGGTGCAGCATCTGCTTAAAATTCCGCAGGGTATGGACGGCTTTTTCCTTGAAAAGCATCCCAAGTTCGGACCGGTCGAAACCAATATTCAGGGCGTTTTTATCGCCGGCTGCAACCAGGGACCCAAAGATATAGCCGATTCAATCGCCCAGGCCAATGCCGTGGCCGCCAAGGTGGACGCACTGCTGGCGCGATCGACCATCTGGATGGAACCGATCATTTCCAATATCTGCGAAGGATTGTGCCGGGCCTGTGGTACCTGTGTCGATGTTTGCGAATACGGCGCCATATCGCTGGTCGAAGAAAACGGCATGCACGTGGCACGCGTGAATGAAGCCCTGTGCAAAGGCTGCGGTACCTGTGCGACATTCTGCCCGACGGGAGCCATAGATATTCATCATTTTCGTGATAAACAGATTGAATCGATGCTGGAGGCTTTTCTGTTAGAGGGACAGAATCCGCAAAAACAATCGGTTTAATGATTTAATTGAAAAACACCGTTTATCAAATATACGGGAGTGGGCAGATTTAAATAAAGAATTAAAATTGAAAAGATTTAGATGATTTTTTTGATACACGGATAGAGATAACGTAAGGAACGCCAGGCATGACAAAAAAGAAAAATTTCGAACCGCGCATTGTAGTATTCGCCTGTAACTGGTGCAGTTATCCGGCTGCCGATGCCGCCGGAATAAACCGAATGCAGTATCCGCCTAATGTCAAAATTATCAGGACGATGTGCATGGGCCGTGTCAATCCGGGCTGGATCCTGAAGTCATTTGAGATGGGCGCCGACGGCGTATTGGTTTCCGGTTGTCACTTTGAGGATTGCCATTACAGTTTCGGTGCGAAAAATGCCGCAGAGCAATATAAAAAAATAGAAAAAATCGTTCACATGCTCGGTCTGGAAAAGGAGCGTATCCGTCAGGAATTCATCTCAGCCGCGGAGTTTCCCAAATTTGCCCGCGTTGTGAATGAGATGGTGGAACAGGTGCAGGCAGTCGGTCCCAATACGATTTTTACCCGGTCTTCGCCCGGAGCTATGGATCAGCTCGATAAAGCGGTTCAGGAGCCGACTCAGGTTGCCTGAGCCGGTTTTAAGAATTTGAAAGAACGTGTTTGAAAAAAAATGAAATTAGTTTAAATCAATTTACATCAACAGAGAGAAATACAATGCAAATTGATATTAAAAAGATTCGGGAAACCAATGCCTTTAGCTGCCTGGAATGCGGCAAATGTACGGGAACCTGTCCGGTTGCCCGCTATTCGAGCACCTTTTCACCGCGTGTTTTGCTCATCCGGTCATTGCGCAACTCCCATCCCGATGCATTAAAATCGGCCGATCTCTGGTCCTGCCTCACCTGCCAGTTTTGTGATGAGATATGCCCTTCGGATATCAAGTATTCCGAACTCATCTATCTGTTG
The DNA here is from genome assembly GCA_964467525.1 of uncultured Calditrichaceae bacterium. Classification (GTDB taxonomy): domain Bacteria; phylum Calditrichota; class Calditrichia; order Calditrichales; family Calditrichaceae; genus CAYXRA01. Next base: position 26,932 of record CAYXRA010000042.1, read on the forward strand.
CGCGGTGAAGTGGGCGCCGAAAACTTCGAAGGCACCTGTTCACATGGCGGCATTCTGCAATCTATTTCCAGAATAATGACCGCACCGCAACTCAAACAGGACCGTCTGGACTGGATCGATAAAGAACTGCAAACTTCAAAATCCGGTGAGTATCTTTATTTTACGGGGTGTCTGCCCTACTTTGATGTGCTGTTCGGCGATTTGAATGCCAACTTAAATAATATCGCCAAAAGCACGCTCAAAATTCTGAATCACTTTAATATAAAACCTCAGGTGCTGGCCGACGAGCGCTGCTGCGGGCATGACTTCTACTGGAATGGCGATTTCAAAAATTTTAAGAAATTGGCTGAAACTAACGTCGAGATGATTAAGAAGTCCGGCGCAAAGAAAATTATCACTTCCTGCCCCGAGTGTTACCGGACGCTTAAAATAGATTATCCCAAATTCTTCGGTAAACAGGACTATGAGATAACCCATATCAGTGAATTTATCGCTGATAAACTCGAAGAAAAGAAAATCAAACTAAAAACGGATGCTGGTAAAATTACTTTTCAGGATCCCTGCCGGCTGGGACGTCACCTGGATATTTATGAAGCGCCGCGCACCGTATTTGCCCATATGGAAGGCATTGATTTCAAAGAAATGGCTCATCACCATCACCGTTCGATATGTTGCGGCGTAACCGGGTGGGCAAATTGTTCACAGGTTTCCAAGCAGATTCAGACACATAGACTGCGGGAAGCGCATGCATCCAATGCCGAAACGATGATCACGGCCTGCGCAAAATGCCAGATTCACTTCACGTGTACGTTACAGGATAAAAAACTGGATCAGGAAATGAATCTTAAAATTAAGGATATAACCGAGCTGGTCGCAGAAAGTTTACATTAATTTTGTTTGCATGAAAGACAATAAAAAATTATGCGATTTATCATTAGAGAGATTCAATATTTCATTGATTCAGTAATTCAGTCATTTGGAATCGTGAAATATGAAAAAATTCAGAAGAGCAAACAATCCTGCTCTTCGCTGCTTCGAAATAAAGGACAGGAGTCATTATGAATGTAGGCATCGTAGGATATGGTTCTTACATACCGAAATACCGGATCAAGGTTGAATCCATCGCAGCGCAGTGGGGCGCCGATGCGGATAGTTTTCGAAAAGGTCTCATGGTCGACGAAAAATCCGTGCCAGCGCCGGATCAGGATACGATTACCATGTCGGTTGAAGCAACGCGCCATGCTTTACTGAGAGCGCAAATCGATCCGAAAAAAATTAATGCCGTTTATGTGGGTTCGGAATCGCACCCCTATGCGGTGAAGCCAACGGGAACAACACTGGCCGAAGCCATTGGCGCGGTACCGGATATTCACTGCGCCGACTATGAGTTCGCCTGCAAGGCCGGATCGGAAGCCATGTACGTCACCACCCGCCTGGTCGCTTCCGGAGATATGGACTATGCCCTTGCCGTCGGCGCCGATACATCACAGGGTGCGCCGGGTGATGCGCTCGAATATACCGCCTCAGCCGGAGCAGCAGCATTTATAATGGGCAAAGAAAACCTGGTCGCCGTTTGTGAACACACCTATGCTTATATGACAGACACGCCCGACTTCTGGAGGCGTGAGCTGCAATTCTACCCGCAGCACGGCGGCCGATTTACCGGAGAGCCGGCCTATTTTAAGCATGTGCTCAATTGCGCGAAAAACTTACTTGATAAAAGCGGCTATAAACCGGAAGATTTCGCGTTTGCAATTTTTCATCAGCCGAACGGGAAATTCCCTTCGCGGGCCGGGAAAATTTTAGGATTCTCTAAAGAGCAAATTCAACAGGGATTGCTTTGTCCGAAGATCGGCAATACCTATTCCGGTTCATCGCCACTGGGAATGACGGCGGCCCTTGATGCAGCCAAACCGAACGATCTTATCCTGATGGTATCTTACGGCTCGGGGGCAGGCAGCGACGGCTTTATCTGGAGAGTTACGGAGAGGATTGATGAAGTTCGGGATAAGGCGCCGAAAACCTGGGATTTAATCAACAGCGAAAAAATTTATCTGGATTACGGCCTCTATTCAAAACACAGAAGAAAAATCAGGAAAAATACATAAAGGAGAACAGTTTGAGTCGAGATGTGGCAATAATAGGTGTAGGACTGAGCGCCTGGGGCGAGCTTTGGGAAAAATCGTTGCGCGATATTTTCGTTGAAGCAGCGCTGGCTGCCATCGATGATGCCGGCGTTGATAAGCTCGATGCCCTCTATATTGGCAATATGACCGGCGGACTTTTCAACGGTCAGGAGCATTTATCCGCATTATTATCCGATTATCTTGGTGTATCAGGCATACCGGCAACGCGCGTGGAATCGGCCTGCGCCTCGGGCAGTCTCGCGGTTAAATCTGCCTATATGGATGTGGCGCTCGGTTTAAGCGACGTCGTTTTGGTTGGCGGCGTTGAAAAAATGACGGACGTCGACACCGATGAAGCAACCTTCGCCCTGGCCAGCGCCGCTGATCAGGATTATGAAGTTTACCAGGGTATTACTTTTCCGGGTCTTTATGCAATGATGGCCCGCGAGCACATGGAAAATTTCGGAACGACCGCCGAACAGCTTGCCGCGGTGGCCGTGAAAAATCATTTTCACGGATCTATGAATCCGGCCGCGCAGTACCCGCAGAAAATCAGTGTCGAAAAGGTGCTCAACTCGGTAATGATTGCCGAGCCATTGCATATCCTTGATTGTTCTCCGATTACCGACGGCGCGGCCGCTCTTATTCTGTGCCCGCTGGAAATGGCAAAAAATTTTACTAAAAATGCCGCGGTAAAAATCAGCGGACTGGGACATGCCACAGCGCCGATTGCCCTGAACAACCGCAAAGTAATCACTGAGCTGCCGGCAACGACAATCGCTGCAAAAGCAGCTCTCAAAATGGCCGGTAAAAACATTGATCGGATTGACGTTGCCGAAGTGCACGACTGTTTTACGATTGCAGAAATCTGTATTCTTGAAGCACTGGGCATTATGGAAGAGGGACAGGGCGGATTGGCTGCGGAATCTGGATTAACAAAACTTGGCGGAAAAATTCCTGTGAATACCAGCGGCGGTTTAAAATCGAAAGGCCATCCCGTCGGAGCAACCGGCGTCGCCCAAATGGTTGAAATTGTTACTCAATTACGCGGAAATGCAGGTGAACGGCAGGTTGAAAATGCCAAAACCGGTTTAACCCAAAATATGGGCGGCAGCGGCGGAAGTACTTTGGTTCATATATTGGAGGTAGTCTGATGTCTGTTGCAAAAAGTTGGAGAGAGATGCCCCACAGATACCGCCTGGAGGCCGGAAAATGCACGGGCTGCGGCGCCGTTTATTTTCCCAAAAGACTGATCTGCGCTTCATGCGGTAAACGCGACTTTGAAAAAATCACGCTTTCGCGTGAAGGTAAACTGATCACCCATACGGTAATTCATGTGGGGCCGAGCCAGTTTACCGATCAGGTGCCTTACGCCGTCGGCATTATCGAATTAAACGAAGGTGTCCGGATTCTGGCTCAGATTGCCGACTGCCCCCCGGATCAATTGAAAAAAGATATGGCTCTTAAAATTGAATTCAGGCGCATCTCGGAAGAGGGTGAAGCGGGCATAATTAATTATGGTTATAAATGCGTGCCGTTATGAGCACGTAAACCGGAGACAAATTTTTAATTTTCATTTGCACTACTCTCCGGCAGCAGTGCATTGAAATGCGATCTCGAAGAGGAATTAATGAATATCTCAAAAATCACGAAAATTGCGGAAATGGTTTCCGAACTGGAAAATCTTCTTGAAAAACATCCCGACGATATCGGTAATTTGCAATTACTGGGCTATTATTATCATCTGCAGGGTCGTTTCAGGGAATCCATTGATACCCTTGAAAAAGTGATCGATTTAAAACCCGATTTCGCTCTGGCCCACTATCATCTGGGATTATCGTATTACCGGACTGCGGATTTGGAGAAGGCGCTGGAATTCCTGCATCTTGCCGTGGGTATTGAAAAAGAATTTTGCCTGGCGCTCTACTGGATTGGCGTCATTAACTATCAATTAGGTAATGTTGAACAAGCAATATCAACCTTTAAAAAATGCGTTGAAAAGGATCCGCAGTCGCTGATCGCCACCTTTGAACTGGCGCTGATCTATCTCAAAAGCGACCGTAATGAAGAAGCGGTTACACTGCTGGAGCAGATACTTGAGCACTATCCCCAACACACCGCAGCTTACTATCATCTGGCACGGGCTTGTAAGAATCTGGGCTGGCAGCATGAAGCGATCCTGAATTTGAAGAAAATTCTGGAAATCAATACCGATGATGAACGGGCAAAGAACCTGCTTTCCCAATTTGACAAAGCACCGCAGGATAATCATTTAAAT
>CAYXRA010000043.1:0-30267 GCA_964467525.1 uncultured Calditrichaceae bacterium
CCTTTTAATCCATCACTAGCATCTAAAGGGTTTCCTTCCATAATAATTTGAATTTCTTCTTGCGTAATTGCTCTATCCCAGACAGCCACTTCATCAATATAATGAATTTCAAGTGTACCTGTGTTTGAGTTTCTTTCACCCGCCACTAAGGGACCATCATTGTCGGCAGAAGCATTCTCGGGCAAAAGTCTATCTTGTGTTGAAACAAAATCTCCATCTACATAGAGCTTAAGTGCATTGCCTTCCCTAATACCAACGAGATGATGCCATAAATTATCATCTACTCTGACATTTGATTGAGCATTATATGAACCCGGATGTGGCTCAGTATTAAAATGGAAATTTGCACCCTGGTCATTTCTTAATGGTTGTATATCTGTGTAATAATTGTTTGAAATAGGCCAACTATTAAATTTTCCCAATGTAGAACCAGCATTTGAGCCAGAAGTGCTTCCTGAAAAGGGAGCCGTCTTAAACCAATGGGCATAGGAAAAGTTACCATTTCCAAAGTTAAAATGGGCATTGCCTCCAAAATCCACATAATCATCATAACCATCAAATACTAAAGAGTATTTATTTGAGGGAGCTTCTTGCTTTGGTGTATCTGTACTCCAATCTGCGCCATTTAATGTTGCATCATTATTATAACCACTACTATCAAATGCTGTTATACCATCCCCTTCATTGAATAACCAATATCCTACTAATCCAGTCTGAATTGCTGGATTAATAGAATTATAAAGATGTTCTTGAATTTCACTTTCAGTTAAAGCTCTATTCCAAATCCTAACTTCATCAAGGTTCCCTTCTAAACTTTCATTACTATAATTATTCCCCATATATAAAGAATTTTCACTTACTTCCTCACTGGGATTACCTGTTGTATTGGCAGAATTCATTACATTACCATTTTTAAATAGTTTTAATTTACTTCCATCGTAGGTTACAGCAACATGTTGCCACTCCCCAATGTCTTCACTTGAGATTGGATAATCCAAATATCCGTCAGTTTCACCTGTTACACCATCTATGTTAATTGCCATGACTGAGCCATTCTTATCTGTTCTCAATGTATAAATTCCTCTCCATCCCCACTGATGCAGAATGTGTTGTCGATCTTTCAATGAATTTAATTTTACCCATACTTCAAGGGATAAATTAGTTAAGCTTGTCAGTGATTCACTAAAGGGAGCGGATACATAATCATCGATTCCATCGAAGTGCAAGGAATAGTTTGCTTCATACATTGTCTGATCGTAATAGCAAGCGCCAACATCATTTCGGGTACCGTCAGGGTCATTATATACTGGATCGGGATCACCCGAATCGATACATGGTGAATTTTCCTGAAGGTTAAAATTTTCATTTGCCTCATCAACAAATAAAGGATCGCTATCAAAATTACCTACCCCAGTATATCCTCCTGAAACATTACAATAGGTAACATCTCCCTGGGGATTATAGATTTGAGAAGTACCGCCATTGTTACGAACAATTGTATTAATCGCGATTACGGGATTGTGCAGCCCACCCGTGGTCCACGGATTGCTAGCGCCGCCACTGTTGTTAACAACGGTACAATTGATAACCTTGCACAGATATAAAGGTGCAGTATTATTCCACCCTGAATTCCCATATACAATACACTTTTTTACGGTAGAGTTACTGATTCCAGCATAGTTTTCAGCTTGATTATTTCTGATGATGCAGTATTCAAAAAAGGTTGAATCTACATGGTTCCCTTTAAAAAGTTGGTTACCTGTGTTCTGGCCATTATTCTCCAAAATTAGATTTCGAAAATAATGAGAACCATGATTGACCTCAATAACATGACCTGTATTATAAAGAGCATCACCGTTTCGAACCGTAAATCCATTTAATTCAAAGATTTGATCTGGTGAATTTGTTATGGTCATAATTTTGTTTATCGTCAGTCCGTCAATAATCGTAACAGAATTACCATTAACAGATTGGATCACTAAAGATTTATTTGCAATACTTAGGTTATTAACTTCATAAGTACCATCTGATACTAATATGGTATCTCCTGAAGTCGCTGCATCAATTGCATCTTGTATTGTATCATAATCATCAGGTACTAAGATTAGCTGTCCGTTATCATCCTGATTTGGAACATCTGTATTCCAAAATGCACCATAAATAGTTCCATGATTACCATTACCACTTATATCCGTTATAGTAGAGCCATTACCTTCATTGAATCTCCAATAACCAACCAGTGATTCAGCAGAATTATAATCACCAAAATTAGAATTGTATCCTAATTCTGGATTTTCATAAAGTGCTACTACCTCACTGCTTGTGAGAGCAACATTCCAGACAGCAACTTCATCAATTTTATGTTCTGGATATTCCATAGAATTAAATTCGTAATACGATCCTGATCCTATTCTGAGATTCCCTGAATTATCTGTGCTTCTTGAAATGTCCCACGGTCTATATGTAGAATTAGTTATCCCATCGATATAAATAATTAGCTCAGACCCATTTCTTATAGCAACCACATGATGCCAAATTCCATCATCTATTTGAATTGAAGAAGAAGCACTATACTCTCCGGGATGAGGATCGGCGTTTGAGGCAAATTTTGTCTCAGCTGGTAGAGCATAAAGCTCATAATAATAGTTTTGATATGGTTGTATGGGATAATCGGATTTTCTAATAATATCTAGTACACCACTGGCAATTTCAGAGGTTTTGAACCAAGCAGACAAAGTAAAACTCGCTCCACCAAAATCAAAATTCTGCTCATTACTTATTTCAACATAATCGTCAATTCCGTTAAAACTCAAAGAATAGTTTTCACTATTATTAGATTGTGCAAAAAGCAAACCTGATTTCAAATGCAAAGAAAAAATAAAGAAAAAAATCACAATAATAGTTTCGAAAAACAATTGTTTCATCTCTCCTCCAAAATGCAAATAATATAGATCACTACAATATAATAAGATATATAACGATATCAAGTGACCTACAAATATTTATTCTTTTTTTTGCATTACATCACAAAAAATACTTATAAACAACAATTTTAGGTGCCCCTTCAAAAAAATTGTCAAAATGCTACGGGACTTTTGGTTTGTTTTTATTTAATGTAGAATTTGAATTATCAAGATGAAGTAAAAAAATTATGTCAAAAATTTTTCCATTCTTTTTATAAATGCAGTTGAAAATTTAATTCATTGTTTGGATTCCTAAAGAAACCAAATTAATTGTTTAAGTAAATATCATTTTTATTCTTGTATTGAATGCATAGATAAATCAATCCGATAATTGAGAATATTCGGATCTTTATTAAGAAGCTCTAACAAAACCCTCGTAGGGCCGGTAGGATTTCGTTTTCCCTGTTCCCATTGCTTAACCGATGAGGCATTCACATTTAATATCTTTGCAAAAACACTCTGGCTCATCCTGGTTTTTTCTCTAATCTCTTTGATTTCCTTTGCACTTAATTCAACTTCCGGAATTATTATTCCAAGTCTTCTCAGATCCTTATCCGTAAAGGAAACTATTATCCCGTTTTTAATTAAATCCTGTACCGTATGCCCAACGGCATTTTTTACATTAGTTCGCATATCTATTCCTTAAGGCTAATAAAAACACCTGATTCTTCCAATTTAATAATTTCTTTAATATCAATTTCCAGAAGATCTTTCGTTAATTTTTTAAAATATTTTAACTCTTCCCCACCCAGATTATCTCTTTCATTTTTTGCAAATCCATACACAAATATTGCACGAGTATCTGCTTGAAATATCAGTATTGTCCTGAATCCGCCTCGCTTTCCCTGTCCGGTTCTCGATAATCTTACTTTATAAAGACATTTTCCTAAAGTATTAGTTCCAATATTATTGGAAACATGTTCAATTGTTTTTAAAAGTATATGATCTTCAACCCTGTTTCTTATCGCCCATTTATGAAACCATTTTGTTTTCAATTTTAGCACAACTAAATATATCACTTTGTGGTATATATTGTCAAATGAGATTTCAGGATATTGTAAATTCTTTTAAAAGATATTTAGGGATTCATAACGTGTCTTAAACCGATTTAAACAGACTACACCAGCAATAATAGCACGAATATATTACGCTTCCTTTTCGTTTAAGCATTTTCCGGACTTTTAACTTTTATTATTTCAAAAATTTTTAGTAAATTTACGGTCAAATGTAAATTTGATGTCATAAACTTTGAAAACACAAGTATATCAGCGGTATAAATCCAACAACCTAAATAAGCGGAAAACCTATGGTAGCACCTCCCAAAGTAAAAGACAAGCACACCGAACCTTTACTCGTCGAACATGGCTACGGAACACGGTTCCAGGGATTTCAAAATCTGATGCGTTTCCGCGTCCGCGATATTTTGCTGGTCTCCAGTCTGTATGATTTATATGTATTTGAAGAAGACGGGCGGCTTTATGAGCTGATCCGAAATGAGTATCAGGGATTGAATCTCAGTCACTCCCCGGAGATCACCCGCGTTTCAGGCGGCAAAGAGGCGCTGGCCCTGGCAAAAGAAGAAAAACGCTTCGATCTGATTATCACGACTCAGCATATCGAGGATATGACCGCCACCCGGTTAGCACAAATGGTCCGTGAATCCGATCTGGAAATACCTATTGTCCTTTTGGCCTACGATAACCGCGAACTGCTGGAACTGGTCGCCCATTCCGATATTTCGGTTTTTCACCGCATTTTTATCTGGACCGGTAATTTTCGGATTGTCATTGCCATCATCAAGCATCTTGAAGATATCATGAATGTCGATCACGATACGCGCCTGGTGGGGGTACAATCGATCATTCTTATCGAAGATAATGTACGTTTTTATTCATCATTCCTGCCGCTCCTTTATACGGAAATTCTGAAACAATCACAGCGACTGATTTCCGAGGGGATCAATCTAAGCCACAAATACCTGCGCATGCGCGCCCGGCCCAAAATTATTTTATGCACGACATACGAAGAGGCCTGGCATTACTACACTAAATACGAAGAATATATCTTAGGCGTAATTTCCGATGTCGACTTCCAGCGCAACGGCAAACAGGATCCGGAGGCCGGGATCGCTTTTGCCAAGAATGTAAAAAAGCGTCATTCCGATATCCCGATCCTGTTGCAGTCGAACCATGCCGATAATGAAAATCTGGCCCGGGAAATCGATGCCGCGTTCGTCCTTAAAGATTCACCAACGCTGCTTGACGATCTGCGTCAGTTTACCAGATCGCAATTTGGCTTTGGCGATTTTTCTTTCCGGATGAGTAACGGCAATGAAGTCGGTCGGGCGCACAATCTGATTTCATTGGAGAAACAACTTCAGGTTGTTCCGGAAGAAAGCATAAAATACCACGCCGAACACAATCATTTTTCCAACTGGCTTAAAGCGCGCACCGAATTCTGGCTGGCCCATAAACTACGCCCCAGGAAAGTATCGGACTACGATACAATTCAGGAATTGCGGGAAGACCTGGTCTCTTCGCTCAGAGAATACAGAAAAATACGCCAAAAGGGTATCATTACCGATTTCAAAAAGGAATCGTTCGATCCGCAAAGCGGTTTTGCCCGGATCGGAGGCGGTTCGCTGGGCGGCAAGGCACGGGGCCTGAGTTTTGTCAACACCCTGATTAATAACTACAAATTATCCGATCGCTTCGAAAATATTTTAATCAGCGTACCGCCCGGCATTATTCTTGGGACAGATGTTTTTGATGCCTTTTTGGAAGAAAACAACCTGCGCAGTTTTGCCCTCAACTGCGAGGACGATGTGGAAATCACCAGACGGTTTGTATCGGCGACCAGGTTTCCCGAAGACATTCTGGTCGATCTGGTTGCCTTTCTCGATCTGATGCGCGAACCGCTTGCCGTGCGCTCGTCCAGTTTGCTTGAGGACTCCCAGTACCATCCCTTCGCCGGCGTTTACGAAACGTATATGCTAGCCAATATCCATGAGAATCCCCTGGTCCGCCTGAATGATTTACTGAATGCCATTAAGCGCGTCTATGCTTCCACATTCTATCAAAGCGCCAAAGAATACATGAAGGTTACGTCCTACCGGCTGGAAGAAGAAAAAATGGCCGTCATCATTCATAAAATGGTCGGGTCCAAAAAGGACAACCGGTTTTATCCGACATTTTCCGGCGTGGCCAAATCGTACAACTTCTATCCCGTGCCGCCGCAAAAATCAAATGACGGCATCGTATCGCTGGCCCTGGGTCTGGGAAAGATGGTGGTCGATGGCGGCAATACCGTGCGATTCTGTCCAAAATACCCCAATCATCTGCCGCAGTTTTCCTCGATTAAGGAAATGCTGCGCAACAACCAGAATAAATTCTATGCGCTGGATATCAGCGACAACGTTAACGATGACTTTGAAACACATGACGTACATGTCAAATTATTTCCCCTGAATCAGGCAGAAAAGGACGGCACCCTAACCTATGCCGGATCCACCTATTCCCATGAAAATGAGACTATCCATGACGGCATTTCCCGGGCCGGCGCACGGGTGGTAACTTTTGCGCCTGTCTTAAAACATAAGATTTTCCCCCTGCCACAGATACTGGAATTATTGCTGGAAATGGGCAGCTGGGGCATGGGGACGCCCATTGAAATAGAATTCGCCGTGAATATAGCTTCTTCCAATGATAAACCGCGTGAATTCGGTCTGCTGCAAATGCGTCCTCTGGTTCTGAAACGGGAAATCGAAGTGCTGAAAATCAAGGTTGATGATAAAAGCAAACTGCTTTGTGAAAGTCCCGGCGTACTGGGTCATGGTATTATTAACGATATTTATGATATTGTTTACGTAGATTACGACCTGTTCGAACGATCCAAAAGCAATGAAGTTGCTTCGGAAGTCGCTTCATACAATTTAAAATTAACGGAAGCCGGACGGCCTTATTTACTTATCGGTGTGGGACGCTGGGGCACGCTCGATCCCTGGCTTGGTATTCCGGTGAACTGGGATCAGATATCCGGGGCCAAAGCCATTGTTGAAAGCAGTTTTAAGGATTTTATGGTTCAGCCCTCTCAGGGATCGCACTTTTTTCAAAATCTGACCTCGTTCATGATTGGTTATTTCACGATTAATGCATATAAAAAACAGGGCTTTATCGACTGGGATTGGCTGAAAGGGCAACAGCCTCATGAGTCGCTAAAATTTACACGCCATTTACGACTGGAAAAGCCTGTCATTATAAAAATGAATGGTCACGATAATAAGGGGATCATTCTGAAACCGGAGAAATAAATTGAAGAAGACGCCAGGATCGCCTGAAAAACCCGGGAATGAGAAAATTCCCACCAAATGTCCGCATTGCGGTGTAAAATTAAGCGCCTGGGAACAGGTGATTTTATCGGTTGATCGGATGTTGATGTGTAAAAACTGCTGGTATCGCATCGTGCTCGATGCCTTCAGTAAGGACAAAAATAATGACGATAAAACGAAGGAAAAGCGTTAATGGAATCTTATAATTCATTTCAGGTCGCACAAGAGCAAGTGGTAGAAGCGGCAAAATTGCTTAATCTCGATGAAGCGACCATTGATCATCTGCGCTGGCCGCAGCGGGAATACAAATTCACGGTCCCGGTTAAAATGGATAACGGAACGATAAAAATTTTCCACGCCTACCGCATTCAGTACAATATTGCCCGCGGTCCTGCCAAAGGCGGCATTCGTTTTCATCCCGAAGAAACCGTCGATACGATCCGCGCCCTGGCCGCGTGGATGACCTGGAAAACCGCCGTGGTCGATATTCCTCTGGGTGGCGGCAAGGGCGGCGTAGTCTGCGATCCGCGGCGAATGTCCGAACGGGAGCTCGAAAATCTTTCCCGCGCCTATATCCGCGCCGTGGTCGACTTTATCGGCATCGATAAAGACATTCCCGCGCCGGATGTTTACACCAATCCCCAAACCATGGCCTGGATGATGGACGAATATGAAACGATTATCCGACGCCATCAACCGGGTGTACTCACCGATAAACCCCTGCCGATCGGCGGTACCGAGGGACGGCGCGACGCCACTTCCCGCGGCGGCGTAATTTCCGTGCGCGAAGCCTGCAAGGCGCTCGGCGTCGATCCTACCGGGAAATATGCCATTCAGGGATTCGGCAATGCCGGACAACGCGCCGCACTGCTGCATCAGGAATTGCTGGGCGGCGGTAAGCTGGTTGCGGTTTGCGACTCACGCGGCGGTATCTATAGCAAAGATGGACTCAATCCCCTTGAACTTGTACAGTATAAATTGCAGAAAGGCACCATCCGCAACTTTCCGGGATCGAAACCGATTCCCAAAGATTCCGTCCTGGAACTGGATGTCGACATACTCTATCCGGCGGCACTGGAAAATGCCATCTCTACACAGAACGCGGATAAAATTAAAGCGCGCATCATTTGTGAGCTGGCCAACGGTCCCACAACACCGGATGCCGATTTGGTTTTGTATAATAAAAATATTCACGTTATCCCCGACATTCTGGCCAGCGCCGGCGGCGTCATCGTTTCCTATCTTGAAATGGTGCAGGACAGTCAGCGTTATTTTTGGGAAGAAGCCGTAATTCATCAACGGCTTGACCAGACGATTACCAAGGCGTTTCACACCATGCAGGAAGCGATCAAAGACAAAAAAGTGCACCCCCGGCTGGCGGCCATGGTCGTTGGCGTGGCGCGGGTCGCCGAGGCCTGCAAACTCAGAGGCTGGGTGTAGCCGGGATAAGAATATAAAAGTATCCGGTTTATAATGTTGAATTACTGAATTAGTAATGTAAACTTTGTTAAACCGACGCCGGCAAAGATTTTCACTGACGGGTTCAACTGGCGGAACGGATTCCGTCTGCTGAAAAAATCCGGCGGAGCATATCTCAAATAGGCTTAAATTCAGTGTTTTGACACCCAGCAGGAAAAATTGTCTTTCGTGATCAAAATCATTTATAAAATGAATTAATTACCTTAGTATTACGTTTATTCAAAATAGTTTGTATTTGGGGTACATGCAATGCGTCATGTAGTGATTTGTTTAGTTATTATGCTGGTCCTGCTTTCAATTGACCGGCTATACACAGCAGACCGGATAGCAACCGATGCAGCGCCCGATAGTAGGGAGCGTTTCATCATTGAACCCATATTTGGTGACAGCGTCTATATTTTCGAGGCCGGATCGGAAAATGATACAACGCTGATTCTGGTGCACGGCGTTGGAGATAAGGGGGCAAGGATTTGGGACCCACTGATACCTATGTTATCTTCCCGCTACAGAATTTTAGCATTTGATCTGCCCGGCTTCGGAAGATCAGCAAAATCAAATGCTTTATACTCACCGGAACAATATTCAAAATTTATTCGCTGGCTGGCCAATCAGTACGTGAACGGTCCATACATGCTAATGGGCCATTCGCTGGGCGGCGGCGTGGCCCTCTGCTATGCAGGCCTATATCCCGGTCAAATGGAAAAATTGATACTCATCGATGCCTGCGGTGTTCTGCATCGGTCCGTTCTTACCCGCTACATGGTGCATATCGACGTTGAAAATGATTCGAAATTTATTTCCAAATCGCTGGAAATCCTCAACGATATTATATCTTCCACCATAAGCGGTTTTGAAAAGATAGGACTGCGCGATAACATCGATGAAGTTTTAAATGATCCGCGTTTGCGCAAACGGGTTTTGCGCGGTAATCCGACACGCGTTGCCGGGCTGGCCCTGGTTCAGTACGACTTCAGTGAAATTCTTGAAAATATCGATATCCCGGTTTATATCATTTGGGGATCCGAAGATATAATTACGCCCTTGCGCACGGGTAAAATTCTTGTCACTAAAATACCGAATGCCCATTTGGAAGTCATTGAAAATGCAGAGCATGTACCTTTTCTGGATCACCCCGATGAATTCAGGATGACATTGTTGCGGGGATTATCCTGTTCAAATTATACAGCATTCAAGAGTGATACAACGGCAAGCAGCAACTCAACAGAAGAACCGGTCCCGCTGCTGCATCTGACCGGCAAAAGGGATATGACGATCAGCGGCAACTACGATATTATTTATATCCGGGGGTGCAAAAATATCTCACTCACAAATGTTCGGGCGAACCTGATTGATATTTCTTCATCCAAGGTTATCATTAAGAACAGTAAAATTGACGGGGGATTTTTAGCAATAAACGTGGGACGCTCCGAAGTGGAACTGGAACAGTGTCTGATCACGGCAGATAAACAGGGCCTGCGCAGTCACAGTTCCGAAATAAAGATGACGCTGGTTAGTATTCTTGCGGATACGGCAATAGCAACAACGCGCAGTCGTTTTGATCTGGCTGCCGTCGAATTGCACGGCGGGACCGCTGCCGTTGCTTCCACGGGAGATCTGCACAGCAAACTGCCCAATTCATCGGACCTGGTTTTTTCGGTCAGTTATTTAAGGAGTCCGGTTTTCACGGGCCATGTCCACGGTTTTCGCAATGTTCAGCCCGGAAAACCGCTTTAGTTAATCATTGCTTTCACTGATTTTTTGATCCGACAAACTGGAAAACAACCTGCCTGTTACGGGGCCGGTTATCAAAATCGACCAGAATAATCTGCTGCCAGGTACCAAGCACAAGCTGCTCATCAATTACAGGCGCGGTGAATGAAGTTCCCATTAACGCCGACCGTAAATGGGCATAACCGTTGCCATCATGCCAGGTGGCATCGTGGTGATAGGTTTTATTCATCGGTGCAATCTTTTCCATAAGATCCGGCAGATCTTGAATCAAGCCCGGCTCATATTCAATGGTCGTGATTCCCGCAGTTGAACCATTAATAAAAGTCAGTAACTGTCCCTCAATCAATTGATTGCGGCGTACAAAAACCCGGGCATGACCGGTAATATCTACTATATCGTTGAATCCTTTCGAAGAAATGCTTACGCTTCCGTTAACTGTGTTCATTGACATAAGTTACCTTTCAAATTAATTCCTGCTCACAAAAATTGTAAGTTATAAAATATTTATCCCGGAACAAACCAAATTATTTCGTCTGTATTTAATTTTTTGACCATAAAAAAAGGGAGCGCGAGGCTCCCTTCATGGTGAATTTTAATTAGTTCTGATTTCGTTTTTTTTAGACTATCGTATCAATGAGGCCAGTACAATACCTAAAACCAGCCAGATCGGTATCGATATGATCAGGGCCCAGATTATACCATTGGCCGTCTTCAGAGAGGTTGTCAGTCCTTTTTTTTCAAGTGCCCGGTTAATTTTCAGTCTCACCTCTTCGATATGAAAGGGTTTGGTCAGGTAATCGTATGCACCTTTTTTAATGGCTTCCACAGCCGTTTCAACGGTGGGATGGGCGGTAATCATAAGGAAAACGACACGGTTTTTAGAAGCGCGCACACGCTTTAACAATTCGATGCCATCCATTTCCGGCATATAAAGATCGGACAGCACCACATCAATTTTTTCTTTATTTAAAATATCAAGTGCTTCTTTTCCGTTGGCGGCAACGTGCGGAATATAATTAAGCGATTTCAAAACATGCTGCAGGGTATCTCTTACTTCTTCCTCATCATCAACCACAAGGATATGTCTTGTAGTATCCATAAAGTCTCCTTAATATTAAATTCATTCCCATTAATCGGTCAATTAACGGCAATGTTTAATTCTTTTAATATAATAAATTAAAAAATACTCATTAACTGTTTATGCCATTTCTATTTATAAGCACATTAATTACAATCCGTTGTCTGAGCATTGTCCTCGCTTAAATATAATTTCCCAAAGATAAAAAATCCGGTATTTATTTACTTCGAAAAGTTGTGCACTTAACGCATCCCGGTTCATAACCGCACAAAAAATGTATAGCGCTTCGCACATTAAATCAGTATTTTTGATTCAAACGCGAAGACGTTATACTACAAGTTATCGTATTTCAATCTATGCCTTTTCATCTTCCAGAAAATCTTTAAAGGAAATCCATTCCCCGTAATCGAGCAGTTTGGTCAGCTTGTCATAATTTTTACCGATATTGTAATAGTGTCGCCGGCTCTGCAGGAATCCTAACTTAAGACGCGGTTGGGTGCGGTCAAATTCCCAGGGATGCATATAAATGATGGCCGGGTATCCTTCTTTGTTAAATTTTTTTATTGCATAGCGTGTGAACCACAGTGGAAAAATACGCAAGTACCCTCCCCCGCCAAAGGGGAAATTTTTACCGGCGATTTTTATGGTAGGCATCGAAAATTCGATCAGTTTTTTTCCGTTCTTTTCCAGCGCGGTATATTTTGCGCGCGGTGCATCCGGGACGCCATAACGGTCGTGCCAGATCGGATATACGGATGAGTCGTAGCGGAATCCCATTTCGAGCAGAATATCCCAGGCCCAAAAGGTATCTTTTACCATAGAAAAGGTTGGCGCCCTGAATCCGATTACCGGTGAACCGGACAGATCTTGCAGAATTTTCTTTGATTCCGCCAGATCGGACTTAAATGACTCGGGCGTTAACCTGGTCAACATGCGATGGCGATTGCCATGGCTGGCAATTTCATGTCCGGCGTCACTGATCCTTCTGACCATTTCCGGATGGCGGGAGGCCACCCACCCGAGAATAAAAAAAGTTGCCCGGGCCTGTTTGCGTGCAAACAGATCCAGTAACATGTCCACATTGCCCTCAACCCGTTCTTCCTGTTTGTCCCAGCCATCGGAGGGAAACAGATGCTGCAGGGCTTCGGGATGAAACCATTCCTCTACATCAACGGATAAAATATTTTTCACAATAATTACGCTAATTTAATTAAACTGAAGGAAAAGGACTTTTCACTCAGGCGTTGATCATTTTGCGATATTTTGCCGGTGAAATTCCTTTACGTTTTTTAAAAGATCGGCTAAAACTGGATAGTTCGCTGTAGCCTAATAATCGGGAGATATTTTTTGCAGGGATATTAACTTTGGTGAATATGATATCCTCATAATAATTTATGACTTTTTGCATAAATTTTCTGAAGGACTGCCCCGTTTCGCGTTTAAATTCCTGACTGAAATATCCGGGGCTGATTTTCAAATGTGCCGCAATGCCCGCGATATTGCATTCATTGATATCCGCATGCTCAATAAATCGTAAGGCTTCTTTAATACGCGGTGAGAGGGTTTTATACTCAATACCAAACTGTTCGAGGGGAATGATCCGCCAGTAGTTTTTCTTAACGCTCTCAACTAAATCGGCCAGAATTTCTTTGCGGTTTTCTCCGACAATCAGCTTGATATCGGTGTCATCACCGATACCGTTAAAACTGGATAAAGATAGCGAATGATTATATAATACAATCGATAAATCGGGTGTTGATTTTTTATAATAATTCAGTTTTTGGAGCACATTTACATTTAACTCGGTGATGATTACCAGCAGTAAATTAAAGTGATATCCGTTTTGCTCTAATTCTTTTGCTGAAGCAAAAAAAATAACATCTATATCATCTATCAGAGATAATATGGAGCGGCATTCTCGCTCAATTTGTTCATCGCCCGTAATTACAATTGCATTGTACATTATCAAACCCATTTCAAACAGTCTTAAAGTGTAGCAAATTATAATCACAAAAGAGGCGTAGGGTTGTGACTAATGCAACGAATGACAGGCAAATTTTATCTTACGATAATTAATTTACCCGATTTTACTTTCTTATTATCGCTGTCCTTTACTAAATATAGATAAATTCCCGAGCTTACTTTACTGCCGGCATTATTTGTGACATCCCATCTGTAAATATGATCGGGAGCGCCGGTCGAGAACACCGGTTCACCTAATAAGTTGTATACCGTCACCGTGCTCATGGCCGGCAAATTTGCGAAGATAATACCATTATCGGCGGTGGTCGAGGCTGCCCGGTATGGGATCGGAAAGACATTGACTTCTTTTTCCGCAGTTCCGGTGGTAAATGTGGAATCGGGAGAGTAAACAACAACACCGCTTGCGTTTTCCGAAACGATCCGGAAATGATAGGTCTGATCCGGTTCCAATCCTGAAATAATAACCTCATGACTGGTAGTGAGTTCGGCGTCCGGTTCGGTTTGTGCGTCATAGGGCAGTTCCTGGCCGTATTCAATATGATCCCTTGTTTCGGTTGCCGTTTCCCAGCTCATCTGTATATCCGTCTGACTGCCGAAATATTTAACGGCCACGGCCGTGGCAACACTTTTTTTGCTCACCTTAACAATGAAGATTCCGGATGCTTCTGCACCCTGTGAATCGGTAATACGCAGTAAAAAAGTAGCCTGACCGCTGTAGCCGGCCGGCGTATAAAATGTTATCTGCAGACTATGAGCATCAAGATAGTGACCAATGAAATCATTATTGGTTCCGGTGAGGAAAATATTTTCAATGTCATCGAAACCGTCGGCATCACTGATAAATTGCTTTAGATCAAGCGTGTAAATCGTATTTTCATAAAGCTGTATCGGATTAATGGCCGAAATCACCGGAGGGTCATTGACCGGATCAACAAATACTTCAAGCGTGTCATAGTCAAAATACCCGTCGGGATCCTCGGCTCTGAAGGTTATTTTTTCCGAGCCATACCAGTCTGCGGCGGGGGTAAACGTTACTTCTTTAACACTGTTATTGATTACCGTAGAGATATACACATTATTCAGAGCGGACCAACTGATTTGCGCGGGCGCATGATCGGGATCGCTGACAAAGTTATTCAAATCCAAAATTCGCTGTCCGTCTTCATTGATATGAATCGTGTCCATATTGACGATTGCCGGGGCCTTTGCCGGATTCTGGCTATAAACCACCGCCTTGCTTGTATCGCGTCCGTCCTCATCATCGGCAACATAAATTTCAACCGTTTCGGTTCCCTGCCAGCTTTCGCTGACGGAAAAAGCGGCCAGGCCTTCGGCGCTGATATCGAGCTGAACATCGTTTGGGGCTTCATGGCTCCATTGCATTACACTAAGATCGTCATCGACATCGGTAACATAATTTTTCAAATCGATGGTTCGGGTTTTTGTTTCGGACAGATTGATCGAAGGCAGCGCGGCAAAACGGGGGGGATCGTTGACGGGCTCTACGGTAATTTTTATCTCGGTACTATCTTTTTCCTGACCCGGATCGGAGACAATAAACCAGACGTCTTCCGCACCGAACCAGTCTTTTTCCGCGCTAAAAAATGCAACGTTTGTCTGATGATTTATCTGCACCTGCACCAGACTGTGTCCCCTGGCCCGCCAGTACAAATTTGAGGGCGGATCGTCGGGATCATTAACATAGTTATTCAAATTCAACTGCGCCGATTCGTCCTCGTTAAACGTAACGTCCGGCAAGCCGCTGATTTGCGGCGGGAGGGATATATCGGTTACCTGAACAACCATCGTATCCACAGCGCTGGCCCCCGAATCGTCGCTCACCACGGTTCTGATGTATTCGAATCCCACCCACGCCGGGGGGGCGCTGATTTGCAGCGTTTGTGCATTGGCGTCGTAAGACAGACTTAACTGTGTATAATTGCTGAACTGCCACAGCAGATCGCTTTTCGCATCGTCCACATCCATAACGTAGTTATTCAGATTCAGCACAACCGTTGAATCCTGTCCTAATTTTAATTGCGGTAAACCGCTTATTTGGGGAGGGTCATTGATTGCCAGCACTTTTATTGTAAGTTGTGTGGTATCTTTTTGACCGGTTTCATCACTTACATAAACATTGGTATTGCGGCTGCCAAACCAGTCCTTTTCCGGCTTAATGCTGAGGACAGAACCGTCCAGAGTCAAACTGATATTATTAACCGCCGATACCTGAAAGCTTAAATCTTCCGGGGACGAGTCATTGTCGGTCACATAATCGAGCAGGTCTATTTGTTTAAACCCGTCTTCGGCAACACTCTGATCCGGAATATCGCTGAATTGAGGGGCATACTCTGCCGGCGCTCCTTTTGTTTCAACTTTTATCGTACCCCGATCCGAAAAATCTTGCGGATCGGTTACCGTAAATATCAAATTCTCGGAAGAACTCCAGCTTAATGGCGTCGTAATCACTGCCGTTCTGGTCGCCTGAATCACGGTGGCCTGTAAAAGATTCTGACCTGTGATCGTCCAGGACAATTGATCATCGGGATGATCGGGATCATCAACATAATCGTCGAGGTTGAGTTCGACCGTCGTATCCGCGGGCAGTTCCAGAGCTGACGGTAAGCCGGATATTTCGGGCACGGCCGCGCTGACAATATCCGAAAATTCACTGCCGTTCAAAGAATAATCAACGGCCTGAATGCGATAGTAATAAAGTACACCCTTGTTAATCTGGTCGTCCGTGTATTGGGCCTGCGGATGCCGGACACTATCCAATTGCGCATTTGGTACAGGATCGGTACTTCTGAACACACGATACATGTACAGATCGTCTTCGCTGTTGGGATCCCAGCCCAGTTTAAATTCATTGGTCTGCGCCCTGATTACTGTAAACAGCAAAAAGCAGGTTAGCAGAACATGTATATTAATTTTAGTGAACATCTATTTCCACCTCATTCGAATAATCACTTTCCTCGCCGTCGATGACGCTGGTGACAACGATGAAATAACTACCCTTATGTTTTGGTTTATTAAATTTCAGCTGATTGGAGTAGAGCGGGGTGTTATTCAATTTTTTCCAGGATTCTTTTTTGTTCGTGCGGGCATACACATTATATCGGGATCCGTATACTTTGGGCCATTTCAGAGCTATCTTGTCATTCTGGCTTTCATAAGTCAGATATCGCGGCGGAGTAAGACGCACCGGTGTTTTGGTGATCGATGCATATTCTTTAACCAGCCGTGTCGCGGGAATATTGAAACGGAAAGTAAAACCAATTCGATGCGTGGCACCGAGGTTGCTGTGCTGGTAAAATGTGTAATCGAACAGATATTGCCGCTGCAGTTTGAGTCCGGCGCCGAAAGAGGGTTCCAGCATTTCCTGCGGCTGAAATCGATTGCCGGCGCGCAGAGTGAACATTTCAGCATAAGTATATTCTAATCCCAGAATAAAACGGAAATCCGCGTCTACCGATTTAACCGCATCGAGGGCAAAGTGGATTGGAACGCCAAAGGGTTTATAAGCCAGACCGGCCCGGTAACTCAGCGGGATTTTTTCTTCACGGATATCATATTGAACACCGCCGCCGATATTTTGTACAACCGCGCCAAAGGTTAATCCCCTGATCAGTGTATACATATAAAAGCCGAGATCAACCGCAACGCCATCCGCCTCATAATCGCCAAGATCATCCCTGAAATACTTAATCGACACGCCCGTATAAAAACTGGGATGGACTTTATAGCCGAAACCAAGGTTTAATACAGAGCTTGACACATCGATGTTTTCAGTTGGCTGCCCAAAATCATCTTTACCCTGAATCGGTTCCATCCATAAATGCGCGACACTCAGTCCGACGCCAAACCGGCGATCAAAATTATAACCGAACAGGATATTATCCATTCGAACATCTTCGAACCATTCAGCATGGTTTAAAGCAACGGCGCCCATTCTGACATTAACCAACCCGGCAGGATTAAAATACAGCGCATTCTCGTCGTTTGATATTGCGGTAAATGCTCCGGAAAGCGCTGCAGCCCGCGTACTCAAGCCGCTGCGTAAAAAGACATTACTGGCATTGCCTGCAGAACGGTAAGGGCTTTGCGTCATTCCGTTACCTGCCAGCACTATAATGAACATTATATATAAAATCAATTTATCCATAAAACTAAGCTACCTTCCTTAGTTTATAGTTGCGTTTATTAATACTCCCGAAAAACGGTCTGTTGCATTTCAGGCAATTCTGCAATTATCCGATCTTAATAATAAATATGAGTAATTTTTCTTTATATTACAAGTCCTGTCCGATCAGATTTCATACCTGAGCAAATCAACACAGGCTGTTCCGTTATAATGACTGGCGCAGCAATCGAGACGAAACTTTTGTCAGTGATCGCGGGTTAATCAACAGGTTCGTATAGCTGGCGTTGGCCAGAGGACAGGCACATTCCCTGTTTTTGATACTTTTTCGGATTTTCCTGGCAGCGCCGCTGTTCCATACTTTTTCAAAATCGTAATTATGCTCGCGTAAATTACCCATCGAATCGGCACGGATACAGCAGGGCCAGACATCACCGTCCGGTGAAATCTGGCAGGAAGCAATGCCGGCGAAGCAGGGTACGATCTGCTCCCTTTTAACGAGAAATTTTTTGACCAGATCGTAATATTCAAACCGGAATGAACGGGCTATGCGGGCCAGTCCTTTCAAACGATCCTTTTTCATCTCTTCCATTAAAAAATCGATGGCGTTATAATATTTTTCCGTTTCCGGGGTGATCGGTAAATCCATTGTGCCCAGTTCGACCCGTTCCTCGGCAATTTCAGTGATATAAGAATCCGGTTCGAATCTGATCAGTTCTTTATAAATTTCCGGAAAACGTTCCACATTATAGGCCGATATAACTGTATGAATGCCCAACGTAAAATTTGGATAGCTACGCAATTCCGAGAGCGCTTCGTAAGTCTTCATTGCCCGTTCCCAGTTGCCGGGATAGCCGCGGATTTTGTCGTGTTTTTCCCCGATTTCATCCAGAGAAAGATTTATGATCAAATCCGTATCCGGACAGCTCGTGATAATTTCCGCGACCCGGCCGGGGATAACATTGTACAAACTGCCGTTGGTCGGGATATTGATAATGCCGGGCTTGCAGTGCTTGTATGCAGCCTGGCACACTTCGACAATGTCTTTACGCAGGAAAGGTTCGCCGCCGCTCATGGTGAACCAGTATGGCGCTTCACCCAGCGTGGCGAAGGTTTTCTCGTACTCATCAACTTTAAAATTTTTGACGCGTTTCTCGTATACGTTGCAGGTCATGCAACGGGAATTACATGAGTAGAGCAAACTGATGGTAATATTGACCGGCATGGCCGCCCGGCCTTTTTCGAACTTGTAAAATGTATGAAATCGGGGAATCCGGGAAAGAAGCTGGATTTTCTTCTTTGCTTGCGGATGTATCATCCCCCCCCCCTTATCTGTATTAAATGTTACGTTCGCGGCGTCACCCGCCAGAATATATTTTTCGCCTGATTCAGACAATTTTTACAGACTAAATGAATTTAAAAGTGAAAAGTTCCAATTACTATTTGTGCGCCAAAACCTCCCCGGTATCCTCTATCGATTGGGGAACGCCAAGCAAAGGATAGAGCATAATTTTAATTTTATTCCAGCGGGTATATTTCATCCCGAAGGCAATGGCCGCCAAAACTTTTATGGGCCAGGTTTTGCCGAAACGCAGACTGGTAATTATAATCCGGGCAACCAGCATCTGTTTTTTCAAATCTTTCAGAAATCCGTCGTTGATCTTCCGGTCGTACTCGTACATCTGTTCGGCGCTGAAGTCATCTTTTCCCAGCGCTTCGATTATTACGGGCGCCGCCGCTTCGGCAGCTTCGATGGCGTAGTCGATACCGGCGCCAAAAAGCGGACTGACCATTCCGGCGGCATCGCCCAGAACCAGCTGGCTTTCATCCGAAAAGTGATCAATCAGCCACATGGGAATGAAACCGCCCTTCTTATCAACGACTTCACGATCTTTCAACAGATTTTTTGTGAGATCAAAACTTTCGATAAAATAAAACAATTTATCTTTTAATTTAATACCTTTCCCGACTTCGGCATTGATTGTTCCCACGCCGATATTGGAATCATTTTTATTGGGGAAAATCCAGCCGTAGCCCCACGGAAACAGTTCCAAATCCAGATAAATTTTTATCTCATCGGCATCGATCGGAATGCCGTCCACTTCGTAAGCATAGGCGTAAGCCCAGTAGGGTTTGTTTTTTTCCGCATCGAACCTGGGATTATTTTTCGCCAGTGTCTGCGGACCATCGGCAAAAGCAATAACCTTTGCCCGAACCTGGTACGTTTCTTTTGTATTAAGATTTTTCAGATGCACCTTCACATCGCCGGGTTTTTCAACCTTGTAATTTAATGCCCGCGTGCGGTTGCGCAAATCCGCGCCGCTTTTCGCCGCGTTCTCTGCAAGATGGCGATCAAATATACGACGTTTTACCGTCAATTGATCGCAGGCGAACTGCACATCGCCCCAGGGCATGACAAAAGTATTTTTGTTAATTTTCTGTTCAATAACGGAAGCATCGGTCACATAGCGCTCGAAATAGGGCATATCAAAAAGTCCGCCGCAGGCTGTCGTTTTCCCTGAATATTCGTCTTTTTCGGCCAGCATCACTTTTACATCCTGATCGGCAAGTATCTTTCCCAATACTGATCCGGCAATCCCCGCGCCGATTATGACTACATCGAATTGTTCCAAAACATACTCCTATCTGATCAGCGTCATTCTCTTCATAATTGACTGATCGTTCACCTGCATCCGGTAAATATAGGTGCCGGAGGCAACGGTTTGGCCGAAAGTATTCCTGCCATCCCAAACCGTACTGTACATGCCGTCGACAAGCGTGCCTTCGTATACGGTTTTTATTCGTTTACCCTGCATGTCAAAAATTTCAATTCTTATGGATTTGGCGAGCCCATCCGCGGTCGCCGGGAGCGAAAAATTAATTCTTGTTGAATGGTTGAAGGGATTGGGATAATTTTGCATTAACTGCACTGTTTCCGGCAGTTGCATTCCGCTTATCTTGATCATCTGCTCAGGCACAAAATCAACACGTAATTTATTATGCTCAAACTTCTTACCGGAAAAACTGACATCTACCAGTTTATAGTGATATGTTTCTCCGGTCTGCACAGAATAATCACTGTAAAAATAACGCTTACCGAAACCGGATGTCCCCAGTCCCTTCAAATGCTCATTAGTAAGATGGCTGGCCACCAGATGATACAGAGAGTCCTTCTGCGATTTTTTCCATAATTCGAATCCTAAATTCTCAACCTCGCTCTCCGTCTGCCAGAAAAGATGAATACCTTCATTATCAATATCGGCGCCAAATGCAATCAGTTCAACCGGCAATGAATTATCGCTCGTTGTCGATCCCATCGTAAATAATGAATACGTATGCAGTTCAATATCGACGCCCGAAACGGTAACTTTGCCGTTCAATCCGTCGACAGTTTGCGTGCCGTCAAGCGTCACCCACTGTCCGTTTGTGCCGGCGTCGACATCCCAGTAGCAAACGACGAGATCATCAGGATCGTCTACCGCAGACCATTCGCTTAATCCCTGATAAAAAAATTCAATATCCGCATTATACGTTGAGGCATCGCAGACAATGGTGTAGTATCCGCTGACTGCAATATGGTGAATCCCACTTGCCAATTGATTCCGATTTGAATTATTCCCATGATTATAAAAGACACTGACATCACCGCCGCTGTAGGTATTATCAAAATCAATGGTCAGCTTATTATCGTTAAAGTATTGAATTGCGGGATCACCGGAGGCTAAGGTTGCCGTCTCTTCCAAATCGCTTTCCCACCAGGATATTTCATTATCGTCCTGGGCGCTGCCAATAATATCCATATCGCCGTCGCCGTCCAGATCGAACGGCAAACTGAAATAGGCGTACTGAAAGGCGCCGGATATCACATGCTCCGTGAAATTTTCGCTACCGTCATTCTCATACCAGGCAATCGTATTATCCGAATCGGCGGTTCCGATAATATCCATATCGCCGTCGCCGTCCACATCGGCGCTCTGAATACTGCGGGCGCGGGTGAAACCGGACTTAATCACCTGCTTGCTGGCGAAGGTTTCATCACCATTGTTCGGCCACCAGGCCAGTTCCTGGGCTCCCCAACCCGCGACCAGAATATCCTGATCGCCATCCAGATCCACATCGGCCGCTTCAATATGCCAGGGACCATTAAAAGCGGTTGTAACCGAGTGCTGGCTAAAATTTTCACTGTCATCGTTCTCCCACCAGGAAACATCTTTGCCCGGATTCCCTCCGCTACTTTCACCGCCGGCCGTGGTAAGGATATCCAGCTCGCCATCCTCATTTATATCAGCTATGAAAACCGAAGTTGCCGCTTCATAATCCTGCACGATTACCGTAGTCGTAAAACTGACATCCTCTCCCGACAAACCATTATTTGTAAACAGCCGCACTTTATCGCCGGCGTCATCACTGACTATGTTGTAATAGGAAGCGACCACATCCTGATCGCCGTCCTTATCAATATCCGCGCTGTAAATTGAGTAAACCGTGCTGTCTTTGGGGCCGATGGTTTGGGAACTCCAGTTATCATCGTCATCTGCCGGGGATCCGTCATTTTTCCATAGTTTTATTTCGTACTTGCCTACGGTGCCTGACAGAACATCGGGGTAGCTATTCCCTGTAATATCGGCAGCCCAAACGGAACGTGCTCCCGTATAATCCCGTGATATCGAATGAAATGTAAAGGATGTACTTCCATCGTTTTCATACCAGACGACATTAGCCTGTTTTGTATTTGTGTTACTGCCGACGGCAGTAATATCGTAATCCGCATCCAGATCCAGATCGGCAACGTAGAATTTTTTAGCAAGCTGAAGGGTATCTGATATTTGATTTTTGGTCCAGTTAACCGGATCGTCCTGGGCAAACAGAAAAACCGGTACTGTCAATATAATAAATAAATTAAATAGTAATTTTATTTTCAATACGCGTATCCTCCGCAATATTTGTTTTTAACATACACTGACTACTAAAATAATCCCGATTTAACCATTATGAATTCTGTTTTGTTCAAAATATTGCAATATGATTAAGCATAGTATTCGAAATGATTCGCCAAAACTGAATTTTTAATTCATCCAATTTAAGGTCTTTTCAGCTAACAGGCGTTGCTGAGCTTACTTCTGAAGCATCAGCATTTTTGATATCTGCCGGTTGCCGATGCGCAGGCGATAAATATAATTGCCTGATGCGACCAGACGTCCGGCATTGTCCCGGCCGTCCCAGACAAAAGTGTGGCGTCCGGCAGTTAAATCGCCTTTGAAGAGCGTACGCACGTTGCTGCCAAGTACATCAAACAAAGTTAGCTCGGCTTCTGTAATATTGCCCTGTTTTGTACCTTCAATGTTTAAACTTATTGTTGTCACATTATTGAAGGGATTCGGATAATTTTGATCGAGTTCAATCCTGGCTGGCAATAGCGACTTTCCGGAACGCTTATCCGCGATCAAACCACTGACCGTTGAGACTTTAGCCATGGTAAATTTTGAATAGGATCGCAATTCGCATGTAATCCCCGGAACGGTAATCAGATTTTGTACTGTATCGACAGCCTGTTCAAAACTGCCGGCAATAATCCAGCGGGCGCTGTCCTCATCCCATAAACAAATGCGCAGTTTTGACTCATCCGAACTCACCTTTTGCCAGGCGGAAATATTCGTATAATCAAAAATCAAATCCGCATCATATAAGGCGGCGTCGGTAACAATGGTATAAAATCCGCTGTCGGCAATTGCATCTACGCCCGTTCCCAGATCAGTCTGACCGGTGTTGGGATTGTGGTTAAAAAACACGGTTGTCTCGCCGCCGCTGTATCCTGATTTAAAATCAATCAAAACCTGATTATTCCAGAAAGCGGCTGTATCGGGATTGCCCTGGGCAAGAATCTGGTTATCATCCTGATCGTTTGCGAACCAGGCCAGTTCATGATCGTCCTGAGCCGTACCAATCACATCCATATCGCCGTCGCCATCCAGATCGAAGGGTAAGGCATGGTATGCATAATTGAATGTGGTCGTTATGTTTCGTGTGGTAAAGTTCTCACTGCCGTCATTCTCGAACCAGGCAATGGTGTTGATGCCGTCGGCGGAACCCAGGGCGTCGGTGTCGGCATCGCCGTCCATATCTATGCCAAAGGCGCTGCGGGTTTCCGTAAAACCGCTGACAATTACCTGCTCCGCTGCAAAATTGCCGCTGCCATCATTGGACCACCAGGAAATTTTATCACCAATCCAGCTCGAAGCGATGATATCAGGTGTATTATTCCCATCCATATCGGCCGTGGAAACAAACCAGGGCCCTTCAAAATCCGAGCTTATGATATTCTGACTAAAATTCTCACTGCCATCGTTCTGCCACCAGGAAATGTCTTTACCATCGTTGGCCACGTTACTTTTGCCGCCGGCAGTGGTCAAAATATCCCATGCCCCATCATTATTAATATCATCGATGAAAACCGATGTTGCCGCTTCGTAATTCTGCACGAGCGTATCTTCGCTGAAGGTTCCATCGCCATTATTCATGAACCGGCGCACCTTATCGCCGCCGGTATCATTATCGGCATTAAAATAGCTTGCGGCGATATCCAAAAAACCATCACCGTTAAAATCCTTAACATCAATCCCGTAGATCGTTGAATCCGGGACGCTTATCGTATGTATCGTCCAGCCACCGTCAGCCGGACTACCGTCGCTTTCCCACCAGGTTAACGGATAGCGGCCATCGGCGCCGCCAATGATATCCGGAAATCCATCATTATTCAAATCGGCCGCCAGCGCTACGCGGGCGCCGAAGAAATTCGTTGAAACGATATGCTCGGTAAAGTTTTGACTGCCGTCATTTTCAAACCAGGAAATATGGATGGGCTGTGTTGTCGTATCATTGGAAGCGGCAACGATGTCGTAATCGCCGTCAAAATCCAGATCGACGATATCGAACTTTTTGGCTCTGATTAACGTATCGGATAATGTTTGTTTGGTAAATCCCGGTTGCGGCTGCCGGGCGACCAGGCTGCCTAAAAAAATTCCTGCTATCATCAATAAAAGTAAAATAAAATTTACGCGCATTCTAATCCTTAAAAAATTAACAAATTATTCCAAGATAATCATATTGTCGTAGCTAAAGCTGTGATCTTGATCTATTTTTTCTTCAAATGGCGCATTAAAACCAGACTCGCTTCGAGCAAATTTATTATAATTTCAGGTTCAGGCAAAATTATTATAAATTTTCATTGCCGGGCTTCTGCAATTAGCGATTGCGCAGTATTTTATACCAGAATAGAGGATTTAAATATACAAACCGCGGTAAGGGCTGACCATAAAGCGCCAGAAACAAATTGGTAAAAATCCGTTTGCGCGATCCATATTTGAAAAAACTGGTCGCATACTTTTCATTGCTGAATAATCGTTTCATGGCGGCTGCATATTTGAATCCCGGGCGCAGCGTTTTTCGCCACCATTTTTCGTACCCGGATAATCCTGCTTTTGACCGGTCTTTGTTATTCAGAGAACGGATACAAACTTCTGCGGCTTTCAGGGCGCTGAGCAGCGCCGTATAAATGCCACCGCCGGAGAGCGGATTAATAAATGCTGCCGCATCGCCGACCAGTATCAGTCCATCCGTGGTGCGCGCTCCGGGCAGTGAGCCGAGAGGCAGTATGGCCCCTTTAATTTTATCCATAGGTGTCGCATCGGTTAAAAGCAATTTAATGTCCGGATTTGTATTCAGTATTTCTTTGAATATTTGCGCCGCCGGGCTGGCAATTGACCTCCATTTTTGCGGCGTGATCATCATACCCACATTTGCCCTGGTCTGCGAAACGGGAAAAATCCACACATATCCCGGCAATATGCGTCTGTCATAAAAAATAAAAACCGAACTCTCGAAGCGTTCCCTGCGATAATATTGACGAAGGCCATAATAAATATGATTCTCTTTCTCGTTTATCAAACCCGAGGCGCGCGCTGTTTTGGAATTACCGCCGTCTGCGCCGATAACAATTTTGCATCTGATCCGGCATGTTTTATTTTCAGTAAGGTTTTTTAAAGTGAGTAGCCAGCGGTTCGTTTCTTTGGTTAATTCGACCAACTGATGACCGGTAAGGCAGGCTTTTGCAAGCGCAGAGGCTTTTTCAAAGAGTAAATGGTCGAGGCTGAAACGGGGAACACAGCCGCTGCCAAGATCACTTGTTGGTATCGGACTTCTCTGAACAATCATCGACCGGTCCGGGCCGTATATGCACATTGCTCTGATTTTTTGCCCGGCACCGAACAGCGATGCATCGTCAAATCCCATCCTGTTTAATATTCGGACAGCTTTTAACGGCAGGCCGTCACCACAGACTTTATCCCGCGGAAAAACAGCGCGGTCGATTAGACAGAAATCGGTTATACCGCCCTGAGCCAGACCAATGGATGCAGCGGAACCGGCGGGGCCGGCGCCAATAACAGCGACTGAAAATTCTGATATTGTTTCTTTCATTTCTCATGCACTAAAAAACTTACTTATCTTTGTAAATATAGCGCGATCCTGTTTAAAAACGATTAAAGCATAAATCGGAATGGAAATCAATACAACAGCGACCAGTTGCAGAAAATCACTTGTATATTTCAAAATAAAAAATTTAAGTGTCAGCGAGACAGAGACAAATCCGGCTATACCGCTCACCGGAATGAAAAAGACTTTTATAAATTCACCATACCTTATATTAATTAAACGAAGGGATTGCGACTGCGCAATCACTAAAAATATGAACAGCACTATTGCAATAGCGGCGGCCACGCCATCGATGCCATATCTTGATGCAAAAAATATGGAGGGAATCAAAAAGATGAAATACAGCATATTAATCCTGAACTCAACTTGCGGGTATCCCCTGGCTAAAAAGATCATGCTGGTTGTAACCCAGATTGCCCGGAATAAACCCACAGCGGTCAGGATTTGCAGGGGAACAATCGCCGGCAGCCATTGATCGCCGTATAAAATGCGAATGAATTGCGGGGCAATTAAAAAAATACCGGCAAAAACGGGAAATATGATCAGGGCCAGATGATACACTGTTTGTTTGTATAAAGTTACAAATTCAGCGGTATTATCCTGCAATTTGGACAGCGCCGGAAAAACGACACGTAAAACCGTTTTTGAAACACGCTGAACGGGAATTTCCACCAACTGATAGGCAATGGCATAAAATCCCAATGGTATTGCACCCAGCAGACGACCAATCATAAAATTAGCGGCATTGGCGTTGAAATAACCGACGATGCGCGTGCCCAGCACATTACCGCCAAATCCGATAATTTCCTTTAATGCCCATAATCTGAATATAAAACGCACCCGCCAGCCGGCAAAAATATACAGCAAAACGGTCAGTATAAATTGCTCGCAAATGATGCCGGCGACAAAACTCCACACACCGGCGCCCTGCCAGGCCAGGATAATCGTAACCATACCGTAACTGAAAACGGAGATGATCTGCAGCAAGCCAAAGCGCTTGAAGCGCATGGATTTTATCAGCATGATCCGCGGAATGGCCCCGAAGGCATACAGGAAGAAAACGACGGTCAGGGTATTAAGCAGATTTTGCAAAACGGGCTGACTGAAAAAACGGGCAATCCACGGCGAGCCCAGAATTACCAGTTGCGTAAATACAAAAGCTGCCGCCAGGTAGGCCACGAAGGTAGTTGAATAGTGCTCGTCCTTTACCTCCTTTTTTTGTACCAGGGCCGTGCTGAAACCGAAATCAAATATGACATAGGCGAATTGCGTAAAAATCA
Organism: uncultured Calditrichaceae bacterium; assembly: GCA_964467525.1. Lineage (GTDB taxonomy): Bacteria > Calditrichota > Calditrichia > Calditrichales > Calditrichaceae > CAYXRA01. The sequence continues at coordinate 27,473 of CAYXRA010000043.1, forward strand.
GGGCGACGCTGATCAGACCAAAATCTTCCGGGACCAGCAGGCGGGCCAGGATGATGGTCGTAAGCAGTTGGAAAATCCGGATAAAAATCTCGGCGATACCCTGCCATTTAATCCCTTTTGTTGATTTTGACTGAATATCCTGAAACTGGTTTTGCTGATCCGGATTGACATTCATATTCTGATTCATTTTACGCGAACAGCATAATAGTGGTGCCAGGGTACATAAGGGCAGCGGAAATCGGCCACGACCTGCACATCTCTGAACATTTTATCTTTTACAAATCCGGGACTGTAGTGAACATCGTCAACTTTGACGCCAATTTCCCAGAAATGATCTTTTCCGAAAACACTGTTTTTCCGCCTGAAGCGGCGGGTTGAAAACAATTTAAATAAAGTAACCGGCAGTGTCCCGAATACGCTCAGACGCAGACTCACGAAGTAGCGCATATCCGGCAGAGATAATAAAATATATTTCCGGGCAATTTTTTTCATTTCACCAAAGGCTTCAATTGATTTTTCAAAAGGCATATGCTCAAGCACCTCAAAACAGGTAACCATATCAAATGATTTTTCCGAAACCTGCCGGGGACGTGTGATATCATCAATAATGTCGGGTTGCAGTGCTGGATTGATGTCCATCGTTTTCACGGGATAGTGCAGGTAGTCTTTCAAAACCTGATCGACGAATCCGTTGCCCTTCCCTACTTCCAGAATGGAATCTTCATCACCGGCAAATTTTTTAACCAGCTCAACCTGCTCTATAAAAGTATAAAAACGTTCGCGTTTTAAATATTTTCGGTCGAAGTAATGCGAACGGCTGATATCGGCTTCATTTCTCATAATTGATCCTGTTAAACACTGATTTCCTTAAAGGCAAGATAAATACGCCGGGCCGGCTCATAGGCGGTATCGGCCTGTATTGCCGTTTTCAGTTTTTCCTTCAGTTCATCCCGCTGCTGCTCGGGATACATCCCTTTTAACGTTTCACCGGAAAAGAACCGTTGATTTACCTCATCCAGTTTTTTGAAAATATCCGGCTGACTCTTTTCCAAATCATCTATTAAATTAAAATTTTTGTCATACTTTTGATTAACGGCAAGTATGATTTTATTGAAATCCGTAACCACCGTTTTGAAGTCCGCCCAAATAACCTGTTCCCCGAATGGCTGAAGAACCTGGTAAAAGCGGTGATAAATTTTCAGATATGTGCTGATATTTCGCGAGTTTTGAAATATTAAAAAGGAAGCGACGGCCTCAAGGGGATGCCTGAGCGTGACAATTGTCGGCAGATCTTTTCGGCAGGCGCTGATGATCTGCGCGGGCACGTGCAGATGATGGGCAATTTTCACCGATTGATTCCGCAGTTTAAAAGCCACAACCGCATACGAATTTGCCGAGCGCGGGAAACCTTCGATGCAAACCTCGGTATCCGCATGCATGCGCATCCGGTTGAACGGATATTTTCTGGCGAAGAGGCGGTAATAAAGACAGGGGTATAAACCCACTGCAGCCTCTGTTCTGTATCTAAAGTCGTTGAGTTTTGTTTTTAATAAGTTCATGGCTCTTGTTAGATTATTCAACGCCTTCGGCGTTGATATGTATTTTTTTCATCGCATTTTTCCCCGAATTGCATTCGGGGCTACTGTTTTTAAATTCCTGCGGAATTTCTTATATCAGCCTGAAATCGCTTTAAACGCTTAGAACAATCCATACTGCGAAGCAGTGCAACAACAGTAGCGCCGGGTGAAACCCGGTGGTCTGAAACCCACATAATCAGAAAACTGCGCAGCAGTTTAAACACTTACAATAAATATTTTTCATTCTCCCCGAATGCATCCGGGGATGCTGATTTTAAATTCCTGCGGAATTTCTTATATCAGCCTGAAATCGCTTTAAACGCTTAGAACAATCCATACTGCGAAGCAGTGCAACAACAGTAGCGCCGGGTGAAACCCGGTGGTCTGAAACCCACATAATCAGAAAACTGCGCAGCAGTTTAAACACTTACAATAAATATTTTTCATCAAATTCAATGTGATGTTCCTTTAAAATTCTTTTATATTCCTCGATAAAAGTTTCTTTTTTATGGTGATTAATCTGGTCTTTTATGTATTCAATTATTTTTTTCTTATCCCGGATTGAATGCGTAAATGCACCGTAACCAATCTGCCAATTTGTAAAATCGGGAAAAATATTTTTATCCTTAATCATGAATGAACTTGCTAATTTTATATCTTTAACTAAAGATGATAGCGCAAGAGAGGGATGCAAGGCGATAAATATATGTAAATGATCCTCGACTCCGTTGATCTGATATAAGTGGCAATTTTTCTGTTTGAGTAAACCCCATATGTATCGAAAAAGCTTTTCTCTTTCTGTTTTTTTAAGAACTTTTTCTCTGTTTTTAGTAGAAAAAATTATGTGATAAAATATTTGGGTGTAGGTTGACATTCTATTTCACGGTTTTATTCATTATTAAAGAATATTTTTCAACTCTTTCAGAGTTGATGGAAGTAAAGGTATTTCCCTTTCCCCGAATTGCATTCGGGGTTACTGTTTTTAAATTCCTTCGGAATTTTCTTTATAAATTTTCTCCGGATCATATTTTGAAAAACACGGTATTTTTCATCTGTTTAAAATCCCCACCCCTGCGTCACGCCTTGGCGGGGAGTGGGAGAAGAGCCCTCTCCCCAACCCCTCCCCCGATTCATCGGGGGAGGGGCGAAGGGGTGGGGGGGTCTGTTTAATCATGCCTTTGTGTGTTTACAAAATCATGGATGTTTCATCTGTTTAAA
>CAYXRA010000044.1:0-28289 GCA_964467525.1 uncultured Calditrichaceae bacterium
ATTCTTACTTGCGAAATCTGAGCGTGTATCTCTGACTTTGCCAAATCCAAATCCCTTCCCCTGTATCCCGCCCGGGCGGGACAAATATTTTTGGTTAGGATTGTGAGCTCTATTCTTCGCTACCCTGAGCTCTGATGTATAACCGCTTCGCGGTAATGGTCATATTCTGTGCCTGGCCTTATGGCACTCTGTTTATAGCCCACCCACACTAAATGACATAGAACCATAAAAAAACCCCATCTCTTAAACCCGGTCTTTCACTTCATTCATGCACGCTGTGCCAGGCCGTGATTTTATCCACCCCCTTTTAAATCCCTGCTGCCAAACCGCCCGTCGCATCAATTTTTCTTGCTTCAAGCGGAAAAAGTTCGTATAAATAAGAAATTTTCAATCGAACGGTAAAACATGGCAGTCGAAGTTCAAAAAGTCTATCTCGAAAATCCGCAGGAACGCCTGCTTAAAAAAGCGGCCGATATTCTGAAAGGCGGCGGTATTGTTGTTTATCCAACCGATACCATTTACGGACTGGGCGCCGATCTGTTCAACAAAAAAGCGATGGATCGCATCCTGCGCATCAAACACGCCTCCTCGCACAAACTGCTGAGCTTCATCTGTCCCGATCTGAAAGATATCGCCCAATGGGCGATTGTCGAAAACGACGCTTACCGTGTTATGCGCCGCGTAACGCCCGGACCATACACGTTCATTTTGAAGGCCACAAAACAGGTACCCAAAATTCTGTTGCAGAAACGTAAAACGGTTGGCATCCGCATTCCCGATGCGCAGGCGGCGCTGATGTTGTCTGATTTTCTGGGCAGCCCGATCCTGAGCACCAGCGTGCCCCAGGGCGAGGACGGCTACTATACCGATCCCGAAGAGATAGCCGAAATGTACGAGCACGATATCGATCTGATTCTCGATGCCGGGGTGATGTTCAATAAGCCTTCAACCATTGTCGATTTTTCGGGCAAAGAACCGGAAATTATCCGCAGGGGCGCCGGCGATCTTGACGCCCTTTACCTTTAAAAACTAAACTAATCGCCGTACCGATCCGAATCCTGCGGATAGCCGGCAAAATTCCTATTACAATTTTAAGTTGCAATTTGTTCAGACAGAGCGTGAAAAATGGGTATCCAAAGAAAACTGACATTTCTGATGATTACGCTAATCCTTTTGGGCATTGCACTCACATCCCTGTTTACGCTGCGTACATTTTCCGGTCATATCCGTGATAATACAATCGCCGACCTGCAGGAGCGCAGCCAGGCGCTTAAAGAGCAGGTTGATGCCCTGCTTGCCGACCAGACTAAAATGCTCAGATTTATAGCCGAATCGGAAGGATTGCAAAAGGCACTCGAAAACAACAATGTACCGGATGCGGTAAACCGGCTCGCAAATTTTAAAATGTGTTTGGATATTGCCTGCCTCGAGCTTCTGCTCCCCGGCGGGGAGATTGCTCACCTGCCCGGCACACCGGAAGCATTCTTTTCCGGCCCCGCAGACAGCATTTTAAGCAAAGCTTTAAACGGTGAAAACTTACGCTTCTTTTTCTACCGGGAAGGGCGTCAGATAATAAGGCTGGTCCAACCGGTATTTTCGAAAAACTCCTCCGCGGCCATCGCCGTGCTGGTTTCCGGTTTTGTGATGGATAAGCATTTTCTCGACAATCTTAAGATGAAAACCGGAGCGGAGATTATCTTCATTGATCCCGTGGGCCGGATGCAAACAACACTTGCCGGAGAAAGGGCAGACCGGCTGCATACAGGGATCATGGAGCGGCTAAGCCGTCGACTGAATTCCGGCAATAGTAACGTATTCAATGTAGCATTTGAAGCAAACGGCCGGGATTACCTGTTTTGCTTTTTCCCCTTTCAATATGTATCTGAATCATCTTCCGGATACTTTGCCAGCGGGGTTTCTCTCGGTTTTATGCAGAAAGCTCAAAATCAGGTACTGCTTCAGATCCTGATCATTTCATTGATCGCGACGTTAATTGTTGGCATCGTCGCCTGGTTTGTTTCCCGCACCATATCCAGGCCGATCGGCCGCCTGAAGCAGAGCGCTTATGCCATGGCTCAGGGCAAATTAAAACAGACGATCCCAAAAGAATCTAACGATGAAATTGGCGAACTCACCGATCTGTTCAATGAAATGGCCGCCAGTCTGAACGCCATGCGCGGCAACCTGGAAGCGCAGGTAAAAGCGCGCACCGCAGAACTTCATGATGTCAACCTGAAACTTAAAAAATATACCGACAATCTGGAACGCATGGTGGCCAAGCGCACCGCCGAACTGCGCACCAAAGACGCCGCCCTGTTGCAGTCGGCCAAGCTGGCCAGCCTCGGGGAGATGGCCACCGGCATTGCCCACGAGGTCAATCAGCCGATCAGCGTTATTAAAATTATTGTCACCGGTTTGATGCGTCAGTATAAACAGCAGGGAAAACTGGACAGCGCTGTGATCCATAATGAATTGATGACAATTAACCAGCAGACCGTGCGTTTGCAAAAGATCATCAGTCACATGCGCATGTTCGCCCGCAAACGCACCGGAACGCAATTCAGCCCAACGGACGTGAACCGGATAATCAAAGATTCTTTTCTTCTGGTTGGCCAGCAACTGCGCGCGCATAATATCGATATCGATTTACAATTAGACGACCGCCTGCCGGAAATCAACGCCGATCAAACTTTGCTGGAGCAGGTTATCATCAATTTGATCAATAATGCCCGCGATGCCTTAGACGAGAAAGCGCTGCGGCTAACCGGCAAAGAGCGGGATTCTTATCAAAAAAGTATTGCTATCCGCACTTTTAAAAAGGATAAGTTCGTCGTCATTGAAGTCACGGATAACGGCGCCGGCATTGCACCCGACATCGCCGGGCAAGTCTTTGAGCCCTTTTTTACAACCAAGGCCGCGCCTAAGGGAACGGGTCTCGGTTTGTCCATTTCCTATAATTTGGTAAAAACGCTGTTCGGTGAGATAGAAATTAAGTCCGCCCCGGATCAGGGCGCCGCCTTTGTTTTAACCTTTCCCGTTCATCAGGAAATACCGGACGGCACTTCAACATAAGCCTATTTCAATTCAAACCTTGCTTCGGCCATGCCGGCAATTTTTTGTCCGATGCTGATGGAGGCCGTGGCCGCCGGCGATGGGGCGTTCAGCACGTGTATCATCCGTTCATCTTCAACAATGCGAAAATCATCCACCAGCGCGCCGTTGCGTTCCAGGGCCTGAGCGCGCACACCGGCGCCGCCGGGCACAATATCATCACCGCTAATATCGGGAATCAATCTTTGCAGCGCCCGCACAAACGCGCCTTTATTAAAAGAACGGTAAAATTCACCCAATCCCATTTTCAGGAAGCGGCCGGCCAGACGCAGGAATCCGGGATAGCTGAATATTTCGTAGGTATCGCGAAGGGACAAGCATAATTTATGATACCCTTCGCGTTTAAATGCCAGCACCGCGTTCGGCCCGGCCTCCACGCCGCCGTGGATCATGCGCGTGAAATGCACGCCCAAAAAAGGAAAGGCCGGGTCGGGCACGGGATAAATTAAATTTTTAACCAGATGGCGCTTTTCCGGTTTTAATTCATAATACTCCCCGCGAAAGGGAACGATCCTTAAACGGGGATCGACCCCGCAGCGCCTGGCAATGCGATCGGACTGCAATCCCCCGCAGTTGATCAGGTAACGCGCTTTTATCGCCTCCGCATCGGTCTCAATAATTAAACCGTCGCTTCGCTTTTTGACACCCGTGAAGCGTACCCCGGTTTGCACGGTGTGACCGGATTCCCGAACCAGCCCGGCAAACTTTTCCGTGACGGCTACAAAATCAACGATACCCGTCTCCGGCACATGAAGTCCGGCAATACCGGCTACATGCGGTTCATATTCCTTTATTTCGGCGGCACGAATTCGTTTCAATCCTTTAAGACCGTTTGCCCGGCCCCGCTTTTCCAGATCATCCAGACGGGCTAATTCCTCTTCATTGGCAGCCACGACAACTTTACCACAGCGATCGTATGGTATTTGATGCTGTTCGCAAAAACGATACATTTGTTCGCGGCCTTCCACACAATTTTTTGCTTTAAGCGAACCGGGTTTATAATACAATCCGGAATGAATTACGCCGCTGTTATTTCCTGTCTGATGGGCGGCTAATTTGGCTTCCGCTTCAATCACAAGAATTTTGATTTTTTTAAACCGCGACAAAGCCATCGCCGTGGCCATGCCGATAATGCCTCCGCCTATGATTACAATATCGTATTTTTGCAACAAGGTGGCTCCTTCGGATATACTATATTGATTAACTAAAAAAACTATTTTGCCCTCGGAATTTAATCGCTGCTATCACTACACTATGCATCTATATAAAATTCGCCGATGTAACCGGTAAACATAGACCGGAATAACCTGTTTCAGACTGACAGGCCTAATTTTTATTCTTAGCGCGGTGCTTCATAAAAAGCACATTGAAATCCTTATAATCAAGCACTTCGGATTCGTCTTCACTGAGATAATGCAACTGAACCTGTTCCTTGAATATATCTACTTTTTCAACTATCGCGGGACCGCGGTCCGTATCGATTTTAGTTTCAAGCGGCGGAAATTTTTGCATGGCGGCAGCATAGAGGAACTTTTCATAAACCAGACAGCATTTCAGGCGCCCGCAAACTCCGGTTAACTTGCAGGGATTGAGGGGAAGCTGCTGTTCTTTGGCATATTGTGTTGAAACAGGCTCGAAATCTTTAATAAATGCCGAACAGCATAATAGTTTTCCGCAAACTCCGAGTCCGCCCAGCCGGCGCGCTTCATCACGGACGCCGATCTGACGCAGCTCGATGCGCGTACGGTACTTTGCCGCCAGGTCTTTAACCAGCTCACGGAAGTCCACGCGCTTGTCGCTGGTGAAATAGAAGGTGAGCTTCTTTTGATCGTACTGATATTCCACATCCACCAGTTTCATATTCAGGCCGTGTTTTTTGATTTTGTCCTTGGCAACGATAAAAGCCATCGATTCCTTTTCGCGGTTCTCCTCAAGCCGCCGAAGGTCCTCATCCGCTGCCTTTCGGACAACGGTTTTAGGTTCTCCCTTTATGGCGCTCAGCGTTACCAGTCGACCGGCCTTGCTTACAACCCCCAGGTCGATACCCTTCTCGGCCTCGACAATAACATAATCGCCCGGTTTTATCTTTATTTCTTTGGGATTAAAATAGTGGGTACGTTTATTGCCTTTAAATGAAATCTCAACGAGCTCCGGCCTCATACAGCCTCCTTTACCGGCGTTCCCTTGATCAGGTTATCATTTATTTCTATTGCCAGATTGGTTAAAGTTAAAACAGGATGGGCATTTTGATTGATGCTTTTGATAGCATTTTCGACAAAGGCGACTAATTTGCCCATATCCGTTGCCCTGTAAAAATCAGCAAATTTTTGTATTTTTTCCTTGTAATCAAGATTAACAAAATCTTCCGTACTGCCTAAAACGAGATAGTGCACGGCGTCTCTGAGCCATAAAATAATCAGGTTTAAAAAATCGATGGTATAATTTTTATCTCTTTTCTGGGCAATTTCTTCAAGTGTATCCGAGACCTGCAGCATATTGCCCGATGCGGCGCCCTGCATAAAATGATAAACCTGTTCCCTTATTTTTTCCGAATCGGCCTCGAGTAACTCGAATATTTTTTTAATATTTCTGCGGGCAATCGGGATAAGCCGGCTGAGATTATCCGGCACGTCCGCATAGCGCTTCATAATTTCGCTGATCTCCGCATCGGAAAAGGGCGGAAAATATAACGGCTGGCAGCGCGAGCGGATGGTTTCCAGCAGGCGGTTCAGATCATGGGTGATTAAGATAATCAGCAGATTTTCCGGCGGCTCCTCCAGTAACTTCAAAAACGAGTTTGATGCCTCGCGAGAAAAATATTCGGCGCCGGAAATAATAAACAGCCTTTTATCAGCCTCGAACGGAGCATATTTTGCTTCGTTCTTTAATTCACGGATAACTTCGATGGCAATATTTTTATGTCCGCTGATCGGAATGCCTATATACGGATTCTTTGCCTTTTCCCGTATAATTTCCGCAATCTGCTCGGTCTTTGTCTGTGCGGAAACCGGGAAAATAAATTTTATATCCGGGTGATTAAGTTTATTTATTTTACTGCATGCCGGACATTCATTGCAGGGGCGTTTTTCCTCAGAGGCACAGTTGAGCAATTTGGCCAGCGCAAAGGCAAAAGCTTCCTTGCCGCAGCCTTCCTGGCCGTAAAAAACATAGGCGTGGGCTAATCGCTCATTTTCGATACTCTTGATAAAAAACTGTCTGATGCGTTCCTGTATAACCGCTTGCTCAAAATAAATCATTATATATTGATTTGGATTGGTCAATCATCCGGATTGACCAATCCGCAACTCCCTTATCATAACAGCATGATCTGCTGAAAACCTTCGTTTAAAACTGTCTATTAATATACATAAAAAACAAGTTTAGGAAAAGTTATATTGTGCATTGACTCCTTTATTATTTTATAAATCCGGAACTTTTAAATACATCACACATAAAAAAAATGTCATTAAATAAGCCGCCCGGTTTTAGCCTGACTTAAGATTGCGATTTTTGTGAATGCATAGTAACTTTTGTTGATAGCGGGTGATTCCGACGGGGGTGTTTCCAAATCACTGATAAATTAATTTAATTGAATTATTGTTAGTGCAATGCGATTCCTGGACAGTCGTTACTAAGATCGTCCGGAATTTAATTATAAAAGTACCGGTCTATTGAAAGCGATCCGTTATATACATACAAAAGATGAGCGGCAAAAATTTCTGATTCTTGCCGTTATCCTTTCGCTGCTTTTTCATGTTTTGCTGGTCATTTTGATCAACATTAACGATCTGTTCAGCTTTGATGAAAAAGACACGCCGCAATCCTCGCCCCAGGAGCTCACTTTTGTGTTTCCCGAAAACAAGCCTGAAACGCCTGCGGACCAGCCCCGGGAGATCGTTGAAAATATCAATGAAAACGAAGCGGTTCCCGAGCGGTCAAATCTGCTTTCCGAACGCAATTCACGCGCCCGCAATCCCCGCGCCGGAGAACAAGCCGGAGATAGTCCCCTAAGCAGCGGCAACGTGCCCTTTTCCAATCTATCCCAACCGAATCAAAAGGAATCGCGCGCCTTTAGTCCGCCCAAAAAATTCAGCGCCGCTGCGCTGACAGGTGAAACCACGCGCTCACCCCGCGAAGCGGCCGGTGAGGAAGAGGCCTACGAAACCCAAAGCCGGGAAAGCCAGGGCACCAGCCAGATGATGAACCAAAAGAAATTTTCGGTTGAAGAATTAGGCGCGCTTAGCCTCAGCACCTATAAATGGGAATGGGCGCCCTATGTAAATGCCATGAAACGTAAACTGCAGCATGTTTGGTACGCCCCGCCGGCTTATTATCAATTAGGACTGATACACGGCTATACCCTTATACAATTCACAATAAACCGCAGCGGAGATATCACACAAATGGAAGTTCTGAAGCATGTTGGCCATGAATCTCTGGAGCTTTCCAGTTCCGAAGCCATAAGGGCCCTTTTTCCATTCAATCCGCTGCCAGACAATTTTCCCGATGAAAACCTAACAATAACCGCAAAACTGATGTATCCGGATTTAAGAAGCAGGAGATAATCGCCATGATTGAACTATTTGAACGCGGCGGCATCATGATGTACTTTTTGTTGCTGGCCTCTTTTATCGCCGTCGTATTTATCATCGAACGCGCCATTTACCTACGCAAACGCAAAATTCTGATCCCTGAAATCGTATCCATCGTAGATAATTTTTCCTCGCTTAATGATATAGAGCTGGCCAAAAATATGTGCACGAAATACAGCGGGCCGCTGCCCAATGTGGTTTTACTGGCCCTGAACAATCACAATCTGCCGAAGCTTGAAATCAGAGAAATCCTTGAAGATCAGGGAAGACAGGAAATCCGGAGGCTGGAGAAGGGACTGACGGTTTTGGAAACAATCGCAGCCATCGCTCCGCTGATGGGACTTCTGGGCACGGTGCTGGGGATGATCGAAGTTTTCGCCCGCATTCAGCAGCATGGTATCGGGCAGACGGCCACCTTCTCCGGCGGTATCTCCGAGGCACTGATTACTACGGTAACCGGACTTTTTATCGGCATTCCGGTGCTCATTGCCTACAATTATTTCACCAGTAAATCGGAAGGACTGATCCTGGATATCGAAAAATATTCCAATGATATTATCCATAAAATCGGACGCTTAAAAAAGAGTGAGCAGTAAATGAAATTATCCACACAAAAAAGACGTAAGGTTTCACTCAACCTGACTTCGCTGATTGATGTGCTGTTTATTCTTATCATATTTTTCACCGTGTCCTCGACTTTTCTTGAGCAGCCGGGTATCGAGCTTAAGCTGCCCGAAGCCGAAAGTTCCGAGGGGCATACGGCGCAAAAAATCATCATTTATATTGATAAGGATAAAAACATCTTTCTCAATGATGAAATCGTCTCGCTTAATAATTTAACGGGTGAAATCAAAGACCTGGCCGATATTCAAAAAGATAAAAGTATCGTAATCAAAGCCGATTCCGAAGTTTCACACGGCATCGTAATTCACATCATGGATCTGTTGCGCCAGCAGGGTATTTACAAAATTGTTGTTTCGACGAAAAAACTCGACCAGTAATTATTATTCCATTTACTGTCTGCAGAATTTGCCGTACGGCCGTACTGTTATTTTTTGGATCAGAGAAAAATTTTCCCTATTTTAACGCACCATAAATCATAAAGGAGTGTTACTTGCCGAGAAAAAAGGTTATCCACTTTGCCTTGCTGGGCCTTGGGAAATTAGGCTGCGGATTTTATAAAATCTGGGAGGAAAAACGGAAAAAAATAAAAGAAGAGACCGGATTCGATCTAAACCTGAAAAAAATCCTTATTAAAAACAGCCGCTTTAAACGCCCGGCTTACGTAAATACCGATCTGTTAACAAACAAAATTGAGGATATTACCGAAGATCCGGATATCCGCATTGCCGTAGATGCCATTGGCGGTATTGAGCCAACTTTCTCTATTATTAAAAAACTGATCAACGGAAAAGTCAGTATTGTATCGGCCAACCGCAGCCTGCTTGCCTCCAAAATGAATCAGATTGCCGATTTGGCCAATGAGAATAATATCTACATTATGCCAGAGCCTTCACTGGGCGGCGGTGTACCGATTATTAGCGCCATACAGCGGGATTTACTGGCCAACCGCGTTCAAAGCCTGGTAAGTATCCTGAGCGGCACCTCTAACTATATTCTTTCAGAAATGAGCAGCCGTCAAATTTCTCTGGACCAGGTTTTAAAATTACCACAGATTCAGAAAATGGGAGAATCGCTTTCCATTATCGATTACGAAGGCTCGGATGCCGCGCAGAAAATTTCCATCCTGGCGGCCGGGGCATTTGGTGTCGATGTCAACTTTCTGCATATCCATGCCGAGGGTATTTCCGATATTTCTGCAGATGATATCCGCCATGCCCGGTCTTTCGGTTATGAATTCAAACTGCTGGCAATTCTTATCGATCATAAAGATGCCTTCGAGCTGCGTGTGCATCCCACGCTGGTGCCGAAAGATCATCCGCTGGCCCTGGTGAAAGGAGAGTATAATGCCTATTATATACAGACAGACCTGCTTGGCAATTATATGATTTACGGCAAGGGCGTCGGTATCGAAGCTACCAGCAGCCTGATTCTGCGTGATATTGTCGGCATGGCCAACCTGATGTTTCAGTCAACCCGTAAAGACCGCTATCGGCTGGACTGGAACGAAAAGCCCATCAAACCGATCGAAGACATTGTCTGTTCCTATTACATTCGCTTTCCCTGCATAGATAAACCGGGCGTTATCGGCAAAATAACCAGCATGCTTGGCGATTATAACATCAATATCGGTTCCGCCCATGCTGAAGTCGATAAAACACACGCTTCACAGCTTGGCTTTGTTCACATTCTGGTTGACCAGGCGCTGGAAAAGGACATTAAAGCCGCATTGAACGCAATCGAAGAATCGGATTTTATCAAAGACAGGATAAAGTTTTTCCGCATTCTTGAGGAGGCCAAATGAAACAGATAACTTTTAATACAGGACAATTGTTTACACCATCAAAAATTGTCGGTGTCGGTCAGAATTATCCAAAACATATCAAAGAAATGAAAAGTAAAAAAGCAAAAGAACCGGTTATTTTCCTGAAACCCAACAGCGCCCTGCACGAAATAAATACGCCGATCCCCATACCCAACGGACTGGGCAGCGTACATCATGAAATTGAGCTGGCAGTGTGTATCGGTCGCCGCTCTAACCGCATCGATGAAGATGAAGCACTCAATTATATCGCCGGATACGGCTTAGCCCTCGACTTAACTCTGCGTGACCTGCAATCTGAAGCAAAAAAAAGGGGACTTCCCTGGGCGCTGGCCAAAGGCTTTGATTATTCCTGCCCGGTTTCACATTTCGTTTCGAAAGACAGTATTCCCGATGTACACAACCTGAACCTGAAACTGGAAATCAACGGAGATGTCCGGCAGCAAGGAAATACCTCGGAAATGATTTTTAATATTCCTTTTCTCGTTTCCTACATCAGTCTTTTTTATACCCTTGTGGAAGGCGATATTATTCTGACCGGAACCCCTTCCGGCGTAGGTCCTCTGCGGGAAAATGACGTAATCAAAGCTTCAATTGATGGTATTTCATCTGTCGAAACGACGGTTATTTTACCGGAGCTTTCATTACTGGATTAAGAAAGAAAAATCATGAAGCATACCAATAAACCGGAATCCGAAAATAACAAAATCAGACAATTGCTGGAAATCATGCATCGCCTGCGCGCCGAGTGTCCCTGGGATGCCAGACAAACCCACGAATCGCTCAGGCCATATCTTCTGGAAGAAGCTTACGAAGTACTTGAATCCATTGAATCGAAGGATTGGGATGATCTGGCCGGTGAACTTGGCGACTTGCTTTTGCAGATTATCTTTCACTGCGAAATTGCCTCGGAAAAGGAACGTTTTGATTTTGCGGATGTGGTTGGTTTAATTTCCAAAAAACTGATTGAACGGCATCCTCATGTTTTCGGAAAGGAAGATCTGCACTCGGCAGAGCAGGTTCAGGAAAACTGGGAGCATTCCAAAATTATTAATGAAAAACGCCGTTCTCTGCTTTCCGGGATACCCAAAAGCGCGCCGGCCCTGCTGCAGGCGCGGCGGCTGCAGGAAAAAGCAGCCACGGTCGGCTTCGACTGGCCGGAGGTTAAACCGGTCATGAAGAAAATCGAAGAAGAAATAGGCGAGTTGAAAGAAGCCGTCAAAAAAGAGCATCAGCCGGATATCGAGCATGAATTGGGCGATCTGCTTTTCAGTATTGTGAATCTCAGCCGGCATTTAAAAATAAATGCCGAGGATGCACTGCGTCAAACCAACAAAAAATTCGTAGAACGATTTCAGTTTATCGAGAAACATTTTGACGGGGATCCTAAAAAAATGAAATCTCAGTCATTAGAAGCCTTAGATGAATTGTGGGAAAAGTCCAAACAAGTAATTAAAAAATGAAGCAAATTCAGGAATATCTCGATTTCGTTCAGTCCGTCGTAACGCCGGACCAGCTTGCCGTAGAAAGCGGCAAATTTATTGAAGAGAAACTCGGTCAGAGGCAATTTGTTATCCTTAAGCATCACTTCCACCCCCGGCCTTTTTCGGTTATTTATAATAAATACCCCGGATTTTTCCTTGACAATTGGATGCGTTCGTTTATTGATTTCAAGGCAAAAATCACGCCGTTTAATCCGCAACCATTTCATAAAGATTACCTGTATTTTTTAACAGACCGGTATTATAAAGATCCCGATTATTTGCTTGTAGCCAAAAATAAGTTTTCTGATAAAACCAGCGAAGTGTTGGCCGCCTGGCAGAGAATTAATAGCATACTCAACGCGGCAACGAGAGAAGTGAAATCAGAACTATCTGTCGAGCGCGGCAATCTTATTTCACAACTTACCCACGACATTCAGTCAATTATAACCCTGTGTGAGGAAATTAAAAAAACGCCTGCCGTTGCCAATAGGCTAAAATACCAGGAAAAGGTGAACAGCAATATATTGTTCATATCAAGAGAAGCGGAGCTGCTAAGAACTCAACTTAATTTGGCGGATCTGATCGGGGCCGCCCTGGAATTAATTAATATTGACCGCAAAGATATTTTACTAACGATTTCCGGAAACATTTCCGATATAGAAGTAGATGTTGAATTGTTTGCCAGGGCGTTTAATGAAATTGTAAAAAATGCAATTGATGCGGTTGGCGGAAAGTTATCTGACATAATGGTTACAGTCGATGCGCTGCCTTCCGCTTCACCATTCCAGCCTGAAGGCTGGATTGTAATTAAAGTAATGGATAACGGACCGGGGATTACCGAGTCATTTATTCCATTGGTAACCGATGCATTTTTTACAACTGCTAAACTCGAAGGGTCAACGGGATTCGGGCTTACGATCGCCCAAAAGATTATCAATGCCCACAGCGGACATTTGGAGGTTCAATCGGGACAAAATAAGGGAACAACGGTTTTAATATTTTTACCACAGATCCGGGATGAGTAAAAGTCAATCAAAAATTTTTATAATCGAAGACAATCTTGTCTGGCAGCAAAGCTACCGTAAATGGCTTGGCAACGATTATATTTATGAATTTGCCGGGGATCTGGAGAGCGCAAAACGGATTTTTATCCGCTTCCTGCCGGATATCGTTCTACTGGATTTGGGGCTTCCCAAAACGGATCAGGGGCTGGCTGTACTTGATTTCATCGTCAGTCAGGGCACCGATGTCAAAGTAATTATCATTACCTCTTCCCAGGATCATCAAAACGCCCTGGAAGCACAGAAGCGCGGCGCTTCATCATATTTTTTCAAAAGCGAAAACATCCGCGACGAACTACCCCTTTCGGTGAAGCGCGCCCTGCGCATGCAAAATCTGGAACGGGAAAATATCAATCTGCGCAAGCAGCTTACCAGCACGATGCACTTCGAAGGCATCGTCGCCATCAGCAAGCAGATGCAAAATATTCTGCGTCTCGTTGAACAGATCAAAAATACCAGCGAACCGGTGCTTATCACCGGTGAGTCCGGCGTCGGTAAAGAAATTATCGCACGCCATATTCACGACAGAAGCAAGCACGCCGCTAAACCATTTATTGCCATTAACGCGGCCACCCTGCCGGAAAATTTGCTGGAAAACGAACTTTTCGGTCATGAAAAGGGCGCCTACACCGGTGCGCATGACCAAAAGAAAGGACAATTCGAACTCGCTGAAGGCGGGACCATTTTTCTCGATGAAATGGGCGAACTGCCCCTGTCCATTCAGGCCAAATTATTACGGGTATTGCAGGAAAAGAAATTCTACCGCCTGGGCGGCACCAAAGAGCATACAGCCGACTTTCGCCTGATTACCGCTACCAATCGTTTTCTGATCGATGAAGTAAAAGAGAAAAAATTTCGTGAGGATTTATACTATCGGCTGAATGTTATCCCCATCCGCATTCCGCCCCTGCGCGAACGGCCGGACGACATTCCGGCTTTGATTGACCACTTCATCAAAAAATACGGCCGGGAAAATAAAATTCCCGTACCCCGCTTTGATCCCGCGCTTATCGCTTACCTGTCCAGACTGCAATGGAAAGGCAATATCAGGCAATTGGAAAACACACTGATTCGCATGCTGGTTTTAAATCAAAAATCGCTCACCTTAAAAAATATCCCGGAAGATTTGCAGGAGCAGGAAAATCCGATATTACAAAACGCGCTCGCCAATAAACTCACCCTTGAGGAAATGAACCGCCTCTACATCAACCTGGTTTATGATCATTTGGACAGGAACAAGAAAAAGGCCTGCGAATTTCTCAATATCAATTTCAGAACGCTGAATGCCCGCCTCAAAGACTAATTGCATTCTTTGCAAGGCAGCGCACATTTGAATTGTAAAAAATACAATTCACCGCCCACAAAGACATACTAATCCCTGATTTTACAATAACTTACACGACATACCGCCTAATTACATGTTTTTTAACGCCTTACATTATGGCATGATTCTTGTAGTATAGTTTTATAAAAATTAATTAAAAGGACATGCATGATGAGTTTCGAACATTTATTAGACGGCAACCTGAAAATCAGCTCCATGGATGATGAGCAGGGCAGACGATACTACAGCATCAAATTAGCCTTTTCGGAAAATGACATATTAGCGGTATACAGAAATAATATTGATGATTTGGTAAGAGAGCTGCCCGAGATAATCGGTTCTGCGATTCAGGCCAGAATTTTTACCGATGGAAGAGCAATAAATTAGAGGAGTGTCATAAATGAAAATTTTTATCTGTGAACAGGACCCGTATCGGGCAAAACTATATCAGGATATTTTGGGCGTATATAATTATAAATTGGTTACCGTAAAGAAACATTGTGATTTATTCAAAGAGGCTTATAACCAGAAACCGGCACTTATTGTAATGAATGAACAATTCGCGCAGAAATCGGGTTCTGACATGCTTGCCCGACTACGTACGGACCCGCTTACTGCGCGCGTTCCGGTCATTTTTATTAAAACAGATGGCGTCGTTGACTATTCACCATCCAACACACCATTCGATGATATGATCCAGTTTGTCCAGGAACCGATTAAAATCAAAAATCTACGTCATTACATAGACCGTTGGACTACTTTCAGAAGTATCAATTTAAGGCATTAATTATGGAATGGGTATATCTATTTTTACAGGTATTCATCATTGCCCTTTGGTTTATTTTTAAGGGAAACAGTATCAAGGATGATGTTTTATTCTGAGTAATTTTTACCCGGAATAAAATGAAAAAACGGCTTCTGTTTAGTGTCATTAATCTTCCTCAAAGATTTTAACGCCTTTCTGACATGAAAACAGAAGCCTTTTTTTATGGTCAAATTTATTTTCTTACCCAGCGTCCGTCGCTTTTGCTCCTGATCGGCGTATGTTTGCGAATATACTGGGTTACGGCATCCCGCAACAAAATACCGGTTCGGTCAATATTTCTTTCAGGCAGGCTGCTCAGCGCTGTAAGGCCGGAGTTACCCTCTGCCAGATAATCGGTAGTGGCGACCCGATAGGTGGAATCGGCCTGCAGTGGTTTGCCGCCTATCAGGAATGTTTTTATGCGGTTCATATCTTCCAAACTTCGGTCAAACACAACTTTTCCGCCGCCGATGGCCAGGCCCCTGCGCTGACCACTGATTTTTGATTCAATTAATTCGCGGAGCATAGAACCTTTTAAATGCAGAACAACAATGGAATTGCCAAAGGGTAAGACTTTAAATATATCCCGCGGCGTAATTGGGCCGATTTGCAAATCGGCACGCACACCACCAAAATTGGTAAAAGAAAAATCGGCCTGTGTCGCTTCGACCATGGCATCGCAAATCAGGTTGTTCATCGGAGCCTCGCCCTGTCCCCTGGTCAGGACAATCTCGGTTACTCCAATAACTTCGTCATAGCCTTTTTCCACTTCTTCCTGCACTTTTTTAATGGCCTGGAAGACCTCGGGATCGGGCCAGAATTCATCCTCCGTTAACAGAAGCAGTCCGCTTTCTTTTCCGGGCAACTCGTAACCGGCGATGCTTTTCGTCCGGCGGTCGATTTGAATAATTGCCATGCCCAGATTGCCACCGTTGCCATAGTTCTGAAAAACAAGCGTATGTTTTACCGGATCGACCCAGGGCTCATCATAGCCTTTGTGCACATGTCCGCCGAACAAAATATCAACCCCGTCCAGATAGTGGGCCATTTCCATGGCATTAAGATAAGATTTTTTGCGCTCATTTTGTTTTTCAGCCCGGAGCAATTCCTTATACCCTTCTTCCGGATCATAGGGCAAACCCAAATGAACCAGCCCTATAACGATATCCGCGCCCTGGTCGCGCAGGTTGTTTATCGCTTTCTGTGCGGCTGGTAATTCCGGTGTAAAATCCAGTCCTTCAATATGCTCCGAAAATGACATCTGTTCTGTGGCTTCAGTGGTTACGCCAAACACACCGATTTTTAATCCTCTTTTTTCCAAAATAACACCGGCTTTTACATGGGATAAAAGCTGATTCTCTGTTTTATCATACAGGTTGGCCGAGAGGATCGGAAAGTCAGCCTGCTTTGTGAGTTCTATAAAAACCTCTTTGCCAAGATCAAAATCGTGATTGCCGGCCGTTACGGCATCATAACCAACCATGTTCATGTAATCTACAATTGCCCTGCCCGCCGTTTTCGTACCGATCGGTGTGCCCTGGAAAATATCCCCGGCATCCAGTAACAGAAATGCGTCACCATTATTTTCCGCCACCTCCCGGTACTTAAATATAATTGCCGCAGCGGAAGCCCCGCCGCCCAGCATCGGCGGGAAATTGGGATTAAGGAAATCGGCCTCCTGCTCGGTTATATTTCCATGAATATCATTGGTATAACAAATGTAGAGCCGCTGCAGGTCAGCTCTATTCTTTGCAGACAGGCCAACCGTTAAAATCATTATGCTTAAATAAAAAATGATAAATTTATACATGATGCACATCCTGAAATTTGTATTTCGCTGCCGGGCCAAAACGATGTTTTTATAAACTGCCTTTTTTACAAACAAAGCAGTTAATGCCAATCCAGCGTATAGCTGAGGTCAAATCGTATAAATGACTCATGCCATTTAACCCGGTCTTTGTTGCTGTAGATATCATTGCCGATGTGGTTTTTTATCCGCGAACGCAAATCGACGCCGTAATTTTCATCAACAAAAGGATCGCTCTGAAAAAATTGCAGGCTGGAAATACCGGCCGCAAAATCGAGCCTGACTCCGGCGACCTGATACCCGATTCCGAAAGTAATCAATGTTGCCGCCGCTTTCTTATCTTCGCGCAGCGTTCTATAATTGATGCCCACGCGAAAGGGTACCTTATTTAAAAAGATGTGTTCCACACCGGCCTTCAGCGCATAGGCATCGTCAAATTCCGGCCCTTCATTTTGATTGTCCTCAAATTGGCTCCAGAACGTATATTCGAATGCGGCATATATACGGGCCTCCAGTAAATTTTGGAAGCGGTATCCCAAACCAAACTCGAGTTGAGAGGGATAAATGATTTTCTGAATTTTAAGCTGCTGTTCGTCTACCTTTAGTGTATCGTGTTTAAATGTCAATTTGTAATTGTGGCGATAGACGGCGGCGAGCCGCAGACGTTTAAACATTTCAACCTGAAATCCGGCTGATGGAATAAACGGATTATTATCAAGCGTCCGCTCGATATCGTATTGATAGGCAAGGGGTTCCAGTGATGGATCCCTGGCCTCGATCAGCCAGCGCTGTTCGATTCTGCCTGTAAGCCGCTTGACAGCAATACCCGCCGATAGTTTATCCAGAAAGCCGGCCTCTTTTACCGGACTGAAAGCCACGGAAAAAGGGAGAGCATATATATTTCCATCGCTGCGAATAACATTATAAGCCAGCAGGGCGTCACCATAATTAGCGCTGCGCACTTCTTCTTTGTAATTATAATTAAATTCAAGATATGGCATCACGCCTGTGGCGAAGGAAAGGTCCATTAACTGCTTAAAGGGCAATTTGACGGCGACGAGACCATAGTACGAACCATACCAGTTTTTATTGAAATAGTAGGAGCCGTAATCAACGAATCCGCCGAAATTATCATAATAAGGATAGGAGCGGTCTTCCTCCAGCTTATGATAAGCTGCGCCGACATTCACTTTGATTAGTCCGGAATTGTTTGCAGCCAGCGCCGGATTGCTTATCACTGAAAAAAGCGGATCATCGCCGGTAACCGTGGCGCCGCCGAGCCCCAGACTACTGGCGGTAACCGGACCGACACGGATGCCGTAATTCATTCCGGATAAATTCAGATTCAGGTTTTGGGCCGGCAGTTGTTGTAAAAGCACCAATATTAAAAATAGTATTGAATATTTCATTGATTGCTCCAAGTTCTCTCGCATTGTTGACTTAGTTTCGATTTAACCATATTTAAAACTATCTTTATATAATTTCAGATCAGAAACTGTAAGTTAATTCAAAA
This sequence comes from uncultured Calditrichaceae bacterium, assembly GCA_964467525.1. Lineage (GTDB taxonomy): Bacteria > Calditrichota > Calditrichia > Calditrichales > Calditrichaceae > CAYXRA01. The sequence continues at coordinate 18,141 of CAYXRA010000044.1, forward strand.
TAATAAAAATTCGAGCGCTTCCGCCTCCATTCCGCGCTGTGGCGTTGATCCGGATACTGCTCGTTAACCCAGTCCCGCACATCGTTAAAACGGATGTTATTCACTGGTTTATCAAAATCGGCCGTATACTTCATCCGGACTGATAAGAAGTGATTGAGACGCATATAAACTGAAAACCAGTAGCGCAGCGCTCCGCGGGTGCTTTCCATTACGGCAAACTGGGTATCCTCAAAATTCCAGAAGAATCCCTTGTAATAGGCCAGCATGCCGCTCAGTTTTAAATAGCGGTTAAAATTATGCGTAAATGAACCGGCAATGGCTTCACCGTCTAAAGCCATATCGCCGAAAACCCGGGGCCGCGGATGAACGAGCAGTTTGGTATTGACATAGAGTAAACTAAAACTATCATAGCCGGAAAGGCGCGCCCTCAGGCGTCCCCTGAACTCCAGGTTTTTAAAATAATTAAGCGACAGATTATTCTGTTCTTCGCGGGCCTGCCACTTTTGACGCAACTGGATTTGGATGGGATAAATGGGGCGATAATCCACAATGCCAACCAGCCGGTACTGTTTGGCGCGGTCTGCCTTACGTGTCCAGTTGTCATATTCGAGGCGTGTAGTAAAATCGCGGCTAATCTGATAATAAGAATTCAGATAAAAACCCTCTTCGGCCTGCGGCTGGGGCGCATTGGCATAAAGCTGACCATAAAGACTGGATTGCAAATAATAGTAATCTTCATAAATCGTTCCCTTGTAACGCCTGTAATTTGAGAACGACCGCTGATAGGGGTTGTCGTATGCCACGTCATAGTTCCGGTACAAAACGAGGATATTAAAACTGGGGAACTGAGCATATACGGATAATACCACTGCCGTTGGATCATCGCCGGCGCGCCACCATTTTCCACCTTTATCCAGCTCACCCCATTCGCCCTGAATGGCTACATTTTTAATGACCGTTTGAAAGTCGAGTCCGTAAACGCGCCTGAATGAAACCGCTTCATCCCAGAGCGGATTCGTGCCCCGCGATATGGGACCGCCATAGGCTTGCTTAATTTCGGTATCCGCACCGGTTTGCCGCAGATCCCACTGGCTTTGTCCGGAGTTGTTTTTGGCAACTATTTCTTTGGGATCCGGTTCGAGATACCTGTCATAGGCGCTTTCGTAATAGGTTACCCCCAAATAGGTGCCCGGGGAAAGATCATACTGGGCATGCACACCGTAGGTGAGTTCATTCACCGTATTCAGCCAGCTCAGGTCATAATTGCCCGCGTTACGCGAACTGTCATCAAAGGCATATTTAAAACGTTGGTCCAAAATGATGAGCTGATTGAAGCTGCGCCCTAAAGCGCTGTCGTTAATTTGCTTATTTAAAATCGCGTCGCGGTCGTTGTACGAACCGAACAGGGTGGCGCTGGCATTTTTATAGGCCACCTCCGCGGCGATACCTTTCAGAGCGAACTCCCGGGTGCGGGAGTTATCACCCGTTATGCCGTTAAACCGTTTTCTGAATCCATATCCCGACTTACGCGGCGTAAAAAAATCGGTACTTTCCATAATTACGCCCTGACCGAAAACCGCGCTGTAGTTTCCCAGATAAAATTTACGCAATTGAAAATCACCGAAATGGATATTTTCGAGTCCGGCAAAATATTTTCCTTTCGGTATCTTCAGAACGCCGCCTTCATTATAATAATAGTTGGGTTCATTAAGATAACGGTTGTAGGAAAATCCGAATTTATAATGTCCGGCCAGCGAAAAACGGGCCTTGTAATATAAATTCGGCCATTGATTGTAGGACTCGGCCAGGGACAGTCGGGTCAGGCTCGCCTCACTGGCTTCTTCAACGGCCTCGGCCTCTTCTGCCATGAGCGGGGTGTCATCGAGGCGCATCGTAAAATGGCCATGGAGTTTTTCGGATTCCTTGCCGGGTTCTTCATAGTCCAGAAAATTTCTGGCATTTGAATAGCCGTAGTAAGTCAGGCCGGGAATACCGCGCAAATCACGGGTATTGCGGATTCCACCTGTTTCCCTGCGATATTCAATAATGGAAACAACGTCAACCGGTGAGACATTCTGCAGATTAATCAATTCATCGTATCTTGCCGAATTAACATTCATCGGTTCCAGCGCCTTTTCGATCCATAAATCAACAAAAGCATCATTAATACCTTCATTGGAACTCCAGCGATCAAGGCGATAATATATTTGCTCAATTTTTTCCTGGGTTGCACTTAAATCCCGAAAAGGTTCAACCCGTATCAGCGGTTTCAGTTGCAGAAACAGCGCCTGATCAATGCCTTTTATTTCCCGTAATTCATAGATATTTTTTAACTCACCACGATAGATGATGCGTTCATAAATGCGTTCGGCGATTTGCTCCGGTACCGGCAGCCGCAGAATTTCTTCATAGGTTGCATTGTTTATGTCCAGTTGATTGGATGCGGAGTATGGCGTTTCCTGACCGCCCAAAACGGATCGCATGCCGATAAAAAGAATAAGGGTAACTAATAAACTTCGCAATATATTTAATTTATTTTTCACTTGATATTCCATTGCTTATTGCTGACCATCCTCTGAATTAATCGTTGAACCGGTAAATCAGGCCGAACTGATGGGTTTCCGCCAGAACCGGGTGATTCCTGAATGAATAGTCGAAATACAGGCCGGCATAGTTAATTCCGGCGCCTGCCGAGAAACGATTCGGCTGTGTACTGGATCCTAAACGGATTGCCAGCATTTCGATGATAAAAAATTCAAATCCTGCCTCTAATTGCGTGTCCATGCCCACGGTTTTATTTAATGCCACGGATGTCGTTAATCCGCCGTAAGGCATATAAGCCGCACCAATGACAATGCGCTGCGGTAATTCATGGGCAACCTGCGAACCGATGGTCGGGGCATTGACGTTGTAGACATATACGCCGAGATGGGTACGCTTGTAGACCGATGCCTGCAAGCCCAAATCCAGTCCGAAACTCATTTCCGAGCCGAGGGCGCGGCCTTCCACCGATTCCCCCAGCTCCCAGAAGTAGAGTTTGCCCGTATAACCGAAAGAGAGCGAAGAGTGGATGTCCCTGAGCAAATCAAATCCATGTGAAAACATCGCCGTGTATTCTGAGGAAAGGGTGTTGCCCTGGTATTCCACGCCGAAGCTCTCAAAGGATAATGCCATTGATCCAGTTTTCTCGAATTGTCCCGGCAGGATCCTGCCAAGCGGCAGGCCAACGCTGATAAATGTATTTTTAAAAAATGATAAATTGTAGGGTCTTTGATAGGCCATACCGGCCTCAAAACCCTCAAGGCGGGCCAGTCCGGCCGGATTATAATAGGGCGACCATAGGTCACCGGAAACGGCGACAAAAGCATTGCTCATTGCCGCGGCCTGCGGCGAGGGATAACGGTTGTCAAAAACGCCGCCCTGTGCGATAACCGCAAAAGCGCAAACCATTAACAAAATTATTAGTACTTTTCTCATCATGATTCCTGTGTATGTATCATTTTTTGAATTCTGAAACACCCCGGCTATCCCGGTTTATCTTAACATTGTTCCAACGACAATGGGCGCCATTTTTTCTGTTCTTTTACCCGTATCTTCATCAACGACTTCCAGGTGACAGATATAGGCGCCGAGCGGTACCAGCTCGCTGAGATGGTTACGGCCGTCCCATTCATATTCCATTAAATAGGGCAGACCTTTGCCGTCTTTCAGGGTCGTAATGAGCCTGCCGCCCAGGTCATAAATACGGATAGTTACATGCGCATTTTCCGCACCGGCGCTGTATTCGATTTTTATCTTTTCCCCGCGATCGGGGACAAAGGGTTTATTTTGAACATGCAGTGTAACCGGATTTTCCTCGAACTGCGGCTTATAAATATCCTCCTGGTAGCCGAGTAAAATTTGTCCGGCATTGTTATAAATTCCGCTGATGCCGTTAATGGTAACAAAATCATTGGTGTTAAAATCGGCAAGATCGAGATTTGCCGTATCCCAGGCGCGCACGGTTACCTCGCCGGAGCCGTCATCGAGGTAAATATTTGTGCCGCCGCCGGCATAACCTATACTGGCGATCACCCCGCGAACCTGCACGAAACTGCCTTCGTATGCGGTGGTTGACGCCTCATAAGTGGTCAGCTCCAGCGGGGCGGGCAGCGGGGCGTTGGTGCTCAGGATTGATGTGCGGTAATCTACAATTTCTTTCTTGCCCTGGTACTCATCCAGCGTACCCTTCATGATCAGCAAATTTCCGCGCTTAATATCCGGATCCAGCGAGCCTGAACGGTATATGTTCAGTCCGCTACCCGATTCATCATAGATATAAGCGTCGGTGAAGTTGGTGCGCAAAATACCGGCGCCCATAACCACAACGCCTTTAATAGTGATTTGACTGCCGACCGGCAATTCACGCGCTTCCTTTATGCTGATCGTTTGCTGTGCCGTGCCTGTTCCGACGCGCACCACGGGACTGGCACTGATTTCAGTCAATGCCCCCTGCGGCGATGCCGTTCTTGTGATAAACTTTGAAGTCGTATCCACGGCCGGTGTGGTTAGTCCGGTAATCTCAATCCCGCCGCCGGCCGGGGCGCTGAGTTGCAGCGCTTTCAGCAACAACAGATTTCCGTTAATCTCAACCGAGCCGCTGCTCAGATCACCGGTCAGGCTGACATCAGCGGTGCCTTGCGACCAGGTCCATTCCGCGGGAACGGTTAGCGATATTTTGGAAACCGTGTCGCTGCTGGTGGCAGTGAATGTAAATGTTAAATCAACCGATTGTGATTTTTGCACCGAATCGGGCGTTACCGTCAACAGCCCGCTGCCATCGGCGCTTTCAGTCACACTGCCTTTAAAAACATCCTCCTGATAGGCGACGAGCAATTGAGCATTGCCGCTGTAAATATCGATTACCCCGCGCACGCCCATGGTATCGCCGACGCTGAACTGCGAAAGATCAACGCCGCTTACATCCCAGATACGCATCTGAATATCACCGCTACCGTCATTGATCGTGATATTGGTACCGCCGCCGATACCTTCGGCTTTGTCATTGATCAAACCGGCGGTCTGGATCATCGTTCCTTCGAGATCCGTGTTATTGGCCGCGGCCGTACTCAGCGTAATCACTTCGGGAACGCTGTTACCGGTGGAAATAACCTGCACGCTGAAATCGCCGATTTGGGTTGTTCCGCCAAACTCATCCACCACACCGCTTACTTTTACACGGTTTCCGCGCTGCAATTCCGTGAAAATTTGCTGATAATAAAACAGATTGATCCCGCGTCCCGATTCGTCCTGAATGTAGGCATCGGTATGATCGGTGCGGTTAACGCCGGCGCCAATGGCCACCACGGCTTCGAGCGTAACCGTTTTCCCGTCGTATTCGCTGAAATTTTCCTGAATTTCGCGGATCGTCAGTTTTTGCTGAACGAAGATCACCGGGAAGATTCCGATATCGGTCAGACTGCCGCCGGCAACCGCAGTCTGTACTTCGAAGCCGTAGCTGCCTTCCGTTTGCGGAGCGGTCATTTGCGTAATTGTAATCTCACCCGGCATCTGATCGGTTACGGCGGCATTTTCGATCAGGATCGTATCGCCGGCGATCCTTTTAGTCGCGGCGGAAAAACCGGAACCGGACAGCCCGATATCGCCGGCAGTTTGACTCCACGGCCATTGCGCCGGAAGAATAAGTCTGATTTTTGTCAGTTCATAGTCTGCGCTTCCCGTGATAGTAACAGTCACATCCGATTGCTTCGAAGTGGTCAGCGTATCGGGACTGACTGTTGCCGTTCCGCTGCCATCGCCCGCAGTTGCACTGTAACTGCCCGGAGTCGGCGCGGCGCTCTCGAAGGCGCTTTTCCAGTTTTCCGTGGCCTCGTTATGCCCGCCAATGCCGTTTCCGCCGCTTTTTAATTCATCCGTCTCATCCAGGGCAATCCGTTGCAGACTCAGGTCGTCCGTCGGCGCCTGCCAGGCCTGCTGCTGCGCGCGGGGATGGTCATCCTGATAGGCGCTTGCTTCGCTGCCCTCATCTGGCCCGTCGATCGCAATGCCGGTTTTATCCATCCAGTAAGAATTAAAAACCGAAAGCCCCCAGGGAAAATAATCGATGTCCTTGACCAGATCGCTGTTTCCATCCCAGGTAAAAAGGACAATCATACCACGGGCAAATTCCAGTATCGGATTGCTGCCGATCTTAAGGGCGGTCATATCCGTTGCCCCGGGATCGGATGATACAATTTCGTAGTTCGCGGTTTTGCCGAATCGCGATTTATATGCCGCCCCGTTCAGCGCCACAACTTTGGTCTGATTTGCGCCGATGGTTTCATCGGGAAAGCGAACTAAAAAATGGGCCGTGTTTTGTGAATAACTGTCATTAACCATATTAAAATAGGTGTTGTAATTGGCGATATAAACCTGGTTCAGGGAAAGGGCAGTCTCCGTCGGATTATAGATTTCAATAAATGCCTGCTCAGATTCATCGGACGGGGGTATTTTGATTTCGCTGATCAACAGGTGATCCCGGGCCATCAAAATCATTGGAATTAATAAAAACAATAGAATGCGATTCATGCATTAAACTCCTGCATTACAAAATTTCACGTGTAAGCAATCAGCCGCTGCAAACTATTTCATCAGCACGACTTTCTGACTTTCGACGTTGTTTCCTATCTTTAAAACAATAAAATAAATTCCCGAAGCTGCCGCCTGGCCGGAGGCATTTTGCCCGTTCCAGCGGACAAAAGAGCTGCCGGCATTTATTTTCCCGGCAACCAGCGTCGTAATTTTTTGCCCGAGACTGCTGTAGACGGCAACCTCGGCCGGATATGCTTCGGCTAACTGACGGGGTACATCGAAGCGAATGTTCGTCGATGGATTGAAAGGATTCGGATAAGCCGCATGCAGCTTGAGTGCCATTGGTATAAATTCTTTGCCATCATCAATGGCCGTAGCACCGGATAGATCGCTGCTGGCGCGCGGTATAATTTGATAACCTTCATTAAAAGGCGTTGTATAATCATACTGTGAAAAAATGCCTGTGACATCCTGCGGCCATTGCGGTGGCGGATTGTCATCAATATCTGTTTCTTTATCAATGCGCAGCGTTATCGTACTGGCGCCGCCATCGTCGGATATTCTGATATTGGCATTATTGCCCGCGGACGGCCAGGCATCGCCGCCGCTCACCGAATCAACGCCGGCAACCTTTACCAGAACCCCTTCAAAAGTTTCCGCCGCGGAAAGCAGTGTGGCCAGATTCAACTCCAGCGGTTCGGGCATGGTTGCCGCACCGTTATCCACAATATCCGCTTCCGTTTCGGGAGAAATCTGCGCCAATCCATTGTACTGGAACAATCTGCCTATGACGGTATAGCTGTTTCCTTTGGTCAAACCAACGTCGGCCATATTATACTGAAAGACATTGATCGCCCCGTAGGCATCATCCTGAATATATACATTCAGATGGGTATTATCGAAGACCTGACTGCTCACCGTGGCTACGCCGTTTGTCCGGGCGTAATAATCCTCATAGGCCAGCGATTGATCGTTGTTGAGCTGGGTAAGTGTGTTAATGTCCGTTGTCCCGGCAAAGAATCCCTTCGTCTGACTGCTGTCCGATTCTCCTTCGTTATCCTCGGCATAAACGCGGTAGCTGACCCGGTCACCGTCTGTGTAAGCAGAAGCGGGGACGGCGCCGGCAAAGGTTGAATCGTTGCCCGTTGTTTGCATGGCCACACTGCTCACCGGGCCGTCGTTAATCTGATAGTGCAGCTCAACCAGAGTAACCGTACCGTTATCGGTGACCTTTACCGTGTCCGTAAAATCTTCCGAGGCCAGTGGCACGCGCGTCGATGCGCCAATCTCTGTGATCAGCGGCGCGGTGCTGAATAACTGAATATCGTCGGCGTCTCTCGGTTCGATTTTATATTCTTCAAAGGAATAGTAATTGATCCCGGTGATGGTATAGCTTTTGCCCAGTACCGGTTCGTAAGGAAACATCAGATCATCGATCAGGCAGGGTCCGGAACCGTCATCAACCTCCCACTGTCCGTAGTCGTTATCCGGACCGTCGGGATTTTCATTGGTACAGGCCGCATTTTCAACCTTAACCAGGACGCTTTCATACTTCTCCTGTGCCAAATCATTGGTGCTTATGATAACCGGATCATAAGGATTATTACCGCTGGAAATGATATTCAATCCGGACACATCTTTCAGTTCCGTGAAATCATAATACTCGTCAACGGTGGCGGCAAATTCAATCAGGTCGCCGCGGCTGACGCTGTTTACATTGTTCTGATCGTAAACATAAATTCCGCTCCAGGGACCCGCCGCATCCTGAACAAAATAACCGTACTGTGATTTGCCGCTGACAATACCGCTGACGCTAACAATTTGGCCATCGTAGGGTGAGGGGCCCTCCTGTCCATCAGGCGTAGTTTGAATATCAGCAATGGCAATGGTCGGCGTCTCCAACGTGCTTTCAGTAACCGTTGGAACCTGGCCGTCGGTTTTATAATCAATATCGCTGCCAGAATTGGTATAGGGATAGATTTTAAACGCATATTCGGTTTCACTGGTTAATCCGTCAAATGTAAAGGCATTTTCGCCATCCTGATGGCCGATATTGACTGCGGTCAGATCATCGGACCAGTCCATATCATTGACGAATGCCGAACCGTCGCTGACAGCGGGGAAATCCCCGCTGCCTTTCTTCCCAAGTAACAAATATTTATCGGGTAGTTGCTCGCCGGTACTGCCGGTCCACGTGAGCCGGATCAGGTCTGCCGCCACCGAGTCGGCGCTAAAACTCGTAACATGATTGGTCGGTTCCGGTTTAACCGCACCGGGGACAAAGAATTTAACATCATCGAAATAGACCGCTTCAAAGCCGGCATTGGATTGCAGTCCGATTTTTAGCACACAACTATTGTAAGCGGAAATGTCCAGCTCCGCCAGATTCCAGAGGCCCTCGATGTTCAGATCATCGATGTCCGATCCTTCCGTGTTCACCAGATCGATCTCCGTGCTTCCGTCCAAAACGACCCATATTTTCAGGAAATCCGCCGATTCCCAACCTGTTTCATTGATGTAGTATTGAATGGAAACTTTTACAGCGGCATGTCCGCTCAGATCGACTTCATCGAAAGTCGTGACCATGTAACCATCGATGTCGGACATCTGGAATCCCTGCACGCCGTCAGGAAAATAACCGACCGTATTTGTAAAATCCGTCACGCCGACAAAATCTCCATCTGTTAAACCAGTATCATTGAGGGTATTGTAATAATAAGAAGAAAAACCCATTTCATTACCACCTGAAGTATAATTCACACTTGCTTCACCTGTATTGTTTTGTAATGCATGATCCATGGTATGATCACCGGTGTCATAATACTTCCCGCCGGTGGACGGTTCCTCGAAACTGGTGTAGGCAATATTCTGCCCGAAACTCAGGCTAACTGATAAAAACAAAATTAAAATAATATATTTCATATATCCTCCAATTACTGTCATTGTAGACAACTGAAATTACGAAATTATCATCGAAAAATAAACATCTGCTTTCTGCTTCAAAACACGGTAATCTTTTTAACCGAACCGCTTATCTGTAACCCAGGCGTCATTAAAATCTTTCTGGATAATTATTGATAAATTGGATAAGTTAATTATCATGACCGGTCGCGAACGATTCAGAAAAACCATGGGCTATCGGGATGTTGATCGTGCGCCCTATCTTGAAGAAGGTATCCGCCCCGAAACGCTCCGGGCCTGGCGGCGGCAGGGATTGCGACCCGGTGTTACCATCGACGACCTATTCCCCACCGATAACTTCAGCGAGCTTGCTCCGAATGTCGATCCGCTGCCTGAATTTAAGCAGTGGCCCGAAGACAACGCTGATCTGGAAAAATTAAAAAAACGATTGAATCCCAAAGATCAGCGAAGATGGCCGGAAAGCCGGAAAAAGCTAAAACGTATCGCCGCGGATTCCGATCAAATTTTATTTTTGCGTGTGCACCGCGGATTCTTCCTCACCATGGGCGTTAATAAGTGGCAGCGTTTCGACCGTGTGATGTCTTTCCTGATTGAAAAACCGCAATTCGTTAAGAAGTATATGGAAATTCAGGGGGCCTTCGCCGCCGAACTCGCCGA
>CAYXRA010000044.1:28389-29833 GCA_964467525.1 uncultured Calditrichaceae bacterium
CTGGATAGCGGCGGATACGTACCGCTGGCCGACGGCCGCGTCAGGGCGGACATTACTTTTGAGAATTACTGTTTTTATCGTGAACTGCTCAGAGAAATCATTGAAATGCATCATAAATAGTTGGAGACGTCATGAATTACGACATTATTCGCGTCGATCTTGAAAAAAGTTTAAGTCAGGAGCTGTACGATCTGTTCGAAGGCGACATCATCGCCCAAATTATGAAAGAAAGCCGCGTTGATCGTGAAAACAATCAGGTAAAGCTGATGTTCGAGGGCCACAGCTTTAAAATCAGCAAAAATCTATCACCCCACCTCGACGACCTCTGTCAGGAGGTAACAGAGCGTCTTAAATTCAATGAGCCGGTCGAGTTTTTTGTCACCAACGCCTCATCCACCAATGCCATGGCCATTCCGCGTCAGGAAGAAGATGACAGTCATCTGATCGTACTGAATTCCGGCTTAATCGATAAATTCGATGATGATGAAATTCGTTTTGTGCTCGGTCATGAAATCGGCCATCTGATCAGCAAGAATGCCAAATTTTCCCATATCATCCGGTTTGTTTTTCCCGACTTAAACAGTGTGGCGCTTGTCCTGAAAAATAAGATTTCACTCTGGTACAAACTGTCTGAGCTCACCGCCGACCGCTACGGATTCATTGCTTCACCCAAACTGGAAAAGTGTGTTTCAAACTTTTTTAAGCTGGCTTCCGGTATGGATATTGAAAAGATTGCCTTCAAACCGGCGGCCTATCTGGAGGAAATGGATAATCTGATCGAGTGCTTCAAAAAGGAACCGCTAACGCTGGCTACTTCTCATCCCGTAAATCCGGTGCGCATTAAAGCGATCCAGTATTTCAGCGAATCCGAATTATACAAAAGTATTGCTTCCGGCGCAGAGCTGAAAGCGGATGAAAATATGAACAAAAATATCAGTGAACTTATCCGGTTATTGATGGTGATCAGCGGTTCCGGGCTCGACACTTACCGGACACATTATATCGCATCCGCCGGATTGCTTGCCGCTTCGATTGATAAGGAAATCACCGACGCGGAGATTGAAAATATCGTGAACATGCTGAGTTATTTTACGATCTTTCCGAAAAAATTTCTGGAGCAGATTGCCCAATCCGAAAAAATTTCGGAAATATTTAATCAATCGGCTGCCGCTATTCTGCAAAAAAATCCCGGCGAACGCTTTACAATGTTTGATTTCCTGATCAATGTAATTCTGGTAGATCGTGAAATTAAAAAACCTGAAATTCAATTTTTATATCAGGTCGGCGCAGAAATGTTTGCCCTGTCAAAACGGGAGATTGCCCAACATATTGGCAGCGCCATTCAGAAAAATTTCTATCCAAAAATTTACCGGTCTGGCTAACCGGGTTTGTTATACCAACTTAACATCTTAAAAGTGAAAGTTTGAAATGTCATCTCTTTTTA
>CAYXRA010000045.1:0-29193 GCA_964467525.1 uncultured Calditrichaceae bacterium
CGGGCGGGACAAATATTTTTAGTTAGAGTTAGGGAATCTTTTGTGGTGTCGTGTCAGTGAAAAAATCCTTGTATTCAAACCATGCCTCTCTAAGATTTTGATGGATGAACATTCTTAATTATTTATCAGAAAATGTAATTAGTAGGAATAATGATATACAAAAGCTTTCTATATAAATTAAAATGTATTTTATTACTATACGTTTCATTTTTAATTATCAACCCCTCATTCGGGGCTGAAGAAATCAAACCGGAAACCCGCGCCGTCTGGCTGAGCCGTGACGTCATTTTGAACGGCACGGAACAGATGTATGATACCTTCCGGAAACTGGCTGAGGCCAATTTTAACTGCGTGCTGGTCAATGTCTTTTATTTCGGCGGAACCATTTATCCCAGCGATGTTGTGGAAGCGGCCGGCGGCCAGCGTCAACTGCCCGAATATCGCGGCCGGGATCCGCTGGCGGAGGCGATCGAAATCGGCCATAACTTTGATCTGGAAGTCGTTGCCTGGTTTGAGTACGGTTTGATGGCCCACTACAGCGCCGGAGATACATCCGACAGCGGACCGATTTTAAGCGCCCATCCCGATTGGGAAGCGATTGCCCGCAACGGCGAGCACTGGCAGGAAAATCAGTTCGGGATATTTCACTGGTACGATCCGGCCCATCCGGAGGTGGTTCAATTTTTGACGGATATTTTCGCTGAAATCAGCGCCAATTATCCTGAGCTCGACGGCATCGAAACCGACCGCATCCGCTATCCGTCGCAGGATTTTTCATACGGCGCTATTTCCAGAAATCGCTACACCAATGAAACCGGAAACTTCGATCCGCTGTCCATTAACAGCAGCCATCCGCAGTGGGCCGACTGGCTCGACTGGCGTGAACAGCAGACCACGAATCTGGCGCGAAAAATTTATCATGCTGTCAAAACCACGAATCCGGCGATGCTGGTCAGCGCCGCGGTCGTACCGCCATACATGCGCTATAACCGCGTGAAATTGCAGGCATGGAATGTCTGGGCCGACAGCGGCTATGTCGATGCCCTGGAACCGATGCTCTATGTGGATGACAGCAGCCTGCCCAATCAGCTCAATGAAGCGCTCGGTTTTGTGCCGGAGGGATTTCTGCTTTATCCCGGCGTCAGCTACACCAACACCGGTTCTCTGCAATTCCAGATTGAAACCATTCGCCAGAGCGCTGCCCGGGGCATTACGATCTGGTATCTGGGCAGCATGACCGACAACACGTACGATTATCTGAAAAACGGTCCGTTTTCTTATCCTGCAGCGCTGCCCCACAATCAAATCATCATTGACAATGCCGATGCAAACCGCTTCGGTTACGAAGGCAACTGGAATATACTAAGCGCCGGTTACGGGGGAACGTCACTGCTGAACGAATCAGGCGCCGGTGAGGCGCACTGGTTGGTCAGTCCGCTTAAATCGGCTCAATACCAGATTTTCAGTCGCTGGGCCGCCGATGACGAAAATACCAGGCAGGCCGCTTATCGCATCGTGACAGCCTCGCTCGATACCACCGTGTATGTTGATCAATCCCAGAAAGGCGATCAGTGGCATTTTTTGCTGAGCAGCGAACTGGACTATGATGATAGTGTGCGTATCGAGTTGCGGAATGCGTCAAATGGCAAGTTAAATGCCGATGCGGTTCAGTTGAATATCCCGGAACGTTTCCTGCTTTTGGACTGGAATTTTACCGACAGCATGCATCTTGCGCTTAATTTCAGCCGTCCGCTTGAGCAGACCGCGGCGGAGAAGGCCACGCATTATCAGATCGATCAAAGCATTTCGATAATTAATGCTCAGCAGGATGAAAAAGATGCGTCTCTGGTTCATCTAAAAACCACAGCCTTCGAAGACGGAAATATTTATAATTTGTCAGTAAATGGATTGAGAGACATCCACAGGTCGCTGCTTCCGGCCATAGATGCAGAAATTATTTATGATCCGGAGGCCGTGCATTTTCTGATCGATAACGGCGAAAGTCAGTTTAAAACCTATGGCGTCTGGCGGAACGAATGCACATTGCCAGGATTCCACGGCGTTGATTATCTGACCGCCGCAGCGGGCAGCGGTGAAAATCGCGCCCAGTGGTGGCAGGCGATTAAATACGCAGGTAACTATGCAGTTGCCGTTAATCTGCCGGAAGGGAATAGTGAACTTGCCTCCAATGCCCGCTATACTGTTTTGCATCGTTACGGTATCGACACGGTTTGGATCGATCAGCGCAGCGGGCAGGGTGACTGGCGGACTTTGGGTATTTTTCCATACGCGGAAAACAGCTCCGGCAGTATTTTGCTATCCAACGATGCAAGCGACGGTAAAATTATTGCCGATGCCCTGCGTATTCGCCGGGTAATCAAACCTACGGCCATCGGGGATTCTGAAATGATTCAACGACCCGCGAAGGTTTCGCTGCAGCAAAACTTTCCTAATCCATTTAATGCCAAAACCGTTATTCGTTATTCGTTATCCGTTGATAGTGAAATAGAATTAAGTATTTTTAACATACTTGGTCAGAAGGTGACGATACTGGTTTTTGGGAAAAAAAGCGCCGGGAATCACCGTGTGGTATGGGATGCGCGCGGATTTGCCAGCGGCGTTTATTTATGTAAATTATCAACAGATCGGGGATTCACAGAGGTCGGAAAACTTTTGTTGATTAAATAGGCACGCCATCCTGATGCAATAGGGTCGCCGTTTTAAAAATGTTACGGATACGTTGAAAAAATGACGGTACAAAAAATCAAAATAGCTATAGTTTTAATCCTTTGCTTACCGTTGCTGCTGTTTGCCCAGTCGCCAAAAGGGAAATTAGCGGGGATTGTTATCGACAGGGAACGCAACGAACCGCTGGCCGGGGTAAACATTGTTATCGAAGATTTGCGTATCGGGGCGGCCACCGATCGGGACGGCGAATACTTCATCCTGAACATCCCACCGGGCACGTATGATGTTTCGGCCATTATGGTCGGATATCGGACGGTGATTAAAAAAGGCATTAAAATTGTGGTTGACCGAACTGCAGTGGCCAACTTTGAACTGTCGCCGGCCATCGAAGAGACGGAAGCGGTTGAAGTCGTCGCCAGTCGTCCGGCGGTTATTCGTGATTTAACGGCCACCAGCAAAAATCTGGATGCGGCGGAGATTGAGAACGCCCCGGTTGAAGGTTTGCGCCAGGTTATCGCCCTGGATGCCGGCGTATCGAAAAATCCAAACGGTACCATTTCAATTCGCGGCGGCGGCGGTTTTGACGCCCAGGTGCAGATTAACGGCGTGGAGCAGATTCAGACAAACACCGGCGTTCCCGGCTATAATCAGTACGGCGAAAAATCCAATACCAGCTGGAAGTATGATTTCAATCCCCTGGGCGTGGAACAGGTGGAGATCATTTCGGGCGGATTCAGCGCCCAGTACGGCAATGCCCAGTCCGGTATCATCAAAGTGGCGCCGCGCGAGGGACGCGAAACCTTCAGTGCCGATTTCAGGGTTGAGACCCGGCCGCCGGGAAAATATCACTTCGGACCCTATCTTTACGGCGAAAATACCATCGAATGGCAGAAGTGGGGCGACTTTGAAAAATGGCAGCAGTGGCGTGACGGTATCGAATCCGATCCGCAGGCGCCCAAATACATCAATGATGATTCCCTGCGCACCCATTATTATAATAAATGGATTGCCAATCACTCGCCGGGAAAGGGTAATGCATCCAATCCGCTGGGCGTTTACGATTACCGCGAGCTGATTTATAAGCGCTACCTGTTCGGTTTCGGCGGCCCTTTGGGCGGCAGCGGCAAACTGCGTTTTTTTGTATCGGGTGAATACCGTGATAAACCGCTGCGCATTCCCAGCGTGGAACGTTCGCAAAAATATCATAATTACAACATCAATATCGTTTACGATTTTGACGAAAAGAACAAGTTCAAACTGATGAGCCTGTACCAGGCCAATTATGGCGCGGTCTGGTCCGGCTCGGATGATATCCGCTGGGCGTCGATTATCGGACAGTATCCCACCTGGAAATATGCCCTGGTTCTGGAAAGTCCTAAGGAAGAAATAACCACGACCCAGAGTCTTAACTGGACGCATGTAATTAGTCCCAGCACTTTTCTTGAACTGTCACTCTGGCATCAGCGGGAAAAAATGGTGGAAAGGAATCAGCCGATCATCCGTTCCGACGATCCGAGGCTGGTTGATGCCGGTCCCTGGGATGAAAACTACCGGCGCATCGTTTATGCATTTACGTCGCTGTATGCCCTTGACTCACGCACCGACGTCTGGAATTTATCGTTGGATTATACCAGTCAGATCAACAAGCGTCATCAGTTAAAAGGCGGTCTGCGCGGACTCTACTGGGATACCCGCTACAACGGCGAATCGGGCGCCCGTCTGAACGCCTTCATCGCCTATTCCGGCTTTGCCGAATATTACCATGCCTATCCCTGGTCGTTTGCCGCTTATGTACAGGATCGCATGGAATTCAACACCCTCGTCGCCAATATCGGTCTGCGCCTTGACGGATTCAATTTGAACTTTGACGCCCCGGCCGATCGTTTCCGGCCTTTTTATCCCGGCGCCGGTCAGGGCGGCGGTCCGTATACCGGCGATCCCGGCAATCCGGAAACGAAAAAACCGGAAACAAAATATGCACTGTCGCCACGGTTCGGACTATCCTTTCCCATCGGCGAGCATACCGCGTTTAGATTGCAGTACGGACACTTTTATTCGATGCCCCGCTTCCGTCATACGCTTTCGCGCACCAACTGGAGCGGCTGGCGCATGTATGGCAATCCCGATCTGGGATTTTCAAAAACCATCAATTACGAAGTGGGTGTCCAGCAGGGATTCGGACCGCTGCGCCTGGATTTGGCCGCCTACTACAACGATCGGGTCCGCCAGACGGTTACCGCGAAAATCCACACCCCGACCGGTTCCTACCAGCAGTCGCCGCAGGATCCCTATTATCTGACCTATGAAAACAAGGGCTACGGCGCCTCCCGCGGCATCGAAGTTGCACTGTCAAATCCTGCCGGACGGCAGTTCACTTACCGATTGAGTTACAGCTATTCGCGCACCTCGATGGGCGCTTACGGGGCTATCGATATCTATGAAGATCCCGATGATATCCGCAGCCGTATAACGCGGCGCAGCGCCAACGATTTTATCATCGGCGGCGACCGGACACACAGCTTCCGGGCTTTGGCTACTTACCGGATTCCCGTACATTACCTGCTGGAACCGGTCGGTTTCAATCCTTTCAGCGCGGTTACGCTGAGCATGATCTATTTTGCGCACAGCGGGTCACCGTACACCTATGCCCCCGATTTCGAGCAGGCGCAAACCATCAGCAATAACCGCCGCTATCCGCTGGAATCGCAGACTGATCTGAATTTTTCGGCAAAGTTTCCGCTGGCGGGCGTCAATATGCGGTTGGCGGTGCGGGTGGATAACCTGTTTAATAACCGCTGGCTGACCCCGATGACCAGTCAGGATGACATCGTAAAATGGACACAGCGCGGGATAACCTGGGACAGCAAACCGACCGGCAATCCGCAATCACAGGTCTATCAGGAGCAGGAGCGCAACTACATGCACAATTATTTTCGCACCTGGCGCAATACGCCGCGCGCTTTTTATTTTACCCTGGGCGTCGGTTTTTGAGTCCGGAATGGTAAGGGAACTAAAACAGATGAATATCAAAAAGTTAATATTATTATTTGCCATTGTTAGTCTGATCATATTTGACATGCCGCGGCTCTTTGCCCAGGATAACGGCGATTTTATCAATCTCAAACGGGGCATGCTCTGGGAAACCATCAATATCGCCAAGATCGGTCCGGTCTTCCAGAACTGGGATCGCAAGGGTTATGGCATGGATTATCCCGGATTTGATCCTGAATTTCTGAGCCGTGATGTGGGCGGCGCCAATACACATCATCTGGGCGGCGGTTTCTGGATCGGCGCCCAGCGTCCTTCGGCCAACGACAGTGTATGGGGCGTGATCGACTGGGCCATGTTTGCCAGCTCCGTCGGCGGATCACAGGTAAATAATCCCTATCTGTTGAATGAACACCGGCGGCGCTGGCCGAATGGCGAAAATTTCCGGATGCAGCTTGATCCGGACGAGGCGGAGGAGGTGGTGGATACGGAATGGGAACTGAATCCCGCTTACAATTATCCCTATCAGCCGGCGCGATTCATGCCGGTGCGCGTAAAACGAACCGTGCGCGCCTGGAGCGGATCGGCCCGCGATGAAAAATATATTATCATCGAATATCTGATCAAAAACATTGCCCGCGAAGCGCACATATTTAATGGCCAAAATAACAATCCGGATATCATGCGTGTTTTAGAGGCGGATTCCGTGCTCAAAAATTTAACCTTATTGTTTACATACAGCTACTCGATTAACGAGCGGGCCTGGAATATTCTATTTCCCCAGTACGGCAACGGCGCCCGGAATAATCGCTTTCTCTACGATCCGAAACGACGCCTGATTTACGGCTGGGCCGATGATTTTTCCAAAGAAGCGGGCAACGAAAAATTTGCGCCCTATACCTATCTCAGCGGCGGACCAACCGGCGGCAAGGAATGGCTGGCACCAACGTATGCCGGTTTACAGTTTTTATATATTTCACCGAATAAAAACGGCGTTGAAAATTTTGTGAAAGAAGTCGGCTGGTCGGTCAGCGAACCGCCCAGCACCTATCCCCTGAGCGGACTGGAATCCACCCGCCAGCGATTTGAAGCCATGCTCGACCTTTCTAAAACCTATCAGCCGATCCTGTTTCCCCAGGGACTGGCGGACAGCCGCTGGAATCAGTCGCGGTTTTGGACCATGGCCAGCGTGGGTCCCTGGGACTTGCAGCCCGGCGATTCCATTCGCATTGTGACGGCCGAGGTGGTTGGCAGTCTCAGTTATGAAAAAGCCTTTAGCAGTAAGACCACGGAAAAAGATATTGCCGGCGAGGGTTATGCCGATCTTCTGGCCAATGCCGATCGCGCACAGTTCAATTATGATCACCAATACAATGTGCCCGATCCGCCCGCTGCCCCGGAACAATTCGACCTGAATCACCTCAGCGGCCAGCAGGTTGGCAATATTATCATCTGGCCGGCGGATGCCGAACAGATTCCTGATCCCGATTACGCCGATCCTGTTGAAAAATATGATCTGGCCGGTTATCGTATCTACCGGTCGCAGTATCTGCCTTTTGGTCCGTTCAAACCGATAGCCGATATCAGCGCGGGTGATCCGCTATATTTTGATGCATCGCTGAATACGTATACTTTTATCGATACGGCGGTTAATGTTGGCTTCGGCTATTATTATGCAATCAGCAGTTACGACAGCGGCCATGCCTACTGGCCGGTCGATCCGCAGGCCGTATTTCCGGAAACCGGCGGCAATGCCGTCCCCCCTCTGGAGAGTTCCTATTATCCGAATCATAACACCGAGCCCTTTCTGGCCGCCCATTCGGCGGTCAACGAAACGCTGGATGAAATTGTTGTTGTGCCTAATCCCTTTGTGCGCCGGTCCGGCATTTCTACCGGCGGGGCAGAGGATATAATTTCTTTTATTAATGTGCCCAGTCCATGCACACTGAAAATTTACACCCTGACCGGCGATCTGGTGAAGACCATCAATCACAGAGAAAACATCGGCTTAATCCAGTGGGATCAGATCACCGATTACGGCCAGTTTGCCGAGAGCGGTGTTTATATTTATCATTTGCAATCTGATGCGTTTCAGTCGCGGGGAAAAACGAAGATCGGCAAATTCGCTATCGTACGCTGAGAATTCGTTATCATTTACGGGCAAATTGAAATTAAAAATTTCACAGACAAATCGGCAGCATAAAAAAAGCGCCCCGCTTTAAACCGAGGCGCATTACAAGTATTATATTCAGTAAATTGAAATGATTCAAAGAATCATAAATTCAACTTCTATTACTTCCGGATAAAAACGAAATCCCCGCCTTCATCGCCGCACTGCCGGATTTCTCCGAATTGCGGTACCTGTTTAATCGGACTGTTATTGATAACTGCTGTCCGGAAACTGGTAAAAAGCTGTTCGGAAGTGATATATTTTTCGCTATTATCGTCCAGACGTTTGGTCAGGTATTCAACAAATACGCTGCGGTCGGGCACTTCTTTCAGGGTGCCGCTGGTAATCGCTTTGCGGCTGGGTAATTTGTACAGTTCGGTGACGGCCGGAGCGGCGTCGCTGAAAGCGGATCGTGTTTTAAAGATGCCGCCGCTGAAACAGGCATCGGCCACGAGCAGGGTATGTTTGGTATCGATGCCGCGGATAAAATCGACCACCGTACTGTTGGATATCCAGTTGGAGCGGTTGTCCTTTGCCGCATCACTGGGCAGCCAGTAGCCCTGTTCGAACTTATCATCCCAGTAGCCATGACCGGCATAAAAAATCAGAAGGTTATCATTCTTTTGCAGTTGACGGCTCAGATTGTCAAAAGTGCTGATAATTGTAGACCGATCCGGGTTTTGCAGGAGATAAACATTCTTCGGATCAAAGGTATATTTTTGAACGAGAATGCTTTGCAGTCGGCGCGCATCATTCAGCGGCTGATCCAGATCGTTAATAGATGGATGGGTATAATCCTGAACGCCGATAATCAGGGCATAATAAACCCCGGATGACAAGGGAACATCGACAGATGCGGCAACTTCAGGTATCGGCGCACTGTAGGTTTCTTCGCGAATAATTGTAAACAGTTGGTCCGCGGCATTTTTATGCGTATCGGTGGCTCTGACCCGGATATCATTTTCACCGACGGCCAGTAAAATCTCCGCCCAGAATTCACCGCTGCCGGAAAGGTTCGCTTCAACACCGTTGACCAGAACCTCGAAAACGCCGCTTGGATCGCTGGCTTTGCCCTTAACGAGAACGGTCTTATCAGGATGTTTGACCTTCATGCCGCGGGCGACAGCCGGCTGCAAAATCTCAATTTCCGGCGGCGTTGTGTCCGTCTTCTTAACCGGCGTCGTCGTCACAACATCTTTCGATAGATCCGGCGCACTGCCTTCCTTGGGCCCGGGTTTACCCTTTGGGCCGACAGTCAAACCGTCGGCGCCGAACTGAACTTTGTAAGATTTGAAACGATTTGACCAATAAAGCCAGGTATTGTTTTTTAAAGATTTGGTTCGGTGCTCCGGTGGAAAACCCTGGCATAGAATAACCGCTTTTTTTGACATACCGGGTTCAACTTTGCCTTTGCGTATCGCTTTAATTTCAAGCGGGGACAGCCCCTGTACCGATTCGTCAAAAGTCTGTGATGTAACAAAGCGGTCTTTAAACATCTGAATGGACACTTTGGGATGGTACTTGATATTAAAATAAATTATAAATTCCTCATTTAAGGAAGGCACGCGAAAAGTCAGATAGGGCCGGCGGCCCTCGGCGACCTTTATCCGGTCAATTTCCGTGCCCAAAGGAAGCAGCTTGCCTTTTTGATAATTAATTGCCCATACTTTTTTCGGGTGCTCATACCAGACATTATAGGCGGTATAAAACGGCTGGGCAAAACTTTTGTTTATCATCAGGAAGATAAAACAAAATAATGATAAAGTTATAAGTTTTCCTGAACGATCCATAATTACAACCCTCAATGTTAAACTTTATTATTTTACAACCAGAACCAAATTATAAATAATTTAGCCTGAAATGCTTTGATTAGCGCCACAATTTCCAAAAGTTCTTTAAAAAACCCAACGCTCCGGAAGCAAATATAACAAAAAGTTTCCGGTATCGCATATTAAAAGAAAGCTGACCGGTCTGTATCCACGCCTATTATCGTATAAAAAGTCTTGAAGTTAACCTGACATTAAAATTATTGCCGTTATTATAATTAAGTCGATTCGTAAAATCAACACGCATGAAAGTAAATATATTTCCGATCGAAAGACCGATTTCGGTTAAGGGCCGGTTTTTTATTTGAATTTGATTATAAAGCGGGTGGGCGACGGTTTGTTCACCTGCAATCGCCTGCGGAATAAAATCGTTCCGCATCCAGCCCAGATTGGCGAATATTAAAAAATCCAGTTTGCTGTTTTTCAGGTAGGGCAGGTGAAACAGGGCGAACAAAGTATTTTTGAAATTGTTTTCCAGAGATAGCGTCAAAAACCGGTCGCCGATGTAAATATCAGAATTAATGGTCCGGAAAAGGATCGGATTGCCAAAGCTGCCGTAAGCGCCGCCGAAATGAAACAGCATCTGATCCGGTTTATCACCTTTGAGCAGGCCGGCGCTGATCCTGAAATAAAAATGAATATAAGGCGGAAATTTCTTCAGACTGTTCAGCGAAAGATAATATTGCTGAAAATCGAAACTGCTGTTCAGCGTCTTTTCGGAACTGATTTTTGCTTTTATATTGATATCGAAAAATTCCTGGGAAAGATCGGGCACCATCACCCAGCCCAGATCAAAAAATTTCAGGTTGTCTGATACCAGATTCAATTCTATCGCGCTGACCGTACCATCGTCAATGTCGAATGCCGGACGAAAGGTTTTATCGTTATTTAACGGCGCCCAGGTGGTTAAATTGGGGGCATCGCTCTGTGTGCTGTGAATATAAGCCGAGCCAAATTTAAGGTGCTCGAACAGTTTGACTTCAAAACCGAGACGCGCGCCGCGTTCGTAAAAATAATCGGCATAATCGTTTTTACCGGTCAGTGTCTGCAGGGTGATATCCGTCGGATTGTAGCGGTAGAACTGGTCGAGAAAGGACAGCCGGTCAAAAACCTGAATTTGTGCTTCAAGCTGCTTGGGAATGAGATCGTGCTTATAATCGATGTCATACTTAAATTTGCTGTCTTTGTTGCCATAACCGCTTTTCAGTCGCACTCTTTTGTTTGATAGTTTGCGCTTGCTGTCGAAGCCGATACCGAAGTAGTTACCTTCGACCCGATTGTAATGATAAAAATCATAGAATCCGGTGATTAATATCTTGTCAAAATTCTGAATCAGCGTTAATACGGATTTTTTTACAAAGTTGATATTAGTGATTGTACTGTCGATGCGGCGGGCGGCGGCGATTTCCCGGGCGTTAAGCGGGATAGCCTGACCCCGCTGCCAGAGCTGATTGCTCTCTTCTTCGTCAACCATATCAAATGATAAGGTGCGGTTATCGAAAACATGATCGAATTCCGGATCATTAATTTCATAATTTGAAATGAGTGCATACTGATGCCAGTAAAGCATAGGAATCGCCGGAATATTTAGGTTTACCCGGGAATCCATTACAATTTCAGTGGAAAACCAGTATTTTTCTTCAAACTGACGAAATTTTTGACGGATTTCGATGCTGTCACGCAACTGTGTGACGATGCGCTTCCCGCCGCTGACCGAACTGGAAACCACGGCGAAATCTTTATCGATGATACTCATCTTACCCGAGAACAGCGGCAGATTGGCATGCTTGGGCCCGAAGGTCATATTGAAAACACGGCGCCCATTAAAGTAAGTGGTGTCCTGCATAGTATAATTGTAGTAATCGAGCGCCTGTCTGCTTAAGGGACTGATGACGCTGAGCTCATCAAAAATTAACTCATCTTCCAGCAAATTCGGGATTTTACCGACGGAAAATACATTAGTGACATCACTGAAATTTCTGGTTTGCTTTTTATTTAAGATAATTTCCTGAAACCGGTCGGGGCTTTTGAAATAGCCCCTTGAGTTGGTTTCCAGTATGCCGCCGATGATCCGTTTGTTCTGAATATCGAGCTTGAATACCGTTTTGTGATAGGCATCGTATTGATAATTTTTGATGCTGGAAAGATATTCGTTCTTGTTTTGAATGGTTTTCCAGACAATTTCCTGGGCATCATTATACTGACTGGCGAAAACCAGAATTTCTTCACCGGTAATGGCGTACTGATTCAGGGTGATGTTTTTCTTAATTTTGTCTTCCGGTCCGGCGTCGACGATCAGGGTATCATTACGGTATCCGATAAAACTGAATACCACGGTATTTCTGCCCTCGGGCAATTTGAGCACATAATAGCCCTCGCTGTTGGACATGGTGCCCCGATTGGTTTTATCGATATAGATATTCGTACCGGGCAGCGGATCGCCTTCAGTGTCCAGGACATAGCCGGAAAGTGTCTGGGCCTCTGATGGCGTCGTTATCTGAGTAAACAAAGCGATAAATATGGTATAAAAAATCTTTTTCATGTCATCCTTTAATTTTAAGTCAAATTAATTACTTTGCCGCTTTCATTCAAGCGTGATATTTTTCACCGGGATTAAAGTCATCGCGACACAGTCAATTTTTAATTATTATTTTCTATTTTTGCAGCGGATATTTATATTAATCGCCAGTTGAATTGAAAACTGGAGATTGTTATGACAGAAAACTCCGTTGACCTTAAACAATTAATTTATTTAATTAATTCGAAAAAGGATATGAATGCCAACCTGATTCTTGATGAGGGTTGCATTATTGAGACCGAAGATGCCAAACCGCTGATTAAGATCATCAATTATATCGTTAACTACTTACATCAGCTCACGGGCAAAGAGCTGGAAATCGGACTGGATTTACAGAGCGATGCCTACCTGATGAATTTTATGGCCTTTACAGATAAAACCGATTTACCGGAGATCAGCAGTAATCTCGACGATGCATTGCAGATCTACAATGCGAAAAAAGAAGTTATTTTCAAAGAAGGCGAGCTGGTGCGCATCGTTTTAAAGTTTAGCAAAAACAGGGCACTATAAATCGATAAGACCTTATTTAAGACAATTTATTCTATTTGGTTTTTAAAATCTCCCGGTAATCAATATTATTAAAAAAAGATATAGTATCATCCAGGGTCTTGTCCCATATCGACGGGGCTATTCTTTATCCTCATCATTTTCCTCATCTCTGATTTTCTGAGAAATTATAATCAGGAAAGTTTCAATAATGCCGGATATTAGCAGAAGCGGTATTACGGCGATAATAAACAGGTTCAGATATCCTGAAAAACCGATTTCCGGGAGTTCAAACAACTGGAGGTTAGTCAGTCTCAAATTGTACTGCATCGCTAAAGTAAATGAAATAAAAGCGGCCGGCAATTCAAAAAGGGCCACCGGATTAATCAGCGCGGCATAATAAAAGCGCCCCTCCAGCGTGTGGTAAGTAATGTATCCGATATTGATTCCGGTTAGTACGGCAAAAAGAATCGGTAATCCAGGTATAAATCCAGATAGCAAATTGACGAAAAGAGAAAAGCTGTTAACCGAAAGCAGGAAGATGAAAAGTGAAGAAGCCTTCCAGTCCTTTTTGATGATAATATCCATTTTTTTTATGATCCACTGCGGATAGGCGGCAAGCAGTTTTATTTTCTTGAAATATACCGTTGGCGCAAAAGCGTATCCGATAAAGAATAGTATGATGCTGAATAAAAAAATCTGAAAATTAATCAACTCAAGTTTAGTGAATAGTAAATCAATCATTATTTTTCTGCTTTCCTGATTTCTTTCAAAGATTTTATATTAAAAAGCGTATCGGCATTTTTAATTGCATTGATAATGGATTGCTCGACCGCCTCAACCGTGAGACCGGCGCACAGGTCGATGTCGCAGGTTTCCCGGGCATGGGCTAAAACGAAAGTGACGTCGCCATCGTAGCTGGTGTGTGAGGGATCGATCCGGCGGGCAATGCCGTTATGGCCGCGTTCCGCCAGATAGTAGGCCTGCTGTTTTGACAAACGGGCATTGGTCAGAATTGCACTCAGCACGGTGTTGCGGGCCATACCGACCTGCGGAGTATTCCAGCGCGATAAACTGCCCTGTTCCGCGAAAAAGCGGTTTTGTTTATCGATTGCCCCGGCCAGAATTTTGCCGTTTTTATCCAGCACATCGCCGACGGCGTTAACGACGGTCATCACCGTAACTTTTATTACCCCGGCCTGAAGGGAAGCGACACCCAGTCCGCCTTTCATGGCATGTTCGATGCCTTTCCATTTTCCAACCGTTGCACCGGTGCCGGCGCCGACATTACCCATCTCATTATTCCTGAAACGTGCTCCATCCAGGGCCAGGGCGGCATTTTCCGCGGTGGGATAGGCAGCAGGATCGCCGATATTCTTATCAAATATTACCGCTGCCGGCACGATGGGCACCACGCCGTAATTCGTCTGGTAACCAATTTGCTGTTGGGCCAGTTTTTCCACAAGCCCCTGGGCCGCGCCAAGCCCGAAAGCACTGCCGCCGGTTAAAAGCAATGCGGTAATTTGCGATATCTTGCGCTCCGGTGAAAGCAGGACCAGCTCGCGCGTTCCGGGAGAGGCCCCGCGTACGCAGGCTGAGGCAACCGTATCATCAGGCGGCAGAATAACCGTACAACCGGTTGCCCTTTTTTGATCGGTATAGTGTCCGATCCTGAAATATGATAACATAGAAATCTCGCTTGTAAATGATAAAAAATTATACACAGCCTCAAAGCTGTTGTATCTTTAATCTAATATATACAAATCCTTAAATTATTTGTCTAAATTTCAGATGATGGCCAATAATTGAACACTTGAAATTTAGTTGCCAGTAAATTATTAAAAAAATTCAATTGTTCAAAAAAACATCCGAAATATAACAGTGGAATGCTCGGTCACTGAAAAAAGTGATAAGCGAAAGAATTGGAACATAACGGATAAGGTTATATGGAAAGTATCTTAGTTGTTGACGATCAGCCAGAAGTACGCGAAATGCTGCGCGATTATCTCGCGATTAAAGGTTTTGAGGTTTATGAAGCTGAACATGGCGCGCACGGTCTGGAACAGATGAAGACGCATGCAGTGAACGCGGCACTGGTGGATCTGGATATGCCGGTGATGAATGGCGTAGATTTCAGTGAAAGAGTACTGGCTGAAAATGATCGTTTTAATATCATTATCATTACGGCCCATCTCGATAAGTATTCCAGGGTAAATTTCAGCAAGATGGGCGTTAAAGCTGTTTTGCAAAAACCCATAGATTTCAAAAAATTAAATAAAATTCTGGCCGAAATCTTCAATTAAAATCCCCGTTTCGCTTGTTCCCTGTCCATACAAAACGTATCTTTACTGCTTTATATTTTCAGAGATGAATCATAACTATTGTTGATGAGGAGAAGTGGCATGCGTCGTTTAGAAAAAATTTTATGTCCCAATTCAATCGCAATTATCGGGGCTTCCCGTAAGTCGGGTTCCCTGGGAAAAGTATTTCTGGAAGCCATTCTGCGGATGAATTACAAAGGACAGATTTATCCGATAAATCCCAAAGCGCAGGAAATAGAAAGTATCAAAGCCTATCCCGATATTGCCTCGCTGCCCGAACAGCCCGATCTGGCGGTTATTTTGCTGCCGGTCGAATTTGTGCTGGATACGCTCGAACAACTTGGCAAAAACGGGATCAAAAATGTGATCGTAATCAGCGCAGGATTTAAAGAAGTGGGCGGCGAAGGCATTGCAAGAGAAGAAAAACTGGTTGAACTGGGCAAACGCTATGGCATGAATCTGGTTGGACCCAATTGTATGGGGATTTTTAACACCGATCCGGCGGTTTCCTTCAACGGCACCTTTTCTCCGACCTTACCAAATCCCGGCCATGTGGCCTATATTTCCCAGAGCGGCGCCCTGGGCGTAGCCATCATGGAACTGGCCGCCCAATCCGAACTTGGCTTCTCGGTCTTCGTCAGCACCGGAAATAAAGCGGATGTCAATGACAACGATGTTCTGGAATTTTTACAGCATGACCGGAACACAAATGTGATTACCCTTTATCTGGAAAGTATCGATAAGCCGGAGGCGTTCAGAAAAATCTGCGGCAGGACGGCCGCGCTAAAACCGATATTAGCGGTAAAAGCCGGTCGCACGGCCAGCGGAGTAAAAGCGGCTTCGTCACATACCGGGGCGCTGGCCAATCCAGAGCACATCATCGACGGATTTTTAAAACAAAGCGGCGTTATCCGGTTCGATAATCTTGAAGATATGTTCAATGCCGCCCGCGCCCTCGATGCCCAGCCGCTGCCCGGCGGACCGCGCGTGGCGGTGATTACCAATGCCGGCGGACCGGGCATCCTGGCCAGCGACGCCATCGAGCGCTACGGCCTGGAACTGGCGAAATTGCATGAGGCAACCGTCAAAAAATTAAAAAAAGTGCTTCCCGCGGAAGCGGCCACGGCTAATCCGGTGGATATGATCGCCAGCGCCACGCACGAAACCTATAAAAATGTCCTGGAGATCATACAGGGCGATGAAAATGTAGACAGCATTCTGCTGATTATTGTTAAACCGCCGGTCAATACCACGCCGGCTAAAATCTTCGCCAGTATCGAAGAACTAATCCCCAACTGCGGCAAAACAATCATTCCCGTGCTGATGGCCCAACGCGATGAAACGGCCGGTACGGACATCTGTAAAAAACTGCAATTGCCGCTCTATGCTTATCCTGAGTCTGCGGTTAAATCGCTGGCCGTAATGGTGGATTATTCAAACATCCAGCAGCGTTTCCGCAAGTCTCAGGCCATCGTTGTTAAACCGAAGATGGAAGAGGCGCTGCTGGGTGGATCCGGAAAGGACAACAAACAGGCGTGTTTACCGGATTTAATGGATTTGCTAAAAACGTACGATATCAGTGCCGCACCGTATACCGTGTCGGGTAGGGCGGAGGATATCATCAAATTTCAGGAAAAAGTGCAAACTAAAATAGTTCTCAAAACGGCCAACGAACAGATCATCCATAAATCGGACGCCGGACTGATCAAAACCGGGCTCGATTCGGAAGATGCAATCCGGGCGGCGTTTAATGAAATGAATGAAACGCTGGAGCGTATGCTGCCCGCCAATGTTCAGCCGTTGTTCCTGGCCCAAAAACAACTGCCGGGCGGAACGGAGCTGGTGCTGGGCGGTAAAAAAGAGCATCTGTTCGGTCAGGTGGTGATGGTCGGTATCGGCGGTATTTTTATCGAAGCATTGAAAGATGTCGCATTCAGAATTGCACCGGTCAATGCCTATGAAGCCAGGGAAATGCTGGACAGCTTACGCTCGCAGACGGTTCTGGATGGATTCCGGGGCAATCCGGCCATTGACCGCGACGCTTTTGCCTATACCATCCAGCAATTCAGTCTGCTGCTGGCCGAGCACCAGGAAGTCGTAGAAATGGATTTAAATCCGCTGATCTGGTCTGAGCCGGATCAACGGGCCGTTGTCGTCGATGTGCGGGCAACCATCGGCTGATACCTAACCCGGTTAAACCGGAAACGCTTGTGTGAATAAGCCAAGCCCCGCCCTTACCCTCCCCACGCGTGGGGAGGGTAAGGGTGGGGGTGAGAAAAATTTCCGCCGACTTGTCCCGTTCGGTCGGGAAAAGCTAAGGTACTAAACTGAGTTAATGTTAGTAAAAACAGCAAAAGAATCATCCGCAAGCGGATGAAGATATATTCAGGATAATGAACATAATGAGACCGGTTTTAAATTTAATATATTTTGTAATAATCGTGCCGCTTTATCTGCAGGGACAAAATTATTTATGGCCGACGAATGCCAGCAATCATCTGACGTCCAGTTTTTGCGAGTACCGCTCGGGACACTACCACTCGGCCATCGATATCAAAACCTGGGGTCGTGAGGGCTATCCCTGTTACGCGGTTGAAGACGGTGAAATTTACCGTGTGCGCGTTTCACCTTTCGGTTACGGGAAGGTCGTATACCTGAAACTGAAGGACGGCAATTTTGTCATCTATGCCCATCTGCAAAGATTTAATAATCAGCTTGAAGAGGTTGTGCGGGAAAAGCAGTTGGCGGCGGAAAAATACAGGGTGAACTGGTATCCCCAGAACTGGCGGGTGAAAAAGGGCGATATTATCGGGTACACCGGACAAACCGGGATCGGCGTGCCCCATCTGCATTTCGAAATCAGAAATCCGCAGTCCGAGCCGCTCAATCCGCTGCAGTTTTATGATGGCCGGCTTGCCGATAACATTGCGCCGCGATTGCGGGAATTGCTGGTTATTCCCCGGCATCCGGACAGCAAGGTCAATCATTCATTTCAGCCGCAGGTTTTTTCGTTGCAAAAAACAGACGGCAATAACTACCGGATCAGCCAACCCATAAAAGTTAAAGGATTGATCGGCCTGGCGCTCAGAGGCTATGATATGGCCGACGGCGTGACCAATAAATTTGCTTTTTACAAAGTGTCCCTGTTTGTTGACGACCGCCTTCATTTCCAGATGCAATACGATAAAATGAATTTCAGGACGACCAGTCAGATCGATCAGGCCATTTACTATCCGCTGAGAGCCAAACGGCGCGCGGTGTTCAACAAATTGTTTATCGACAGAGGCGTCACATTGCCGTTTTATGAGCGGAGTCCGGGGCCGGGCACGATCAAAATCGACCGGGCGGAAATTCCCTTTCGTATCGAGGCCGCCGATTTTTTCGGCAATGTCAGCAGGATCGGGGGCATGCTGATCAGAGACGGGATTCAACCGGCGCAGATCGAAGTTTTAAACAAAATCAAAGATCTGGTTTATTTGCAGGTTGGCGTTCCGAAAGTAATAAAAGAATTGTCTTTCGCCTGCAGCGTGGACGGGATAGACTGGCAAACGGTCGAATATTTCGAAATCCTGAGACGGCAATATGAAGATCATCAGCAAACGCTGTTGGTTAAAGTGCGTCTCAACGATGCCGCTGCCCGTTCGATTAACATTAATCTGGTCACCGAGAATAATGAGGCTGTATCCTCGCAGGCAGCGTTAAGTCCCGAAAATAACAGTGATATCCAATTCGATGTGGTCCATCTCGGAAAAAATTTACTGTGCCGGTTCCGTCAGGTACAAGCCCTGCCCGGCCTGCGTCTCAAAATGATCAGCGGAGGCGATACAATGTACCATGTGCCTGAAATTTTTAATAACTATTTCGAGCAGGTCTTATCGGCCGCCGATTTCAGAAACGGATCGCAGCAACTGATCCTGCGGGATCAGCGACAGGTATTTTTTGACAGCACGCTAACATACCGCGCGCTTTTTCCCGATCAAAAACAAAGGTTCGCTTATTTCGACGATGCACTAGTCCTTGAAAGCGAGAATGCCGGACCATTTGACACGCTGCTGGTCAGCGCCCGAAGCTTGACCTTTGATGAGAATAAAGGAGACTATCCCGTTTTCAGTTCACCATATATGGTGAAGCCGGCAAATCAAAAATTCAATGAATCGGTAAGCATCAGTGTGCGCTATGATTCCCTGCATACTAATCCAGAGCAGATGGGGTTGTACGGTTATAACGGAAACGGCAAAATATCTTTTATTTCCAATGATCTTGATATGAAAAACGGTTATATTTCGGCGAGGGTAAAATCATTCGGCAGCTATCTGATCGCCGCGGATACGGTTGCCCCGCGACTGAATGTGCGTTATCCGCGGAATAATCAGGTGATGAATCAATTACAAAAAATCGATTTTTTCATGGAAGATGATCTGTCGGGAATCGGTTCCGAAGATAATATCCGCATTTCACTCGACGGGCGTTTTGTTTTGCCGGAATGGGATCCCGAACGGGATCATGTGATCGGCCGGCCGCACTGGCTGTTAACCTCCGGCAGTCATGAGATTGTGATCACGGTGAAAGACGCCGCCGGAAACATCGCCGGGCAAAAACGAACCTTTATCCTGCGATAAAGAGGTGCATTATGATTCCAATCGCCGATGAGAATCCCAAAGGCTTTTTCCCATTCGTGAATTACCTGTTCATCATCATCAATATCGCCGTTTATTTTTTTCTGCAGCCCTCGGATCCGGAAAGCATCGAGCGTTTTTTCAGACATTTCGGACTTGTGCCGGCCACGCTGATCAATGAACCGCAGCAGATCCGGGGATACATTACCATTTTTACATCGATGTTTTTGCACGGCGGTTTGGGCCATTTATTCGGCAACATGCTCTATTTGTGGATTTTCGGCGATAATATCGAATATGTGATCGGTCACCTGCGCTATGTTGTTTTTTATCTGCTTGTCGGACTGGGCGCGGCGATGCTGCAAATCATCGTGATGCCCGGATCGGAGGCGCCGATGGTCGGGGCCAGCGGGGCCATATCCGGGGTGCTGGGCGCCTATCTGCTGCGTTTTCCCCGCAATAACGTCTCGGTTTTATTTTTCTTCTTTTTCATTATCCGGGTTGTGCGCATTCCGGCGGTGATTGTTTTGTCGGTCTGGTTTCTGTTTCAGGTTATCAACGGTTATTTTCATTTTATGCCCGGCGCGCAAACGGGGGTGGCCTGGTTTGCCCACATCGGCGGATTCGTCAGCGGTTTTATCTTAATTAAACTGTTTGAGCTGCGTGAGAGGAAGAAATAGGAATAAGGACATAGCCTATTTTCTTCATCCTGCTGAAATTTTTTTGTTACTGATATTTAACCGCTGTGCGGTATTAAAGAAGGCCTCACCTCCGTGCCCCCTCTCCATCCCGCCTTTGGCGGGACAGAGAGGGGGTGGTTGCACGATCGTTTTATAGTTCAAAAATATTTTATTTTGCGCATGTTAAATGAATATTGAAACAAATCATGAAAATGAACCGCATCGCGGTTAGATATTTTTAGCCC
This sequence comes from uncultured Calditrichaceae bacterium, assembly GCA_964467525.1. Classification (GTDB taxonomy): domain Bacteria; phylum Calditrichota; class Calditrichia; order Calditrichales; family Calditrichaceae; genus CAYXRA01. The sequence continues at coordinate 20,599 of CAYXRA010000045.1, forward strand.
GGGCAACGCCCTGGGTAGTTAGTCCCGAAGAACATGGGAAGCCTGTAAGGGTTCAATATGATGAATTGCGCTGGCGCTTACTCCGGCCCAATCATCGTCTCCGGTTTTACCCACTCATCAAACTGCTTCTCAGTCAGGTATTCCAGTTCCAGAGCCGCCTCCCTGAGTGTCTTGTCCTCGCGCCAGGCCTTCAGGGCGATCTCCGCCGCTTTGTCGTAACCGATGTGCCGGTTGAACGCGGTGACCAGCATCAGCGAATTTTTCAAATGTGCATCGATATTCTTTTGATTGGCTTCGATGCCGGCGACGGCTTTTTCACGAAACGAGCGCATGGCGTCGCTCAGAATTTCGATAGACTGCAGGATGTTATGGGCCATCAGCGGCTTGAACACATTCAGCTCAAAATTGCCCTGCGATCCGGCCATGGCGATGGCCGTGTCGTTGCCGAAAACCTGGCAGACAACCATGGTCACCATCTCGCTCTGCGTAGGATTGACTTTGCCGGGCATAATCGAGCTGCCCGGTTCGTTAGCCGGCAGATCCAGCTCGCCCAGTCCGCTGCGCGGGCCGCTGCCCAGCCAGCGGATATCGTTGGCGATTTTCATCAAAGCGGCGGCCAGGGTTTTAAGCGCCCCGGAAGTTTCCACGATAGCATCATGCGCGGCTAGTCCGGCAAACTTGTTGCGTGCTACCCGGAAGGGGTGACCTGTGATTTTGCCGATGGTTTCGGCCATCATGGTGTCGTAGCCTTTTTTGGTATTCAGACCGGTGCCTACCGCCGTGCCGCCGATGGCCAGCTCGTAAAGGCGGGGCAGCGCTGATTCGATGGCTTCGCCGGCCTGTTCCAGTTGCGCGGCGTAACCGGAAAATTCCTGTCCCAGGGTGAGCGGGGTGGCGTCCTGTAAATGGGTGCGCCCGATTTTTACGATTTTTTCGAAGGTTTTGGATTTTTCAGCGAGCGCTTCTTTCAGCGCATTCAGTTCGGGCAGCAGCTGTTCTTTGAGGGCAATTACCGCGGCTACGTGCATCGATGTGGGAATGGTGTCATTGGTGGACTGGGCCATGTTTACATGATCGTTGGGATGGACGGGCGATTTGCTGCCCATTTGTCCGCCCAGCATTTCGATGGCCCGGTTGGCGATCACTTCATTGACGTTCATATTGAACTGCGTACCGCTGCCGCTCTGCCAGATCACCAGCGGGAAATGATCGTTCAATTTACCGGCGATCACTTCATCGGCCGCTTTTTCGATGGCATCGGCCAGTTTTTTATCCAGCGATTCGAGCGATTGATTGACGCGCGCCGCCGCTTTTTTTACGATAGCGTGGGCGCGGATGATCGATTCGGGGAAATATTCTTTGCCGATCTTGAAATTTTCCGAGGCGCGCTGAGTCTGGGCGCCGTAATATTTATCTTCGGGAACCTGAACTTCGCCGAGGGCGTCTTTTTCTTTGCGCATGATTTTCTCTCCGTTTTTTTATTCCTTAAATACGAAAAACAGTCCGAAAATAATCCATCAGATTTTTAGATTTTTTTCCGCTAGCACAAAATACCACAATTGCAGGGTAATAACCAGTTAGTCTCGCAAGTATTATTCAACGACTGTTTTTATTACCAGGGAAGAAGGATAAGATTAAACCTTTTTTGATTCTATGTCGTGAGGGCTGGGTAATCTATTATATTGTGCGCCTGTCTGAATATTTTTTTGTAAATATGACTTTGAATAAGATGAAGACAAAGAATTTTTTTATAAATAAGACACCGCTCCGTTCGCACCGAAGGCGCCGGCCCCTGGCAGTCCCGGCATATTTGCGGGTCAAAAACACGGACGATCTGTGTCAAAAGCAAATTAATCCTGTGTTTTTGCCCGCCCGGCTTTCCGCTTAATTTTAATAGATTCAAAACTGTTATTATGCGTGGTTTAAATTATGGTAATTCTATTATGGGTAATATTGTCTTACAAGCGACAGTCCCGGCGGGACAAAATATTTGTGGCGCAAGCCACCACTTTCGTGGTAGAAAAGAAACCACACCAAACAGTCGAAGCCCCGGGGGGCGAAATGTGAGTCCATTGGCTTATGTCATTTTCCTGTTGCATCCCCCGGGATGCCTTATTGCTTAAAGAAGAAAAGAACCGCCCGTTGCCGGACGGTTCATACAGTAAATCAACAGTCGAATGCAGTTATCAGATTCCCATCAGTTTGTTGGCGATTTTGGTCGATTTTTCCTTGATCTCTTTGTGCAGGCTGCCGCCGTGGGCGTCCATGGTGACTACTAACGGGAAATCCTCGACTTCAATAACCCAGAAGGCTTCGGGCGTGCCGAATTCTTCCAGCTTATGCACGGTGACCACTTTTTTTACCGAATTGGCAATAAGCGTACCGGCGCCGCCTACGGCATGAAAATAAACCGCGCCGCATTTTTGCAAACCTTCGGCCGTTTTGGCGCCCATGCCGCCCTTGCCGATCACGCCGCGCACGTTGTACTCGCAGATCACATCGGACTGATAGGGCTCTTCGCGGGCCGAGGTGGTCGGTCCGGCGGACACAAAACTCCAGTTACCGGCGTCATCCTTTTTGACTACCGGGCCGCAGTGATAGATAACCGATTCTTTCAGTACATCGCGCACGAAATCGGGTTTATCCTCAACCATTAATTTATGGGCCTGATCGCGGGCGGTGACGATGATGCCGGAAAGGGACACCGTATCACCGACGCGCAGTTTGCGTATTTTATCTTCCGAAATCGGGGTGCTAAGTTTAATCATAATTGACCTCGCCGTTTTTTAGGGTCATGCTTTTTCTTCTGTATACCCAGCAGGTATAGGAAACGGAAACAAAGAAGGTGGCCGGATGGCGGTGCTGGGAGGCGATGAATACATCGAGCACGGTGGTTTTGCCGCCGAAGCCCATCGGACCAATTTCCAGTTTGTTCAGATCTTCCAACAGCTCTGTTTCCAGTTCGGCCAGTTGTTTATCCGGACTGCGCTGCCCGATTTTCCTGAAGAACTGCTCTTTGGACAGGCTGTAAGCCGTATCGCGTCCTCCGCCGATACCGACGCCGATAAATCCGGGCGCGCAACCCAAACCCTGGGCATTGTTCACGGCGTCGATGACCACTTTTTTAACGCCGTTCAGATCGCGGCCGGCCTTGAGCGGCGGATGGGGCAGTTTGTACTGGGCGCCGACATTTTCGCTGCCGCCGCCTTTGAGCATCAGGCGGATGCGCGCTTCATCCTTATCCCACTGATGAAAATGAATGTAGGGGGCATTGATGCCCAGGTTATCACCGCTGTTTTTAGCCGTAACCGGATCGACGGCATTGGGGCGCAGATACTGCAAATTAGTGGCCTCCTTTGCCGCCCATTCGATGGCTTCGCGGAAAGGCTTTTCTTTGCCGCCGGCCGGATAATCGATGTAGAAGACCAGCGATCCGGTATCCTGGCAGATGGGCGTGCTCTGATTGCGGGCCATTTCGATGTTCTCCACGATTGTCCCGAAAACATTGCGCGCCGGCGTATCCGGATCTTCCCTGTCGCAGGCCTGCCGGATCACTTTTTCCACATCAGGCGAAAGATCGGTCGCCGCCCGGCGAATGAGTTCCAAAACAGATGCATTAAGTTCCATAAGTTTATCCTTTAATTGATAAATGAGAAAAGATCAACTGAAACAATTTTACTGCTGAAATTTAATAAAAATATTCACAAAGAAAAAATTCCTTTTATTAATTATCCGATTTGAATGGCGTAGATTGGTCAAAATGCTACGCCCCCAAATTTGATTGCCCCTCCCCTTCAGTTCTCGCTGAAGGGGAGGGGACAGGGGTGGGGATTCTTATTAAGCTTCAAATATTCTCTTATCTAAAGCATTGCACTGTCTATTTTAACGCATCCCGCTTACCGGGGCAGTTGCTGATGCTCCAGGTCAGCGTTAATTTTTCAGCATCTACATGTATTTAGTCAAATTATACTTTTGGGCCAGACTGGTGCGCTCTGTATCGGGCAGGGACTGCATGTATTGTTTCCAGCCCGGGCACCAGTTGGCGTGCCAGCGCCACAGCCGTCCTAAAATGGATTTGGGGTTGTTGTCGTATTTCGCCCGGAAAGTGCATTCGCCGCATTTGATTTCTTCGGCCATGCTGGTTCTCCTTAAAAAGAAATTGTACCTGTTACTTTCTGTAATCTTGTTTTTTATTACGGATTATCGGATGTATGAAAGATGCATTGCCCCGAATTCCGAAAATTCGTCTTTAAATTTGCTTTAACTGTTCATTACGATGCGATTTAATCATGTTTTTTCAGGATGTAATGAACAGACGATATTTTTCACAATATAGTTATTTTTTATTCAAATAAAAATAATGAAATCGTCAGGTATTTAAAATTAAATTTATCTGAAATGATGGCTGAAAGAGGCTGTTAATAAAAAAAGCCCCATCTTAAAAAGATGCGGCTTTGCGTGCGAAAGGGGGGATTCGAACCCCCACGTCCGTAAGGACACTAGACCCTGAACCTAGCGCGTCTGCCAATTCCACCACTTTCGCATCAGACCCGTGAATATAGTTAATTTGCCTTCCTAAATCAAGCCGGTTATTGAAATTTTAACGCGCTTATTTCTGCTGATTTGAAATAAAAATCAGTCAGTATTTTCCGGGTGTAACCCCAATAAAGCATGGTGCCGTTATGTATTAAAGCAGGTCATGTGAAAAAAATATTTTTTTTATTGACTTGTCAATTTCTTTTTGTTAAATTTGTTATACCAATAGAACAAAAGTTAACTTAATATAACAATGAATTATTTAAATAGAACAACAAAATTTAAAGTCATACTCCTGCTGGCCGGTTTGGGGTTCCTTTTTGTACTGGTAGCCGGTCATGCTTTTTTACATTTACACATCGCGCCCAATGGTGCTGTCGTCATACACAGTCATGTATATAATTGCAAAGCGTCGTCTGCGGATTCCGAAAGTACGAAGGGCGGGCATAATCACAGCAATGCGGAATATTATTTTTATAAGGCATTTTCCGATGAAAACAATTTTGACTTTGCCAACTTTGCTCAGAGTCGATTTTTCCCGGATGTACATCAGTTTCACTATTCATTGATCGAAAATCTCATCTCTTTTTTATTTATCTGCGATTACGCGCTGCGTGCGCCGCCCGCCTGTTAGATCAATCCGCAAAAGTATTAGGCCTGCAATGCAGGCATCAAATTTAATTGACTTTTTTATAACAGACCCGTATGACGGTCTTTAATCATAGGAGTGATCATGGTTCATTCAATGTTATTCCGAGCCATATTGGCCATAATTATAATATTTTCAGGCAGTCTGTTTGCCGAAGATAATAACGCCGATCAGCCAAATCCTGTCGTTGAAACAGGAACAATAGAGGGCAAGGTTATCAGCCGCGAGAGCAAAGAGCCCCTCGTCGGCGTTAATGTACTCATCTTAAATTCCACGCTGGGCGCTTCAACCAATCAGCAGGGTAAATTCCTGATTGAGCATGTGCCGGCCGGGGCGGTGCGTCTGGTAACATCGTACATGGGTTACAAGGCGCAGCGGCGTTCCGTTTTCATAGAAAATAACGAAACGGTTAGCATAGATTTTGTTTTACAGGAGGGGATTATAGAATCAAGCGCCATTGTCGTTACCGGAACAAGCACACCTTATCTTTATCAGGAAGCGCCGGTTAAAACAGAAGTGATTCACCGCGCCCATATCGAACAGGCACAGGCCTGTAATTTAGCCGAAGCCATGGCATTGCAGACCGGCGTGCGTGTCGAGAATAACTGCCAGAACTGCAACTTCACACAGGTTCGCATTTTGGGATTTGACGGTAAGTACTCGCAATTGCTCATCGATGGCGATCCGGTAGTCAGTACCCTGGCCGGTGTTTATGCCCTGGAACAATTTCCCGATGAAATGATCGGGCAGATAGAAATCGTAAAAGGCGGCGGGTCGGCACTCTACGGCGGCGGGGCTATGGCCGGAACCATTAACCTGCGCACAAAACAACCCAGTATTAACCGCAGCCGCATCGGTTACGATGCGCTGGCCCTGGACGGATCGATGGATCACCGGATTGGCGTAATCACCGAGCTGGTATCCGATGATGGCCGCAGCGGCGCTTATATTTTCGGGGCAGCCCGCCAGCGTGATTATTATGATCATAACAGCGACGGATTCAGTGAGCTTAGCCGTTTAAACCATGAATCTATTGGAATCAACTGGTATTTCCGGCCGGTTAATCAGGGCGAACTGCAGGCCTCGTTTCACCGCATTCATGAAAGCAGGCGCGGCGGAAATGACTTCGACCGTCCGGAGCATGAAGCGGATATCGCCGAATCGGTAACCCACTCCCGTTGGGGAGGCAAGCTGCGCTGGGCTCAACAAATTCAGAGTAATTGGAACTATCAGGCATATTATTCTTTCTCGCTGCTGGATCGTGATTCCTATTACGGCGGTCTGGGAGGCAATACCGCCGCCGATTCACTCGAAGCGCTCAATTTTTACGGTCGCACCGAAAACGTAACGCATACCCTGGGTCTGCAGACTACGATTTCTGCGGGAATTCATAATTTGACATTTGGCGGACAATATTACAGTGACGTTTTAAATGACGCATCGGTTAACGATCCCCGTTACCACATCGATAAAACCTATACGAACAGCGGACTTTTTGCCCAGAATGATTTTACGCTGTTTAATGAACATCTGAATGTGGTGGTCGGCGCCCGGCTGGATAAACATTCGGAAATGGCCGATCCTGTAATCAGTCCGCGGATTAATTTAAAGTACGAATTAGTGCACGATCTGAATCTGCGTCTGGCCTACACCACCGGATTCAAAGCGCCGCAGACTTTTGATGAAGACCTGCATATCGAATCGCTGGGCGGAGAGCAGCGCGTAGTGCGCAATGCCTCAGATTTGGAACCGGAAAAGAGCCGCACGGTTTCCGCCGGCCTGGCTTACGAGGGTTTTATCTCCGGCTATACTTTTCTGGTCGGGGTGACAGGATTTCACAGCAGACTCAGCGATGCCTTTACCGAAATTGAAGATTTTGACGCATCCGATGAGTTAATTCTCTGGAAACGGATTAACAGTGACGGTGCTGATGTAAGCGGAATCGAACTCGATTTGGGATTTAAGCCAACCAACGCAAGCGAGCTGCGCCTGGGTGTTACCTATAAGCAGTCGGCATATGATTCAAAGCAGGAAATCTTCGGCGGTGTTTTCAGCGACCGGTTTCTGCGTACGCCGGACCTGTACGGCTATTTTCGTGTCTCCTATGATGTAACGGAGTCGATCAGTCTTTTCGGAGCCGCAAAATACACAGGCACCATGTATGTGCCCAATGAAACCACGGAAGAAGTGGTTAAAACCGGGCAGACTTTCGTGGAGCTGGATGCGGGCTCAACCTGGGAGCTGCCGCTTACGGAAAGTTTTAAGGTTAAATTTGCCCTGGGTATGAAAAATATCACCAACTCCTATCAGGATGATTTACAGAAGGGTGTGAACCGCGATCCGGCTTACGTATACGGACCGCCGTTGCCGCGCCGACTTTACCTGGGCATGGATATATTATTCTGAGCACGATTCGAAAAGGGGCGGTATAATAGCCGTCCCTTTTTATTAAAATTGCATATCAAATGATTAATCCCGTGGCGCCATTTAAACAGAGGCGAATGTAAAATTCAATCGCGCTGGTATCTGATCCATCACCAATTTTTATTTTTAATAAGATAATGCCCCGAACTCCGGTAGTGCCCAGGTATCTGAAAGGTCAAAATATAGCGGTTTCGTTAATTGAATTAAAACAGGATTCTTTTCGATATCCAGCCACCATGCTATTTCATTCATGTTTTCAGGGGCCATTCCCGTACAACCGGCCATGGTTTCGTTAGGATCGGCCCAGTTGTGCAGGAATATACAGGAGCCCGAACCGGGCCTTACAGGATCAACATTATGATCCACCACGACGCCCAGTTCATAATAAATGCCGGCCTGACTCATTTTCTCCGAACTTTGCCAGTCCGTAAGACCGGATTGTTGCATTGAATCCCCTGAAACTATCTGATTATAATATTTTGAATTTGCGTCATCAATGCATTCACTCAGTTCCGTAATATGGATATATGGCATGTTTAATCCTGTCATTTGACCGGGCGATTTGTAGCCAAAAACAGCACTCAGATTAAATATACCGGCCGGGCTTCTTCCGTCACCTTCCTTTTTTACCGGAAAATCCTGTATCACTGAAGGATGATGCAGACCCCGGCCCAACCCAAGTCCATTCCGGCCAATAACAACCGGAAATTTTGAATTTAACCGCTTCCAATTAAAAAAATTGTCTTCCCGTTCAAAGTAATACAAAAATCCTTTGGTGGAGGTCACGGAATCGGTTAAAACCAGAACCAATTGCCGCGATGAGGGAGGGATGCCCTTTGCCGCCGGCTTTTCCGAACAGGAATACATCAAAACAATTAAAATAATGAAGATACTGATTAAATTTTTGTTATCTGACACAAGTACACCTCTATGTTTGTTTTTTAATTATAAGATAAAGCGCTGAAAGTTTTTTTGATAAATCAAAT
>CAYXRA010000046.1:0-28797 GCA_964467525.1 uncultured Calditrichaceae bacterium
TAAATACTTACAATCCTCTTTTTGTTTGCACGATTAAAAAAGAACAATTATTCATATATTTACTCAACCCGGAATTACCTTTTGAAAAACGAACGATCATTTCAAATTGTTTTGTCCGATTTAAATACCCGGATCTACAATCCTTCTTTTTAATGGGCAATTTATCCCACATATACTCTATATACTTCCGGATTACTTTTTGATTCTGCAGTAAAACAATAATTTAAAAAAAAATCAAATATTAGTCTATACCTTGCAAAGATTATTTCATACAAAATATTTTGATAGTTAGCTTATGCGGGATAACTCAGTCAGGATGCTATGATTTGATATTCAAACATTTTAAATTTAACACAAAATGAAATGATACATAGACTGCATGCATCAATTCTTATTGAATTGACGGATCAGACTATGCAAAAAATAGCGATCGAATATATAATAAAACATGACTGTAATCAGCGCAAAAATAATTAGCATATAGGGACGCAGTTTACTCATTAACAGCATGGCCTGCTGACCAAGCGAATTCATGAACATTCTGAGCTGATTATCAATTTCCTGTGTTTTTTGGACCGAAAGCTTCGGTAATTTTAAGTCGTCTGCCCTGACCTGCTGCTCGGGCATCCCGTCGGAAAAAATAATCGTCAGGCTGATCAGTATCAGAATAGTCATGGAGATGAACAGGGTCCAGTCTTTCCCCGATACCTTCGGCAGATTTTCAATCCTGCGGATTACACCGTTATAAAGCGCCCGTGAAGCATGCTGTGGCTGCAAATAGTGTAAAAATCGATGCATGCCTTTCTGTTCGTCGACGATTTGACGACACTTTTTGCATCCTTTTAAATGTAAAACCCGGTTTGAAGAGAGCCCCGTTTCGCCTTTATCGATATAAGTCTGTATTTCATCGGTGTTTAAATGGCTGTTCATATTAAATCCTCCGCCTGGTAATTTCTGAGCAGGATTTGCTTCAGATTTTTCCTGCCCCGGAAGAGATGCGTTTTGATGGTATTCTGCGGCATTGGTATTATATCCGCTATTTCGGCCACAGAAAACTGGTTCAGATAAAACAGCGTGATGATGACACCCTGTAAATAATCAAGCTGATCAATGGCCTGCCAGATGATAATGCGCAGTTGCGCATTCCATTGCAGATTTTCTAAAATGTCCTGATCATCAGAGGTTTCATCCTGAAAACGCTTCTCAAGGTCCTCGCCTTCTTCAGTATTTACGAAACTGCTTTCCGGCATAACAATCTGTTTACGTTCGAGATAGTTTAAACAAGTTCGATAAGCTATGGTAAAAAGCCAGGTTGAGAACTTCGCACGCTCCTGAAAATCACCGATTTTTTGATAAACTTTTACAAATACATCCTGCGTCACTTCCTCGGCCAGCTCCGGTTTTTTTACCATACGCACGGCCAGCGTATACACGAAATCCTGGTGCAGGGCCATTAAGGGTTCAAGCGCTTTGAAATCACCCTCTTTTAACTGCCTGATCAGTGTCTGCTCTTCTATCATAATTTATGAGACAGGTTAAGTTGACATTTGGTTGCAATAATTTTTCTGAAACCTAATTTAAAACATTCCTGTCTCATAATACAAACAGGACGTTTTTCGACTTATTTTAATTATCGTCCTTCAACACCGATCGCCGTTTTAAAATATTAGAGATCGGAAATGACAATGATTGCACCTTGAAATTTATCCATAAATATGAAAGGAGACACTATGATCGTCCCTGTATTCGGTATGCTGATACCCATTACTTTGTTTATCGTTACCGGTATCGTGATATACTATCTGATTAAAACCCGTCACCAGGAAAGGATGGCCATCATAGAGAGAGGCGCCGAAGGGGAAGCGTTGCAATATCTTTCCGGCAAACAAAAAGATAAGGCATCCGATCCTTCCCGTTGGGTTAAATGGGGTTTCATTCTGATCGCCATCGGTCTGGCCATTCTTATCGGCAACCAGTTTGACGAAGAAGTAACCTTCGGATTGATTTTTCTTTTGCCCGGTATCGGATTACTGCTTTACTATGCTATGTTCGGCAAAAAGGAAAACGAAAAAAAGGAAATTACATCTTAGCAACATCTGCATGACAAAATTAAAACCGGAATGGGTTCGTATTGAGCGAAACCATTCCGGTTATTTTTAAAATATCCTATAGCATTTCAATGGTTTGCGCTACCTCACCAGCAACATTTTTTTGACCAGTTGCCTTTCAGGGCTGCGCAGCTTATAAAAATAGATGCCTGAGGCGACCATCTCACCTTTTTCATTCGTTCCATCCCACTGCACTTCCATATACCCGGATGCAGGTTTCCGGTCATATAATTTTTTAACTTGCCTGCCGAGCACATCATAGACAACCAGACTGATACGCTTCCCGGCGGCTGATTCGGGTACGCCGAAGCGAATGGTGGTTTCCGGATTAAAGGGATTGGGATAATTATGAGCCAGTTTCAAATCCAGCGGGATAATCTTCGGCGTAAATGCGGCGTCCTGCGATGCATAAACTTTAAACTGATAATCGCCATCAGCGGGTCTGAAGGCATAACTTTGCACCTGCTGCATATCGATAACCGTTTCATTACGTAAATCGACCAGGAAGAGATACAGGCCGGTTTGGGTAATATCTTCTTTTTCCCATTCGAGGGTATGATTCAAATTGCCCTGCCTGGAATCGATGCTGATATCCCATACTTTAACATCTTCATAAGATTTGAAATTGGGCGCAATTTTTTGGGTCAGTTTACCATCGGAAGAAGGAAAATACAGGGCGCAGTAATCTCCAAAGTGCGGCGGTTCATGAATTAGCGTTTGCTTTTTGCTGCTCATACCCAGAATATTTTTACGGTCTTTATATTTGTCATTCTGCAGCGCCAGATTAATTTGCCAGTTGTTACCCATTTTGGCCAGCCTTCCGGCACTTTCTGTAGTGGAAGAATCACTATCCGCCTCAAACGCCGGCGTCGTGGGAAATATTAAAATGCCGTCGGCGTTTGCTTTTAACCAGTAACCTACCCAGGGTGAAGCGGCGGAGGTACTATCGACAATGGTCCATTCGTATCCCTGGTAGGTTAAGGTTTGTCTGAACCAGTATACGGCAGGATTCAGATAATTTCCAGCTACGGCCTGCTGAAAGGAATAGGGTGCGCCGCCCTCCTGTCTGAAAAACTGCGCGTCATTCCAGCGGATATCATACCCTACCGGTACCCCGATCTGATTCCAGCCCTTTTGGATTTGCACCGGCGTCAATGAAGTCTGACCTGAATTTGATGCTCCGTTGGCATATGAAGAATAAATATCCTGACTCAAATCGAGGGCCATTTTTTTAAGCGGCAGCATCCAGAAGGCAGTACCCGGATAAATATCACCCTTTAATGGCTCGTATTCTTCCTCAATACTGTTCCAGCGATATAATACGGCGGATGAGTCTTCAAATCCGAAACTTTCCCAGTTAATGGTTTGATTTTTAGGCAGCGCAATCATGTGCCAGAAAAATCGTGCCTTTGAGCGCGACCAGGCGGCAACTTTGAAGAAAACGCTGTCGGCATTTTCCATATTAAGACCGTTGCCGTTCTGATCGTAAGCCCAGAGCTTAAACTTGTAATTACCATCGGTCAGCGGGTAAAACAAAACTTCACTAATATGGGTTGTATCGACAATTTCATACGGTATTTCGCTTTGCAGTTTTTCCAGATAATAGACAACCCTTACCTTAGCATCTTGCGGATTGACCTGTGTTTCCGCCGTATCCCTGACAAAAAATTTCAACTGCACCGCGGCCTGGTTTACAATCGGTGATGATAATGGCCTAATCCTGACCCGCGGCGGAAGCGAATCTTCGAGCGGAGGCAAAACGGTCAACAGGTAAGACAAGGTTGTGTTGCCACCGTGACCATCAATAATATCGATAATTACTTCATGCTGACCGGTATCGGCTTCAGACGGACGGCCGCGTATTAAACCGGAAGAAGATAACGTTAACCATTCCGGAATATACACAGCTTCAAAGTAAAGCGTATCACCATCGTCATCGCTGGCCTGTATCTGATAAGAATAAAGCTGCAGCGCATGAATTTCGACAAGCGGCGTTTCCAATATGACAGGTTCTGAATTAAGACCAACGCCGCTCAGGGGCAGTATGGCGGCATCAGCTAATGCGGCGGCATTTTCAAATCCTCCGGTTACATTCGATTGCATATTGACAAGCAGGGTATCCTTATAAGCAATGCGCGCTTGCGGCGTAAAGATAACCTTACCGCCCACACTATCGCCTGCGGCCAGGGCAAACACGGTGTCCGGCATGAAAATAAAAACCTGCGAATTATGCTTTAAATTTATTGAAACCGCATCATAACTGGTCTCGCCGTTATTAATAAGCATAAATCCACTGGTATCACTTTTTCCCATATATGCCGCCAGATCGAGTTTTCGGGGCACAACGACGAGGCCGGTCGATGAATAGGGATAAACATCAATCTGATAATCAAGATTCACTACGCCTTTGTAACCATCGCTGATTTCGATACGCACGGGATACAATCCGGTGTCCGACTCCGCCGGTGTACCGCTCAAAATGCCTTCCGTGGATAATTTCAGCCATTCCGGCAGATCCAGCGGATTAAATATAATAGAATCGTTATCAGCATCACTAACCTGGATCTGGTAAAAATAGGGCTCGTTAACAAATCCCTCCAGCGGCGGATAACCGGTCAGCACAGGCGGTGAATTCAATCCCAGGCCATAGAGCGGGATACCCATCCCTTTGTCCTGATAGTGGGGATCGTTGCAATAAATATGCATGGTATCGGCATATTCGATGCGCGCCTGCGGCTGGAAGACCACTGCCAGAATGATACTGTCCTGAGGTGCAATATTGTGAAACGTTTCCTGTGGCAGGATAAAAACTTCCGGATATTTGTATGCTTCGATGCCGTTAACTTCGAGCGGTGTAAAGCCGCTGTTTTTCAGGATTAATTCAATTGTATCTTTCTCTACAATTGTGGCTTCCGCATTAAGTACACGCGGAATGGCTTCAAGATTTGGCTGCAAAGAAGCCGTAGCCATCCAGGTGCCGCCAAACAGTCCCTGATTGATTCGCCTGCCGTTGGGTTCAGGCTCATCCATAAACGGATCGTTGGGATCGCCGGCATCAATGGTCGGTGATAAATAGTCCGGCCGGTAATAACCGGAATCCGGCGGCATAAAAATCGGTTCCAGTTTGCTGATGTTCGATTGCATCATCAATCCCTGAAGACTGTCGATAGTGGAATAAGAAACGCGCACCCTTGCCGGATCGTTCACCAGTGAATTGATAGCCGGCCCCATATTGTACCACATCACCGCGTTGCGAATTTCCACATCAGCCGTACCGGATATTTCGATTCCACTAACCATGGTGTGCGTGATATTAACGTTTCTCATCATTGTCCGGCTATTATCGCCGATTTGCATCGCCGTCAGATTGGAATCGAGGGCGACATTTTTCATCAGCAGCTGATCTCCCTGAATATTGAGCGCCACTTCATTCATGCTCATGCCCCCGAGGTGCATTTTTAAAGGACGATTGTTCGCGGCTATGCCTGTCAACGCGTCCCGTACCGAAAACCAGTCGAATCTAACCGTATCGGCAGAGGGGTGCAGTGTGATTCCATACCAGTTCGCATCATCGCCATAATCATCATGAAGCCCGAAGAAAGAAACCATCTGCTCGTCATTGTTGCCGCGTACCTCCAGACCGCCGTAGACATCAAACTGCATTCCCGGCAAAAAACCGATTTCGATGCCCGGTTCTATAATCAGGCCTGAATCTGCCGGAACAGAAAGCGGCGTCGTTGCCATATAGTAGCGCGAGCTGTCATTTATCACGCCGGTAACGGTGTTTTGCAATTCAAAGTATGTTTTAACATAAACAGGTTCCGACCAGACACTGCTGGTGCCGTCCTGGAAAACGGCTCTAACCGCGTACCAGTAACTGGCAAACGGATGAATATAATTATCATAATAAAAGGTTTCGCCCGTTTGACTCTGAAAAGACTGATCGAAATTATCCGGTGTGCTGTCTCTGGCGACAGCAAAATAATCGACGGTCTTATCGGCGAAAGGGTAAGCCAACCATTCCAGATACACCTGGTGTTTTGTGATTTTAACCGAATCGACTTCCGGCGTCCAGACATTCTTGTAATACATTTCCAGTTGCCCGACTTCCCCGCCATATATTGCGAAATCGAGGAAGGCATCTTTATTAAAATCGGCATGAAATCCTTTGTAAGGGAATATTTCGCTGGCAATGTGTGCCTCCGGCCGCTCGCTGAAATTTAACGGACCCTTATCAAAAGACCGATTTTCAAAGAATTTAACCGAATCACTGGTAATTATGAGTAAGTCCATTTTACTCACTGCTTCGGTACCGTCTCCGCCGCCGAAATCATGAATGATAAAATCATTGATATAACTCGCAGACGGCTGATCGATTACGTACATATCGCTCTGCACGAAATTCCAGTCAATCGAATCCAGCGGATAGATTTCGATGTCGTTTGCCGTTGCCCCCAGTACTTCCGGAACCGCATCCCGGTTAAGATCGGCCAGTTTCAAATCAAAGTAACCGGTACGGTCGGTTTCGGATGTGGTATAAAAATAGCCGTCGCCTTCGCCCGGCATCAGAGCAATACTGCCGCTGCTTTTTAAAACGGCAAGGTCCTGCACGCCGTCCACATTAACATCACCTGTTCTGATTTTTGAATAATCCGTTGCAGAGAAGGATATCACCTGTTTCCAGCCGATGATTCCGGATTCCGTTACATCGAAGCGGGTAAACAGGGTATCATTGAGTACCAGCAAATCAACATGTTCATTATCATTGGCGTTGTAAGTCAGAATCTGTCTGATATTCATACTTCTGTGAATTACCTGCGGCGCGGCAAAAGCAAATGTTTGTCCCGAAGAAGTGTTTAAAACAATATAAACATATCTGTCATCATGAATCAGTAAGTCCGGTTTGCCGTCCCGATTAAAATCCGCGGACTGCAATACGCTTTCAGGATTGCTGGTTAAGTCGATTCCGAGCGGTATCCGGGCTGCAAGGCTGTACACGCTGCTTCCGTTATCGCTGTAACAATAGAGCGTATCACCGGAAAAAGTCAGTATATCAAAGCCATCGTCTTCGTTGAAAAATCCCGTAATGTGCGTCGATGGCGCGTAATTCGGGTGAGGCGGCGGAAATTTGGCGGTCAGCTTAAAATCAAAGTCCGGTGAACTATTAGGCATCATATCAACATCGTAATTGAAGCCATAAAACGCTTCACTATCCGTTGTATCCGCTTCTTTGATATTATCGGAAAGGGAAATATTCCACTTTTCCCCGGGCACCGAACCGTGAGCAAAATTGTGGTTTATATCAAGAAAAACCTGTGTCGAATCTGAGTCATAGGTCGCAATGAAGGGAATCGTACCCGAAATATTGCTGCGAATATGCACACCCGACCGGATGCTTTGCAGGTCCGGTTTGCCCGAGAATCTGAGATCGATGCGATCGGCGCCGGCCGTTTGTTTGTTTTTGTGGGGAATATGCTCGAGCAGCTCGAACCCGTATTTAAGCACTAATCCGTTCTCACCCATAACGCGGCCGTAATCACGGTACATATACGACTCACCTTCGAATGTGGCAATCGGACCTAATTGCCGTCCCTGAGGATCCGAATAACTAATCCGCCAGTTTTGTCCGTAATCTTTTGATTCCCACACCTGTCCTTCCGCTGTGGAAATCCACATCAGATAACGCTCGTAGTAATCCGTATACCCGTCGATGTCAGCAATCGTGCCTTCGACGCCCCGGTAAAGCGGCTGCGGATTCTGGTAGGCTTCAAAATTATAATTGTAATTCATTTGCCAAACCACGCCGTCACCGGTACCGACATCATTGCCCGCTAAGAAAAGCGCGTCGCCGTCTCCGATATAAAACACGACGCCGCTGACCATTTTGATTCCCGGAATGGTATCTCCCGCGATGGAATAAAATCCGCCCTCGCTATCGAATCTGTTTATAAATGTCGTATCATTTTTAAAACCGAGCAAAAATAAGTCGCCGTATGTAAGAAACTGTAATGCCTGCATTTCCGGATCAACGTTGTAGGCGGGCTGCCAGGATTGACCGGCATCGTAGGAATAATAGACACTGCCGCCGTCACCGCCTACCCAGAAACTCTCGTTACCCGAATAATAGGCAGCGGTATGATAATTTACAGACGGCAGACCGCCAATTTGATCCCAGACGCCGGTTGTCATATCATGACGTAAAACCGTTCCGTTTTCACCGGCGGCGATAAGAATCGAATCGGAACTCTGATAAAAATATCCGAAATCAACGCCCATCAGGTGGGCAGCGACGCCGGTTTCACCCATCGACCAGTCGTAGCCGCCGTTGTCGCTGATATAATATTTGCCGTTATCTCCAACTGCATAAAATTTTTTGAAATCCCAATCAATATTGACGGCGTCATTAAACCTGCCATAATTAAGATTTTCATGAATTTCATACCAGCTTCCGGCAAAAAGTGAATGACTTAGAATAATCATTAAATATAAGGAAGCAAAACGTTTGATATGCCTGAGCAGCAACATGCTTAATCCTCCAAAAATAACCGCTGGTCAATGTTAATTGATAAAGTGCGTCTTTGCAATGCGTTTGAACAAATTTTATCAATTATCTTCGACTTTTTTCGCGGATTATTAAGGCATTTTATTTCTGCGCAAGCAGTTTACTTAAAGATACCGCCGAGGTTACCGGAGCGCTGCATGTAAAGTTTTGGCAAATATACGCCGTGGGCTTCTTTTCGTGGATTGTTTTACCCTTTAATAATTCCGGCGTCAGGATTCCCGGCGACTGTTCCGGCCGGACAACCGCAAGAATTTTATTGGGCAGATATTGCCGGGTGATTGCGTCGAGTAACAATTTTGAGCCATCGATATCTTCCGTGACGATGACAATTTCCTTTGGTTTACTCAGGTAAAAATCGAGGGCATTGAGATAGCTGCCGTAGCCGTAAGGATTTTCGTAAAACTTTTTGCTGTATTTTTTCATTAGTTCATGACTGATTTTTTCAAAATCCTGACTTTCAGTATAGTGAAATAGTCGCAATAAATTCATCAGCATAATGCCGCTGCCGGAGGGGATGGACTGATCCCCTTCATCTTTGAGACGGATAATCAATTTTTCCTGATCCTCTGCGGTATAAAAATAGCCGCCTGCCTGATCATCCCAAAACTTTTTATTACAGATGTTGGTCAGTTGAACAGCCCATTCAAGATAAGAAATATCGAACAGCGCTTCATAGGCATCGATCAGGCCCTGAATTACATTGGCGTAATCATCCAGATAGCCATCGAATTTTGCCTGATTGTCCTTGTAAGTATGCAAAAGGACGTCGTCTCTGAACATTTCCGATTTTAGAAATTCAACATTTGACTGAATCCGTTTACGATACTGATTTTTTGAAGTAATCTGAAATGCGCGGGCAAAGGCGGATAACATCAGGCCGTTCCAGGAAGCAATAATTTTATCATCCAGTCCCGGGCGAATGCGTTCCACGCGGCGTTTCAGTAATTTTTGCCGTGATTCATCCAGCAGTTTTTCGATATCAGCCACAGATTTGTTGTATTTTTCGGCGATGCTTCGCATATCCTCGGTAATATGCAAAATATTTCGGTGCTCAAAGTTACCATAATCGCTGACATTGTAATAATCACAAAAGATATCAGTTGTTGATTTCCCTAGCAGCCCGGTAATTTCTTCTTTATCCCAGAGATAAAATTTACCCTCAACCCCTTCACTATCGGCATCGATACTGCTGTAGAAACCGCCCTCCGGCGCCGTAAGTTCATTGCTGACAAAATCCAGTGTTTTTTCGGCGATACCGAGGAAAAAGTCATCACCTGTAACCTGAAACGTATCCAGATACAATACGGCGAGCTGAGCATTATCATAAAGCATTTTTTCGAAATGAGGCGCGAACCATTTTTTATCGACGGAATAACGGGCGAATCCACCGCCCAACTGGTCGAAAATGCCGCCCCGGGCCATATTTTTAAGGGTATGTGTCACCATATCCAGGAATGGCTGACCTCCATCATACTTAAATTTTCTCAGGAATAGTGAAAAGACTTGCGGGGTCGGAAATTTCGGCGCATCACCGATGCCGCCATACTCAGGTTCATAATAACCGGATAACTTTTCCGCGGCCTTTAAAAATACTTCTTTATCCGGCAATTCTCCGCCCGGCCTCTGTTCCGCGAATGTTTTTTGAAAAGCGTCTTCCACTTCCCGCAGATTCTGATTCAGTTTATCCTTTTGCGTATGATAAAAATCCGCCACTGCCTGCAGCACCTGGTCAAATGAGGGGCGTCCGTATTTAGCTTCCGCCGGAAAATAGGTACCGCCGTAAAAAGGCCTCTGATCCGGCGTTAAAAAGATGGTCATCGGCCAGCCGCCGCTGCCGGTGAACATTTGCAGAAAATTCATATAAATCTGATCGATATCGGGACGTTCCTCGCGGTCGACTTTAATATTTACGAATAATTTGTTCATGATTTCGGCTATGGATTCATTTTCAAAAGATTCCTTTTCCATCACGTGGCACCAGTGACAAGCGGCATAACCGACGCTGAGCAGCAGCGGTTTATCCTGCGCTCTGGCTTTTGCAAATGCTTCTTCGACCCAGGGATACCAGTCGACCGGATTGTGGGCATGCTGCATTAAATAAGGGCTGGTTTCGTCGATTAGGCGGTTGGTGTGTTTTTTCATGATTTTTACTTATCCTTTTTTGATTCTTCTTTTTAAAAGCAACTGATTACAGTTACCGGCAAAAAAAGCCTGTTGACCGAAATCATTTGGTAAATTTAGATTCTATATTTACAAAAATCCGATTAAAAAGTAGTACGCAAAGCTGTCCGATTAAATTCCACGGATTATGCTAAATCCTTTAAGTTGAATTTAACTCAGCCGTCTGAGATTTGCAGAGACCTTTTCCGGATCAGAAAATCTTTTGAAATCCGGACTTATCGCTTTAAATTACAGGGCAACGACCGGCTTTGAATGATTAGCCCGAAGCAATCTGAAACCTGAAAATAAACAGAAAGACCGTGCTTTGACAGAAAACCTGCTGATTCTGCTGCTTTATCTTTTTTTGAGCGGTTATATCTTTACTCTGATTGTTTTAACAAGGGCATTAAACCGTATAAAGATTGTCGAAAAATCGCAAAACCAGCCTTTTGTTTCCGTTGTCATCTGCGCCCATAATGAAGAACGCAATTTACCGGACTGTCTCAAACGACTGGAAGCGCAACAATATCCGCATGAATCCGTGGAATTTATCATCGTCAATGACCGCAGCCGGGACAGGACACAGGAAATTATTCAAAAATATACGGATAAGGATAAACGCTTTAAAAGCATTACCATTGAAGATCGCATCCCGGATTTTGCCCCGAAAAAGCGGGCCATCGATATGGCGATTCGCCAGGCCCGCGGCGAGATCATTTTATTGAGCGATGCCGACGGCCGGCCCGGTCCCGAATGGGTAAAAAGTATGGCCGCATATTTCAGCGCTGATACGGATATGGTTCTCGGTTATGCCCCTTATACGGTTAAACCCGCCGGTCATTTCGCGAAAAAAATTTTAGCGCTGGAATATTTATCCCATGCGACGGTTGCCGCGGCAAGCACGGGTTTGGGATATCCGGCCACTTGTGTGGGAACCAATATGGCGTACCGGCGCGAACTTTATTTTGAGATCGGCGGTTTCGGCAAGTTTAAGGCCCATATTTCCGGAGATGACGATCTTTTTCTGACCAGGGTGCGCGAAGCGGTTCGCTATAAAATCAAATATGCCACCGAAAAGGAAACACACGTTTATAATAATCCGCCGCAACTATGGCGCAAGTTTGTTCATCAGCGCACGCGCTATGCCAGTAAGGGGCTGGATTATCCTCTAAAAATGAAGGCCGGACTCTTTATGCTTTTTATATTCAATTTGCTGCTATTCAGCGGACTGGTTGCCGTCTTTTTTAATCTGAAGCTTTTTACCGCAACGCTGCCGGCATTTCTGCTGAAAGGAATATTTGAATTTGTTTTGATCAGAAAAGCCGGCAAAACGCTGCGCGATAGCCGAAATCTGCATTTGTTCCCGGTGGCTTTTTTAATGCATATCCCCTACCTGCTATTTTTTAGCGTGCTGGGACAATTCAAACAATTCCGCTGGGCGGAGGAAAAGTCCGAGCCGGCCGTCCAAACGCAAATCCCCGAAACACCGGCATAGGTATGGAACATTTTTCGCTGCTCTCGATCGCCGCATTTATTTTTGCTCTGATTTACATCATCACTGTTTTTTATCTTAAACATTTTGCCGAACCGGAAAAAACGGAAAAAACCGGTCGTAAAAAAATTGCCGTTTTGATCGCCATGCGTAATGAAGAGAAATATATCGGCGGCTGCCTGTGCGCTTTGGAAACACAAAACTATCCGTCATCTCTTTTCGATGTCTATGTCATTGATGACCGTTCCACAGACCGCTCGACCGAAATTGTGCAACCATTTTTGCAGCGCAATGGGCATTTTCATCTCATCTCAATTAAAGAGGACCGTCATCAACTTTTTGGTAAAATGAACGTCCTGGCTCAGGCCATCGCCCAAATCAATCATGACATCATCTTAATCACAGACGCCGATTGCATCGTACCGCCCGGCTGGATCGAAACTTACGCCGCCTATTTTAAGGAAAACACAGGACTGGTTGGCGGACTGACCATGCTGGATGCGCCTCCCAATGTAAAAGTTAAAGGACGCCCCTCATTCTTTTTTGGAAAAGTCCAGGCAGTAGATTGGTTATTTCTGCAGCTAATTTCAGCCGGAGCCGCGAACGCCGGCCGGCCTGTTACGGTACTCGGTAATAACTTCGGATTTCGCCGCGCTGCTTATCTTGAAACCGGCGGATTCGAATCGCTGGGATTTTCCGTCACCGAAGACATGGCTCTGTTAAAGGCTATTGAAAAGCTCGGAAAATGGAAAATCAAACTGACGCTTGATTTGGCCAATACGATTTTCAGCTATCCCGTTAATACGCTTTCCGAATTTATAAAACAGCGGCAGCGATGGATCATCGGCGGTAAATCCATGCGCCCTTTCGGTTATCTACTGGCCGCCGTTTCCACGCCGGCTAAAGTGCTTTTATTCGCCGCCCTGCTGCTTTTTCACTGGAATGTCTTAACCGGCGTTAGTCTGGCGCTCATTCTGGGTGCGGATTACCGGCTGATTTCCCGTCAGTTAAAAAAGCTCAAAATGCGCCATTTGAAAAAATATTTTTTACCATTTGAAATATTTCTGGTTCTTTATTCGGTATTTTTTTCATTAACCGCCCTGCTGCCTCAAAAGGTGCACTGGAAAGGGAGAAAATTTTAACAGGAATGAATTCCGGGAAGATGTGATCATTATTGAATTGTTGTCCGGGACTTTCCGCTTTTACCAATCGTTTGTATTATTAAAAAATACCATTTCCGCTTTATTACAATGGAAAAATTATTTGGTATCCGGTAATATATCCGATTGAATAAAATATTGCTTAAGATTATAAAAAGCCTCCAGCGCTTCCCTGCCGCTTACCGTTTCCCGCGGGGCAAACCGGCGATTTTCATGGAATGGCATGATATCATTTTCAACTGCCAGCATTGCGGCATTAAACACCGGATGATGCGCGGGTAAATCACTGAAGGGACTGGTATCCGATTTGTAATAGCGCTTGCCTGTTGCCGGATCATCCGAAAGCAGTATCAGAAAATTTTCGATAAGCAGGGCAAGCACACCGCGGTTTATTTTATATTCCGGTCGGAAACTGCCGTCGGGCAATAAATCGATGACGCCATACCTCAGCGCCCGGTAGATCGTCTCCGCGGACGGATGAGCGGGCGGTACATCAGCCGGTGTGACTATAGCTGATGCCGAACGCTGCAAATCATTTGTAGTCTTCTCATTCAACAATTGCTGCAACGGAAAAATTGTTGTGAAAAGCAATGCCGCATCAGAGCGGGTAATGGCTTTTTCCGATATTAACTTCAGAATTTCAATCGGCTGGCCATTCGTTATCCGGCGTAATTTACGCACTTCGGTCAACGCCGTTTTCACCTCGGCTGCGCCGGCGTCTTCTTTTGATAATTTGCCCAGAGCCGCCTCCGCTTTTTCATATTCAGCCTGTTCAACATAAACCCGGCTCAACAGCATCAGCGCTTCCCGTACCAGTTTTTGATCAGCACTTTTTAGAACCGGCGCAATTACACCGGGCACATTCTGATACCGACCCCGATCAAAAAGCAGTTGCGCTTTAAGCAGACGCGCCTCATGAATATTGCTGTCTTTTTCCAGCACTTTGTCCAGACGCAGTTCGGCGTTTTTAAAATTCCGTCGTTCTAATTCTATTTTTGCCAACCCCAGGAGTGCGCCGACACATTCGGGATAAAGTTGAAGGGCTCTTTTAAAACGTATTTCCGCCTGTACGATTTCTCCGGAATCAAGCAAAGCCTGACCTTCTTCACATAAAATTCCGGCCTGCTGCACTGTAAATGGCTCATCGTCATTTTGTGTTATTAAAAAACAGGCGGGGATGAAGATTAAAATCAGGATGACCGATATTGCTATGCTTTTCAAACTGCCGTATCCTTATTTGGTTAAAATAACCACCCGGCATTCGGTCAAGAATTTTTCGGCCATTTGCGTTTGTCTGAGGATTCTGGCGCTTTCCTCGCTGATCATAATATCACATTGATTGGGACCGTCGGCTTTCAGGGCTTTGATGCGCAGAGGATTATCACCGACCCGTTCCCTAACTGCTTTTTTCTTTGCATATCCGCAAACGCCGAGCTGTGCGGCAAATGCCGCATCACTGAAACGGGCATCATAAATAATCTGCATATTTTCATCGAAAAGTCTGGGCAGGATAGCCGGTTTCACTTTGAAATCTCTGGCATCGATAATCAGTCCGCTATAAGCATCGCCGGCCGGAAAAATATTACCTGAGCCTCTCACTCTAAATCGACGATCTTCGGGAAAAAGTAGGTGGAAAAGATTTTCTGTCAATGCATATTGCAAATCAACTTCTACGCAGCAGTTATCGGTAAAGCGCACATCGGTTTTAGCGGCATTTTCCAGCGATTTAATCATTAGTTTTTCCAGATTTCGATCCTGTTTGAAGACGGCGTGCAGCTTTTTATCTGCATTGAGATTCAGATTTTTAATGGTGAATAGAAGTTGTTCGCGGGCAGCGGCCTCAGCCTGCCTAATGGCTTTCAGTCTTTGTATGGGGCATTTATCAGACTGCATCACCTGGCTTTTTCCGGTCACATAAACGGTCAACTGCTGCCAGTCGACCACGCCGCCGCCTTCGATCTTTTGATAAAACTCACCTGCTGCTGATAGCTGAATTAAACAAACTATGATGATGAAGCTTTTTAATGGCGATTTCATGGTATCCCTCCGATAAATCAGAATTCCATTTCATTTAAAGAGAACCCGAAACTGATCTGGAAGTGATTATCGGCGCTTCATTAAAAAAAATAACCAAAAAAATAAAAATCTGGCCGGATTAAAGATTAGAGCGGGAGACGGGGATCGAACCCGCGACGTCCAGCTTGGGAAGCTGACATTCTACCACTGAATTACTCCCGCTAAACGCACTGTAATACATCATTCAGATGATTGATAAAAATTTAAGATTTATTAGAAGTATCCGCAATAAAAAAATTATTCCCCCCTGCCGAAGCCGCGGTTTATAATATGTATTAAACTTGATTTTGCCTGTAAAAGACTATAGTTTTTTGAAAATTAATAAGTTAGCAAAAGAAACCGGTCAACCACATATAATTATTCAGCAGACCGTGCATATTCAGATCACTGTATCGTAACTGATGCCGATCGGACTGCAAAACTTGCAAACGTTTAATTAAACGGAGCGAAAGCGATGACCTTTAACGAAAATGTGGAAAAAGAAGCCTGGCAGAGACTGCAGGATGCCACTGTGAATTATAATGGTAAACCTGTGGGAACGATCGCTGCGGCTGATCCCAATCCCGAAACAATTAATTATAACCAGGTCTTTATCAGGGATTTTGTCATTTCCGCAATGGTCTTCCTGATGAAAGGACAAAGCGATATTGTCCGCCATTTTCTGCAGCAAACCGTGTATCTGCAAAGCACCGAAAAGCAAATGGATTGTTTTAAGCCCGGCCGGGGACTGATGCCTGCCAGTTTTCGGGTAGAAACCATGAAAGATAAGGAAAAACTTGTAGCCGATTTTGGACAGAATGCTATAGCCCGTGTGGCGCCTGTGGATTCCGGTTTTTGGTGGCTCTATATATTGCGCGCTTATACACGGGCCACCGGTGATGACGCATTGGCAAAAAGTGAGAAATTCCAAAAATGCATTCGTCTGATTCTGGATTTATATTTAACCGCCTCCTTTGAGATGTTTCCTACTTTACTGGTACCGGACGGATCGTTTATGATCGATCGCAGGATGGGTGTTTATGGTCATCCGCTGGATGTTCAGTCTCTGTTTTTCACAGCGCTTCGTTCCGCAAAAGAACTACTCGTACCCCGGGAGAAAAAAGATATTTACGTATGGGCGGTGAATGAACGTTTAGGCCATCTTTTATACCATATTCGCACCTATTACTGGATGAACCGAGAAATTCTGGATCAATTGAACGGCTACCATGTGGAAGAGTACGGAGAAAACGCAATTAATAAGTTTAACATCTATCCGGCTACCGTTCCTGAATGGCTTGTCAACTGGCTACCCGAAGCAGGCGGTTTTTTCATCGGCAATCTTGGTCCCGGACGTATGGATTACCGTTTCTTCAGTCAGGGAAACCTGATGAGTCTGGTGAATGATTTGGCCGATAAGGAGCAATGCCGCGGTTTAATGGATTTAATCGGGAAACACAGCGATGATTTGATCGGCCGGATGCCGCTTAAAATTTGTTATCCGGCGTTGCAGGGACAGGACTGGAAAACGCTCACCGGCAGCGATCCTAAAAATACACCCTGGTCCTATCACAATGGCGGGCATTGGCCCTTTCTGTTATGGAATCTGGCTGCCGCGGCTATTAAAACCGACCGCATCCATCTTGCTGAAAATGCCGTAAGCCTTGCTGCGCAACGTTTAGTCCGGGATCAATGGCCGGAATATTATGACGGCCTCGACGGCAGTGCAATTGGCAAGAAGGCCCGGCGGTATCAAACCTGGACCGCAGCCGGTTATCTGGCGGCTATCGAGTTACTGCGTCAGCCTGAACATTTAAAAATTTTAAGCTTTGATAAGAAACCGGATGTCCAATCCTGTTCTTCACGGAAAAGCGCAAAGCAGTTTTTTCATGAAACATAATATATTTTTATTTAAAACTGAACCGGACTTATCGGGATTGATCTAAGCGTGATAACGGTTTGTAAAAAATAATGCATCGATTTTCAGTCCATAAAAACTACTTTTTATACGCATTTATTGCGATTACAGTCATTGTCTTAACCTTTAATTGCAGTCACATAAACCGCGGCCTGGTGCGCATGGTACAACACATTCATCCACAGGCATTCTTTTTTATTGACACCGAGCGCAAGATGGTGGCCCTGACCATCGATGACAGTCCGCATCCGCAGACGACATGGGAAATTTTGCAGGTGCTGGAACAATTCGATGCCAAGGCCACTTTCTTTGTAATTTCGGATTCCGTTAACGGACGGGAAGACATCGTGCGGCAAATCGTGCAGGCCGGTCATGAAATCGGCAATCACATGACAGGCGATACGCCATCCTACCGTTTAAAACCGCAGGTATTCCGGAAACGGTTCACCGAGGCGGATAGTGTGCTTGCCCAATACGACAGCGTCCGGTGGTTCCGGCCGGCCTCCGGACTCTATACTTATGAAATGGTCAGCTATCTCTCGCAATCGCATCCCGGTTACCATATGGCACTGGGTTCGGTTTACCCCATCGATGCGGCTATCGGCTGGTCCGATTTTGCCGTAATGTATATCAAATTAAATATATCTTCGGGAGACATAATTATCCTGCACGATGGCGGTCAGCGCGGCCGGCGTACGGTCGAAACGTTGGGACGGATTTTGCCATATCTCAAAGAAAAAGGATATGAGGTCGTCACCCTTTCCCGATTATTGTCTGCTTCATCCAAAGAATACAATCATCAACTTTAATGCTCAATTTGATAGAATCATTCAAGAAATTCAGCACGGTTCATTAACGGATACACGAAAGATGATGTTTATCATGTACTCTCAGAAAATTTTTGAATGATCACTCTTCAGGTTAGGAATTGAGTATGCTTAACTTCCGTGATTCATCCACATGCTATTGTTGCAGACAAACGTGGGCAAATACTTTGGCGTCGTTTACCAGATTACTAATGTGGCAGAATTCATTGGGCTGATGCGCCAGATCTTCGATCGTCGACCAGACCGCCGCCGGCAATGCGTTTTTGCGGAAGAAAGCCGCAACCGTGCCGCCGCCGATGCCCATCGGTTTGGCGTCGATGTTATAAACGGCTTTAACCCCTTTCTTCAGGGCTTCCACCACAGGCGCGTCGATTGGCGTCGCCCTGGCTGCCTGTTCTTCCTGTTCCAGGGATAATTCGATTTGTACGGAAAATTTATCCTCGATTTCTTTGCAGATGCCGCGAATCGTTTTAAGTATATCCTGCAATGAATACTTGGGCAAAATACGGCAATCGAGATAAAATATATCTTCACCGGGCAGCGTATTGACGTTGGGCACGTTGGCTTCTTTTTTTGTCGGCTCGAAGGTGCTGGGCGGCACATCGAAAACCGCATCCTCTTCATCATAAATTTCGCGCAGCTTGTCCAGCGCCACCACAAGATGGGAAGCAGCCCGGAAAGCATTGATGCCCTTGTGCGGCGTACTGGCGTGGACCTGCTTGCCGTATGTTTTAAACTTCACCCAGAGAATGGATTTTTCGGCCACCTCAATCATGCTGCTGTCCGCTTCGCCGGCATCGGGCACGATGATCAGATCGTCTTCCTTAAACAGATTCGGATATTCCTGCAATAAAAATTCCAGGCCGAATTTATTACCGGTTTCCTCATCGGAGACAAATACCAGTCCCAGATTATACTCCGGCGTGATATCATTATCAATCAACGCTTTGGCCGTTAATACGGCGCTAACCAGTCCCTGATTGTTATCTTCAGTACCCCGTCCGAAAATTTTGCCGTCCTTCACCACCGCTTCGAAGGGATCGGTATCCCATTTAGATAAATCGCCCGCCGGCACCACATCAAGGTGGGCCAGCAGCCAAACAGTTTTTTCCGTGTTTTTGCCGGGAATCCTGGCTACCAGATTGGGCCGGGTGCCGCCGGGTACCATAGGATCGGCAGCCGGATATTCGTTAATTTCCTTAATGCCAATGGTTTTCAGATAGTTGGTTATAAACTCAGCTTTTTCCGTTTCACCCTCGCCGTTGTTTAAAGGTCCCAATGCCTTAATCGGTACCAGCGCCTTCATTAAATCAATGGCTTCGCTTTGATGGGTATCGATGTATTCACTGATTGTGTTAAAATCATCAACGCGCATAAATTCCTCTTCATATTAAAACGAATACTTTTAAATGTAATTTTTTTTCTAAATCAGAACAAATGTAATTTTAATTTCATGGAAAATATCCCATACCTCAAATATCCATCCCCTTCGCTGTGGCGGAAGAGGAGCGGCCAGGGGTGAGGTTGCTTAATTCGCCCTACTTATTATGCCCATCCCCTATTCATTCTGAATGCGGAAACCGGCGCTTTGGGGAATGATAATCTCATTCAACAAGTGTGAAAAGTAACGATCGGTCATCCCGGCGATAAAATCACGCACGATCAGTTCGTTGGGACTGTTATCCACATAACGCGCGGATTTTGATATCAGAAAATGCTGATAAATTGCACTATCGACATCTTTGTTATTCAGAGCGTCCAGAAAGTATGCAAAGAGGATTTCAAAACCCCGCTCAATACGTTCATGATTAACCTTCAGTTTCGAACTCTTGTAAATGGCCCTGTAGTTGAACTGCTTTAATTCATACAGTGCTCCGGCAATTGTTTCACTGAAAGAAACATAGGGCTTGCCGTGGCTGTTCTGCACTACATCATTTACCAGCGATTCAATGATTTCGCCGTTATAGCGCCCCAACATTTGCGCGGCCGTTTCAGGTAATTCAGACCGTTTAATCAGTCCGATCCGGATCGCGTCTTCGATATCCTGACCAATGTATGCGATGGTATCTGTCAAGCGTACCACGCAGCCTTCAAGGGTTGCCGGCAGCATATCGTAGGTTTCACCTTTTTCCATCCTTTCAATGTATTGCTGTAAATCCTTTTCAGTTTTATCAGCAACCGGCTCCAGAATCTGATCGTGCCGCTCGCCGTTATGGGACAGGATGCCGTCACGTGTTTGAAAAGTCAGATTCAGGCCGTGGCCCTTTTTTGCGATCGAATCAACTACGCGCAGACTCTGAATATTATGGTGAAATTGGCCGACGCCGTACTTTTCACTGATCTTGCTTAAAAATACTTCTCCGTCGTGGCCAAAGGGCGGATGTCCCAGATCATGTCCGAGGGCAATGGATTCGATAAGGTCGTTATTCAAACCCAGCATCCGGCCGATGGTCTTTGATATCTGTGCAACACTCAGGGTATGCAGGATGCGGCTGGTGAGCTGCTCATCGAGCAGAGAAACAAAATAGATCACCTGTGTTTTGCCGGTATAGCGGCGAAATGCGCCGCTGTAGAAAATGCGGTCCCTGTCCAGCGCAAACGGCGGCCGGTAAGGATGGGCCTCTTCTTCGGCCGGGCGGTAAGCGCTTTCGTTTTTTGCCGCATATTCCGAAAGCAGTTCCATTTCCTGCTGTTCGATTTGTTGGGCAATGTCTTTTAGTTTCGGCATAATGCACTACTTCATTTTTTAATAATTTATTAGAACCAAAATTTGATTATATTCTTAGCCGGGCATTAACGCTTTTTATATTCATAAATGCCAATATCGACCCATTTTTAATTTACTGCAACAAATGATACTATTTAATCAATAAAGCTTGACGGTGCACGAACTAGCAGCGTTGATTTTTATGAACTCGTTTTTTTCGGTGGTAAATCACCGAATTTCTTTTGATACGCTTCGGTTAATACATCCGGTATCGATATCGGTTTCCCCCTGAGATCGGTGACTACCCAGGTAACAAAAGCCAGTGAAATCAATTTGTCATCGCTTATACGGATAATTTCCTGTTTAAAAGTTGAAGAACTGCGGCCCCTCTGCAGCCAGCGAATGGTTATTTTTAAATGTTCTCCTGCAAAAACAGCATCTTTATACTCAATCTCGATTCTTACAATCGGCAGAAGAAATCCAATTTTTTTCAGCGATTCCAGATCAAAACCCATTTCGTTGAGAAATTCGACCCGGGCGTATTCCAGGTAATTAAGAAAGGTGGCGTTGTTTACATGACCGTACAAATCGCATTCGTAGCTGCGCACTTTCAGTGTGGTTTCAAAACAAGACATATTATTTTCCTTAATTTTTTATACAAGCGAAAGTTGGGCGACTAAACACAAACCCGGAGCGCTTTGGGTAAAACTTTTACCTGCAATACTTTCCCGCCCCGATGGGGTTCGCCATCCGTATGAAAATAGCTATTTGCCGATTCTCTGATAATTTTAAAATTATCGTGACTGAACGATTTATAACTTTTGAATTTTTCTATTTTGTTATTAAACAGATAAGGCAGATTAATTATTGCCTGTCCGGCAGAAATTTTATCAATCATACACACCTCGAACTTGCCGTCCTGATAATCAGCGTGGGGTGCGATTACGGCGCCGTTACCGTAACGTGCGGTATTGGCAATAGTAATCATAAGCAGTTTTTTACTGAATTGAACGGAATCCGATTCAAAGCGGAAAAGCTCTGGTTCAAATCGGAAAAATTCGCGGATGCCATGATAAAAATAAGGCAGTACACCGCGCCTTTTTGATGCTTTAAAGCGGGCGCTGATCAAGGCATCGAATCCGCAACCGGCCACGCCAAAGAAATATGCATCATTTATTTGGCCTGCATCAATGCGGATAATGTCCGGATTAACCAAGCGTCTGATCGCTGCCTGCCAGGATTCCGGAATAGACAGCGACTGGGCAAATCCGTTACCCGAGCCACAGGGAACGACACCCAGTGCAGCATCGCTATGCATAATGCCGCAGGCTACTTCGTTCATGGTGCCGTCGCCGCCCACAGCCACTACAATGCCGGTTTGCTTTTCTGCGGCTTCTTTTGCAAGTCGGCGCGCATCACCGGGTTCTTCGGTGACAAAAACCTGGTATGATGCTTCCTGATGATTGGAAAATTCATGTGAAATGAAAACTCTGATTTTTTTCAGAGAAGGGATGCGGCCGGATATGGGATTGATGATAAAGCAATATTTCATTAGTATCAATACAAAAATATATTACAACTGTTTTGGAATTTAAGGAAACAAAGATTTGGGTACAAATCATGCTTTTTGTTTAAGCATTCATTTTTTTAAATTCGATAAAGTAAATAATCGATCGACTGGTCTTTCAGAGTATAAAATGATATGGATAAAAAAAAAGCAGCCCGCGGGCTGCTTTTTCTAAGATTTATTTCAATTTAAAATGAAACGGAATATTCATTTTAACCCGCACAAACTTATCCCGCTGTTTCGCCGGTTTAAACTTACATTTTTGGGCAGCATTCAGGGCCGCTTCATCAAGCATGGGCAGTGATTTAAAAATTTTAGCGTCTTCAACGCTGCCCTGTTTACCTATGGTAACGGTGACCACCACAATGCCTTCGATGCCGGCTTTTCTTGCCAGATCGGGATATGTCGGTTTCTCTTTATGAATAATTTCCGGTTTTTCGGATACTGCAAAAAATTCAAAAACCTCATCTTCCTCGGGTGGAGGCGGAGGCGGTAATTCTTCGAGCGGCTCGAAGGTCACATCCGTATCCTCGATGGTCACGTCATCAAGAATCTCATCATCATCGGCTTCGACGGGTATAGTCGGCCGTGAGGGAGGGGGTGGTCTTTGAATCTGCTGAGTCTGTGGAATTTCAATCGTTTCAATGGTAATATCCGGTTGCGCCGGTAGTTCGAAGCCACCTTCAAAAACCTTAAACGAATAGAAAATTCCTATCATAATAATCAAAGCAATAGTGAAAGCCGCTTCAAGGTATTTACGATATTTAAACCTTAAATCGGCTTCCGGTTTTTTTTCTAATGATTTCATGATATCTCACCTCCCGGTACAGCAAAATAGTGCACCTTAAGAGCGTGGGCTTTTCTAAGCTCCTGATGAACATCATTAACGATACTCATATTAGAACTTTTTTCTATTTTTAAAGCAATCTGAATCTGCGGGTTTTCCACCAGTTTCTGATAAACGATATGCCTTAATTCTGTTATTTTTTTAACACTAATATCATCACATACAACCTGGTTGTTCTTATCAACCCAGATGGTTACCACATGTCGCTTGGAACCTGGTATTTTCTGAATCTTCGTGGCTTCAGGCAAATTAACCTTCAATCCGGAGTAGGTTCTGATGACCGTGGCGACCATAAAGAAGATTAAGAGCATGAAAATAATATCCGGCATGGAGGTCGTCGGAATCCCCACATTCACTTTGCTTTTTTTCTTGAATTTCATTAAATGGCCTCCGATTAATTATTTCTCTGGCTCCGCCAGTGAAATTTTCTTTGCTTCTGCCTTCTTTAGCTGATCCAGTACTTTCACGTAAGTGGAATACTTTGTTTCCTTGCCCGTCTTCAAAGAAACAATCAGATTCTTATTTTCAAATATTTTGTCCTTTATGATTCTGGATATTTGATGAATCTGTACGATTTCTCCATCAAGCAAAACCTGTCCCTGATCATTGATCAGCATATTGGCCAGGTTTTTCGGATCAACTTTGAATTCGGTTCCACCCGGATCAGGCAGAACGAGATCGAGCCCTTTTTCCGTATCGATAGAAGTTGTTACCAAAAAGAATATCAAGAGCAAGAATACAATATCAGATAAAGAAGCAGAGGGAATTTCGACATCTTTTTCTTTCTTTTTACCCAATAACATTTTTATTCCTTATGGTTATTTCTTTTCTTCTATTTCGATCAGGGCGTCCATCAGTTCCACCGAACTCTCTTCCATGTCGATGATCAGCTTATCGATTCTGGATGTAAAGTAGTTATAGAATACCTGAATAATCATGGCCACGATCAAACCGAAAAGTGTTGTCAGCAACGCCTGGGAGATACCGCCGGCTACAATTGCCGGAGAAATATCGTTGGCTTTCTTGATTGAATCGAAGGCTTCGACCATCCCGGCAACGGTTCCGGTAAATCCGAGCATCGGAGCAATTACAATAACCGTGGTCAGTACGATCATACCGCGTTCCAGAAAAGCCATTTCAATCGAACCGGCATTGGATATTGCTTTTTCTACATGTTCTACACCTTTTTCCGCACGGGACAATCCGGCATGAAGTATGGATGCAACCGGGCCTGATGTGCTTTCGCATACTGCCGCGGCACTTTCAACACCACCCTCTTTCAGGGCATTGTGCAGTTTGGCTAAAAATTTTCTTGTGTTCACCGATGCCCGCGTCAGGGTCCATAATCTTTCTAATGAAAAGGCCAATCCAACAACTAATAATATAAGAATAGGCCACATAAAATTACCGCCAGCCCTAAAAAGTTCTACCATATTTTCACTCCTTTAAAATTAATAGTATGATTATTGGTTTTTATTATTTCAGTATGGTAACTTTTTGATCTTCAATTTTAATATTTTTAACTGTTAAAGTCAATTAAATTTAGGAACTTGTTTGCTCCATTATCATTATTTTTTTGGCTTCCGGAAAAAGCTCCAGCGCCTGCTCATATTGGTTATCCCTTTGCAAAAGTACCTGATAGTACTTTTCCATTCCCCACAGAATTCTGGCGATTTCGGCTTTCAGGCGATTTTTTAGAAACGGTATATCCCGGGTAAAATCCTGCGCTTCAAATTGTACGCCCTTCTCTTTTGCTTTCTGTTTCATCTGCCTTAACAATTTTTCCGATATTGAGAATTTGTTCAGGAAATAAGCGAAATCATTTTCCAATTCCGGATGCTTTGCGGCATATGCGGAGGCCGTTTCAAAGAATATCCGTTTTTGGAAAAAATGGCGCATCATATCAGGCGATTCACTGCCCGACTCGTATTTAATCTCCACATCCGGCGTAATCCCGCCGCCGCCGTACACGATGCGTCCCGCCTCGGTATGATAAACAGGCCTTTCGGCTTCGGCACTGTCGCCTTCCGCTGGCGCATGCACGGCCGAATCTGCATCCAAAGGATCGAATCCGTAATAATATTCCGTCCGCTCTTTTCCTTCATAAGGCTTCTGAATTAAGCGACCGCTGGGCGTGTAATATTTCGATACTGTCAAGCGCAGACGGGAATTATCGCGGAGTTCAAATTCATTTTGTACCAGGCCTTTTCCAAAACTGTTGGTGCCGGCGATAAGACCGCGGTCATAATCCTGAATGGCGCCGGCAACAATTTCCGAGGCACTCGCCGATCCATAATCGATCAATATCACCAGCGAATAATCGCGCACTTCAGATTGCCCGAAATCATCCGTATAAAATTCATTATTAAATCTTGACAGACGTCCCCGCGTATAAACCACTTTTTTATGCCCGGGGATGAATTTGCCTACCAGTTTAACGGCTTCCTGCAGATAGCCGCCGCCATTACTGCGCAAATCGAACAGCAGTCTTTTCATACCCTGCCCTTCCAGTTCGGTCAGAGCATCTTCCACTTCCTGAGCTGTTGTGCTGGCAAAACGGTTCAGCCAGATATAGCCGGTACTGTCATCGACCATAAAGTAGGTATTTACCGTAAAAATCGGGATTTCACCGCGGGTAATGTCCACATCAAATGATTCCGCAACGCCGGGTCGGCGTATCGTCACTGTTACATTGGTACCTTTACGGCCTTTCAGTTTTTTAGGCACTTCGGATATCGAGATATCATAAGCGGATTCACCATTGATTTTAATGATCTTATCACCGGATTGCAGGCCGACTTCCTCCGAAGGCGAACCCGGGATTACCGAAATAACGGTAATGTAGCCCTCTATAACATCAAACTGGATGCCAATCCCCTGATATCTTCCTTCGAATTCTTCCTGATTCAGCTCGGCTTGTTCTTTTGAAATATAAACAGAGTGCGGATCGAGTGTTTCCAGCGCGCCGTTAATCGCGCCGGTTTTCGCTGCATCCCAGTCGACTTCATCAACATAGAGCTTATCGATAAATGCAAAGACGGATCTTACTTTAGACAAATTATCCCGCCGGTCGCCGTCTCCGCCACCGAAAAATGCCAGACGGTTATCATGTCGTGAAGCCAGAATACTTAAAGCGGCAACAATAATGACCAGCACAAATAAATTAAATTTCTTTGAAGTCATTTTAAAAGCCTTTTTTTGAATCACTCCGGGGTTGAAACAATATGAGCAAGCCCGGTTTCCCATTCATCTTCGAGTTCGATTTCCCAGATAAAAAGTAC
The DNA here is from genome assembly GCA_964467525.1 of uncultured Calditrichaceae bacterium. Lineage (GTDB taxonomy): Bacteria > Calditrichota > Calditrichia > Calditrichales > Calditrichaceae > CAYXRA01. The sequence goes on from CAYXRA010000046.1 coordinate 26,685, forward strand.
GGTCGAACTTTGATAAACCCGCTCGAAGCCTGCTTCGGACAGCGATATGGTTTCCACAGGCAGCCGCCATATATCCGCAGGTTTTTCGGATTTCAGTTTGATATCTATTTTGAGATATTCATCCCGCAATCCGATTGATTCACGATTGGTTAAACTGCCGATAGAATCCAGATAAAAATCGGAAAGTTTGCCGTTGACATCATAGTAATAACGGTCATCGTTATGACCGGCCTGCAAACCGAAATTGAATTCGACGGCAAAACGCAGTTTTAAGGGATTTCCGGAAGTGTTTTTTAATTTGTATTTAACAATGACCTCGCCCCTGTCATCGGCAACGGTGATTACTTTTTCAACAGTCAGCGATTTTTGCTGACCCTCCAGCCAGACATTGCCCTCACGTCGAAAATTTAGCGTCAGTAGCTTCTTATCATGTGAATGATCCGTTAAAAGGTAGGGCTGGTTTACAAAGTCACCGTCCTCGGTAAACCGGGCGCGTTTAAAATCATCGATTTGCACGTCGGCGCCTAAAAAATGGTCGATGAATGATTTTTTCTCATACCAGTCAAAAGTGAGCTGCTTATGCAGGTCCGGTTCCTTTGTCAAAACGAGATCATGTATACTGGCGGTTTCACCGCTGTCGGAGGTATCCTGTTCACCGGCCAGTTTGGCGTGTTTGAGCTTATCGTGATAGCCTTCTTCCCTTCGGGTAACGGTATCCAGGATATTTTTTGCTGCCGGTTTATAATCATATTCGAACATAACCGCTCCGTAATCCGGCCGGAAATAGGCATTATGCAGCTTGCGTTCCACCAACACTTCATCATGGCCGTCCACATCAAAATCCGAAATTTCCAGCGGCGGATATTCGATACCGTTACTTTCATCGAATATTTTTTCCGCATTAATGAGGCTTTTGTAAATGGCCTGGCGCAGGTGACTCAGGTACATACCGCCGAAAACGCCGTGCCAGTAAGGGCAATTGCATTGAGCAGCCCACAACTGATCGAAGGCCGCTGCCGTTTTTTTGCGCAAAGACTCCGGTGCACTCCACAATTTATTACTGATGCGCAGCATTTTTTTGTGCATGTTATTTATTTCAGGATACTTGGCCATGAAATTGCGCCAAAAGCCGCCGCGGACAAATAATCCGTATTCATCCAAAAGATTTTGTTCTTCGAGCAGGTGCTCAAATTTCTCGTACTGCCTGAAGGTTGGCGGAAAAAGTGACCAGTGCATCATTTCCGCATAAGAGGCGGTCGGCAGATAAATTTTATGCTTCGGTTTGATGTTGGGTACGATCTCAGCAAAGTGTTTCATTTCTATCCAGTCCAGGTTGTCTTCCATCGCGGTGAAAAAGCGGTCGAGCCAGCCATTTTCGTAAACATGGCGGTATGTATCCGGCCATACCCCGAATTTTTCACCGTCATCGGCAAAAACGATAACCGACTGTTGATCATCCCTGGCATTTTTTTTCAGGTGCTTCAGTGTTTCTTCCGGGGCCTGGAACGGAATGGTATAGCGCAGATGCTTGCTTATCGGAAACAGGGCCACCGGTTTCCCAAGATCTTCAGTCAGGAAATAGCCGTTTAAATCTTTTTCGGTTAATCCGGCATATTTAAAATGGGTGTCGTCGATAATGGTGTATTTTACACCGGCGTCATGCAACGTGGCCGCCAGAGTTGGCTCCCAGATGCGTTCGGCCAGCCACATGCCTGTTGGTTTATAATCAAACAATTGCTCAACACGGGCGCTCAATTTTTTGATCTGGCCGATACGGTCGGCCTCCGGAATCACAGTAATTATCGGTTCGTAATAGGCGCCGGTCAACACTTCGAGCTGTCCTTTGCCGGTCATATCGCGCACCATTTCCAGTAACTCGGGATGATTATCTTCGATCCAGTCGAGCAGAATGCCCGTAAAGTGGATGGCAATCCGTATACCGGGATGTTTTTTTAGAATTTCCAGGAACGGCAGATAGGATTTCTGATATGCTTCTTCAAAAACAAAATCAAAATTACCGATTGGCTGGTGATTGTGTATACCGAAAGCAAATGTTACTTTTTTCATCTGTTTATTTCTTCCAGTCTTTTATTTTAGATAGTGCATTAAAACG
>CAYXRA010000047.1:0-28149 GCA_964467525.1 uncultured Calditrichaceae bacterium
TGGAAAACGGCGCTGACCAATCACCCGGCCCGAAGCGCGGTTGGGGTACGTATGTGCTATATCCGCACGGAAAAACAGATGTGCTTGTCGAAGTCCCTCATCCTTACTGGGATACCAATACCTGGCTGGTTGGTTTTTCGGCCTATCAGCTATTGCAATCCAGTTTTTTCATGATGGCAGGTACACATCGCTATGCTAATGGACAGAATCCGGCACCCGCGGACGTCGCTCATAACGAGGACAATGCCTTTCATACCGTGCATCAGCGATGGGCGCCCCTGAGCAAACACGCTTTGCAGATTCATGGTTACAGCCGCAGCACGCGTCCGGAGTATGCCAGTTATCCGGATGTTGTTCTGAGTAACGGCACCACATCACCTTCTGAAATATTGGATTCTCTCGATCAGGCGATCGAATCGGAAGGTTATTCAAGTGGTATTTTCGATGGCACTCTTTATGGCTATTTAGGTGCCACCACCAATAAGCAGGGGATATGGTCAAATAATCGCGGCCATTCATTCGTACACATGGAATTAGAGTATTTTATTCGTAACAGCCGATCGGAATGGGAAAACATCCTGGACGCGCTGAGACTCACTTTTTTTACTGAAACCGGACTAACGGCATCAACAGGGCCTGAGCTCCCCCAAACCGTTCTTTTGGCTGATAACTATCCGAATCCATTTAATCCTATAACAATGATACCCTTCAGTATAAATCAGCGGCAAAATATATACCTGGCTATCTACTCCGTCACCGGCAAAATAGTTCGCCAATTGATAGAAACGGAATTGAATCCCGGTTTCTACACGATAGAATGGGACGGATTAAGCGATTCGGGCCGCCCTGTGTCATCCGGAATTTATTATTACCGCCTCAAAACGAACCGAACAGAGCAATGCAAAACGATGCTTCTGATCAGGTGAAGCAATGAAGTTTTTATTTTATTTAATCCTACTGATGGCCTTCATGCTGCAGGCATCGACTATCGGCATCGCTACCGGCTCAAAAACCAGTGATGGCCGGCCGTTGCTTTTCAAAAACAAAGACCGCGCTGACAATTATCCCTCAGACGTCAATTTTTATGCGGGCAGGGCGGGTGAATACAGTTATGTTTTTCAACAAAACGACGGTCAGGATCATACACGCGCCCGAATGGGTATCAATTCAGCGGGTTTTGGCGTCGTTTACTCGGACAGCGAAAATTTGTCCGGCGCAGAATCCGGGCCGTACGGTTCGCAATTAACGGCAATAGCGTTGAAAAGCTGCGCATCACTGGATGATTTCCGGGAATTGCTCAATACAACAGCAGGAGAACGGCGGGTGCATAATCACTTTGCTGTAATTGATGCATCCGGCGCCGGTTCTTTATTTGAGGTGGATGGCTATGCGCACGTCGAAATTCAAATCACAGACAGCATCGGTACCATGGCCAATACGGCAAAATATCACCCGTCTGCGGGACCCCCGGCATCGGGAAGCACCTCTCCGCAGCGCGAGGCCAGGGCGGCATACCTGTTGAATGCCGGTCCGGAAGAAGGTTTGGATTACCGCTATTTTGTGCAGGAAATCATCAAAGACTATTGCACCACGCAGGCTGATGAGGACCGAATGCCGGACGGCTCATATCAAACCAATGCGGTGCTTTCACGTTACAAAACCGCGGCCGGCTGTGTTATCAAAGGCACGATTCCCGGTGACGATCCCCGGGTTGAAGCGATTATGTGGCTGTGCCTCAGCGAATCGTCACTATCGGTTGCGCTGCCGTTTTTACCGGCCGTGAATATCATCCCGCAATTTATTCGAAGCGACGCTGAAGATGACGGAATGGCCGGCTCAGCCGATCGCTTACGGCGTTTGGTATATGATTATACCGACGGACGCTATGCGGACCGTTACGCGGATACGGATCAACTGGAGGCAATTCGCTCGCATACAATGATCATACAGGACAGCCTGTTTAACAGCTATGATGCAGCCCTGCCCGAATGGAAAATGAATTCTTATGAAGCATCTACCGACAGTATGAAAAATTGGCTAACTGCCCAGCACCTGTGGGCAAAACAGCAGTATGATTTTATTCTTACATTATTACCAGTAGAGCACGGCACAAATGACATCCCGTCGGATTTCAGATTAATGCAGAATTTTCCGAATCCGTTTAACGATAGTACGGTAATACCCTTTTATCTGCCCCGGCCGGGCAGGGTTTCACTGGAAATTTTTACAATACAGGGAAAACGGATTTGGATGCAGACAACACCAAATCTGCCGGCCGGTCATCACCGAATTAAGTTTGAAAATACAGCCTTAAGCGCCGGTATCTATTTTTATACATTACACCACGGATCATTTAACTTAACCAGAAAGATGGTTTATTTACCATGAGGACGTTTATTATATTCGCGCTTACGATATACACACTATTTGCTTTAAAGCCGGTCTTTGCAGAATCTTTATATGATAAGGCGAAAATTGATACTTCCAACGGCTTTCTGGTAGTGGCAGCCCATCCGCAGGCAGCGACAGTTGGTTTGCAGATTCTTGAGCAGGGCGGTAATGCGGTAGATGCAGCCGTGGCAACGGCATTTGTGATCGGGGTTGTGGAACCTTATGCCTCCGGCCTGGGCGGCGGCGGTTGTATGCTGATCTATTTAAAGGATGAAAAGTCTTATCACTACCTTGATTACTACATGCAGACATCCGTCCATGCTGATACTGCATTCAACCGTGAGCAGGTCTATACGGCGCGTTCAATATGCATTCCGGGCACTCCGCACGGATTAATCACGGCAGTTGAAAAATATGGGCGATTATCCCTTGAACAAGTTATTGAGCCGGCTATCCGGATTGCCAGAAAGGGTATTGTTGTCAATGAACACTTTCATACCATCCTGCTCGATAAATTAGATGTGATCATGGGCTTTGATCAAACACAGGATTTATACTTCATTAATGATTTTCCTCCGATGGTCGGCGATACGCTGTTTAACGAACCCCTGGTTGGCGTACTTGAAGGATTGAGCCGGGAAGGTCATACTTATTTTTACAAAGATGTCTATGCAAAAAACGCGGTGCAGGATATCCGGGCCGCCGGCGGTTACCTTTCACTGCAGGATTTTTCAAACTACGAAACACAGGAAAAAGAGGCTGTCCGTTCAGATTATCGACACTTGCAGCTGATATCAGCGCCGCCTCCACAATCGGGAACAACATTGCTGGAGATATTAAATCTATTTGAATCGCGTTTTCACGATGGCCTGCAGAGCTTTGACCGGGACGCCAATTCAATACACCTGTTGGTGGAGGCTATCAAACGTGCCGATGTTGACCGCTACCACTATCTGGGCGATCCGCAACAGTTGCGCATTCCGGTAAGCGGGCTTCTGGACCAGAATTATGCTGATCAGCGCTTCAGTGATTTTGTCCCGGATTCGGTTAATTACTCCAGAAAGAATAATATTCCCGTGGGTGATCCCTGGAAATACGAAAATGCTCTTCGCAAGTCTGAAGCAGCTCAAAAGGAAGCGGATGCACCGCACACGACGCATATATCGGTGATCGATGACGAGGGCAATGCGGTATCCTTAACCCAGACTTTGGGGCTCTATTTCGGTTCGGGATTTTCATCGCAGGGTATTATTTATAACTCATCGATGACCAATTTTTATAGCCGGCCGTCACCAAACTATCTCAGCTCCGGAAGACGGCCGTTAAGCACGATTTGTCCAACCATGGTTGCTAAACAGGATACGATCCTGGCTGTGATTGGCACACCGGGGGGCGGCAGGGTGTTTAATGTGATGGCACAAATTATTCTGCGCCTGTTTGAATTTGGTGACAATCCGTTACAGGCTATATGGGCGCCGCGCTTTTCGATGCGCGCCAATCATTCCAAATTAAGCATGGAAAAAGGTTTTAAACCGGAAATAACAGCACAATTGCAAAAAACCGGCTACAATATCCAATCATATCCGGAATTGAGTGATCATTTTGGCGGCGTTCAGATGATTATCTATGACCGGCTGACCGGACAATATATCGGCGTCTCCGATCCGCGCCGGTCCGGCGCGGCAATGGGATCAAACTAAGCAGGAAGTTTTTATGTCAAAGTATCTGTGTATTTTATTATTACTGATATCGTTTGTATGGGCAGAGGAGGAATGCACAATTGGTGTTGCCGCCGGCAGGGCCACACCGGACGGGCGGCCGTTATTGTGGAAAACGCGTGATACTTCCGATAAGGATAATGAAGTTATCTATAATGATGCCAATGATTATCCCTACATTGCGGTGGTAAATGCTGGAAAAACGTACACGTGGATGGGTGTTAATGAAAGTGGTTTAGCTATCCTGAATGCCAATTCCACTGATCTGCCCTCGGGAAGCAGCGGTTATGATAACGGCTCGATTATGCGCTACGCACTGGGTAATTGCGGAACCGTGGCCGATTTTGAAGCCTTACTCGATGAAACAAACAGTTCGGGTCGGGCCACGCATGGTAACTTTGCATTAATTGACGCCGGTGGTGCAGCGGTTATTTATGAAGTCTCCGGCAGTGCCTACTGGAAATATGATGCCAATGATTCTACCCAGGTGCCCAGAGGATACGTGCTGCGTACTAATTTTGCCGAAAACGGCGACGGCGTCAATGGCAGCGGATACGAGCGTTACAACCGAACGGTGGACCTTATCGGTGGGTTCCATCGCGGCGATAGTTTAACTCAACGCAGTATTTTGCGCCACCAAATGCGCGATTTCTCAGATTTTGAGAGTAATCCTGTACCGGTTCCTTTTGCAGATACATGGATCGAAGGACGTCCTTTCGGCTATATCTACAGCTATGTGAGCATTTGCCGCTCGACCTCTGTCTCGGCTGTGGTAATGCAAGGCGTTAAAGAAAACGAGTCTCCATTGTTAACCACCATGTGGACCATGCTGGGACATCCCGCGGCAGCGCTTACGGTTCCCTACTGGCCTGTAGGAGAAACACCAGCAGAGGCCGATGGTGATGATACCGCGCCGTTATGCGATGCATCGAATCTATTCAGGTCGTTGTTATTTGATTACCAACCGAACATTAATTATATCGATTCCTATAAATTACGAGACGGATCCGGTGGCGGATTATGGCCGATGCTGTTCATCGCCGAAGATTCTATTTTGACCGCTACGGAAGCATATTTATCGGACTGGCGTGCCGATAGCACGGTTAACGTTACCGAAATGTTAGCAGTTGAAAATGATTATGCGGCATTCGCCCATCAGGAGCTGCTTAACATGTACAACGCCATGACCACATCCGTACCGGCAAACCCGACTCCAGCCGTGGCCACAGATTTTTATCTGGCCCAAAACTATCCTAATCCGTTCAACGGGCAGACAGCGGTGCGCTTTTACATGCCGCAGGCGGGGCAGGTAACAATACGGTTATTCTCAGCGGAGGGCCGGCAGGTGAGAGAATGGGCACCGCAAAGTTACGCAAAAGGCAGCCATGTATGGAATTTGGATGCTTTGGGGTTATCGAGCGGCATTTATTTTTATCATTTCATATATCAAACTAATGCGCGTGCGCGGCAGGCTGCACGTAAAATGGTACTCATAAAATAATGGGATGATCATGTTTAAGATAATTAAAAATTTGCGGTTGATCTGGCTTCTAATCATTTCTATAGCGGGAACCGGAAATGCTCAGGACGTTATCGCCGACCACGGTATGGTGGCCTCGGCGCACCCGCTTGCCTCTCGGGCCGGACTTCAAATTTTGCAGGATGGCGGAAATGCTGTTGATGCGGCGGTCGCGACCGCACTGGCACTGGCCGTAGTGGAACCCAATGCTTCCGGACTCGGTGGCGGCGGCTTTGTGGTCATTAAAATGGCCGATGAGTCCGAAGCCGTGACTATAGATTACCGCGAAACTGCGCCGGCTGCTGCAACCCCTGGTCTTTACTATGATAATTCCGCTGGTTTTAAAGCAAAGACCCATGACGGCCCGTTATCGGTTGGTGTTCCCGGTGTTGTCGCCGGGCTTAGTCAGTTGCTCAATACATACGGTACGCTGGATTTTAAGAGGGTCAGCGCGCCGGCCATACAATTGGCCGAACAGGGATACGAGGTTACCCCAAATTTTGAGAATATGATCATCCAGGCCTATGATCTGATATATTCCAATCCGGCCAGCGCACAAATTTATCTGGCGGACGGTTTGCCACCTTCGGCTGGCGCTACAATTAAAAATCCGCACCTGGCATCCACGCTGCAACGGATGGCTGCCGCTGGGTCTGAGGTATTCTATAATGGAGTAATAGCCGACAGCATTGTGACGGCGCTTAAGAATTTGGGCGGCATCTTAAACAAAACAGATTTGGAAAATTACAGGGCGCTGTTGAAAAAACCGGTTATCGGCAGCTATCGCGGTTATCAGATTGCCTCTGCTGCGCCACCCACCGGCGGGGGAACGCATCTGATTGAATTGTTGAACATCATGCAGGGATTTGACCTGAACAAAATGAAATCCGGTTCCGCGGATTATTTACACCTGTTAGCAGAGGCAATGAAAATGGTGCTGGCCGATAAAGCAGAAAATATGGCTGATCCCGATTTTTATAATGTACCTGTAAAACAACTTACTTCGGCCGAACATGCCCAATCCCTGCGAAAAAAAATTGATCCCGGAAAGGCGATGGATCACTATCAACCGCCGAATTGGTTGTCTGGGGAATCGGGAAGTACGACGCATCTTTCGGTTATAGACAGCGAAGGTAATGCCGTTGCTCTGACGCAGAGCATTAACCTTTGGTTTGGTTCGGGTATTACCGTGCCGGGCACCGGCATCATCCTCAATAACCACCTGGCGGATTTCGACAGCGAACCCGGGCATGCCAACTCCATCGAGCCCGGAAAAAGACCGGTCAGCAGTATAGCCCCGACCATCCTGTTGAAAGATGGTAAACCCTTTTTAAGTATCGGCACACCCGGCGGGTCGCGCATTATCGGAGCACTGGCTCAGATTATCATCAATATAATTGATTTTGGAATGACGGTCGATGAAGCGATCGAAGCGCCGCGGATTCATGTTACATCAAAAGAACTGCATGCGGAAGGCCGTATTCCCGGAGACATACTCGAAAAACTTCGCGAACGGGGACATGATGTAAAGGTCCATGCCGATTTTGATAATTACTTCGGCGGGGCGCAGGGTGTTCTGATGCATGCTGACAGCGGGAAACTGAGTGCTGGCGCGGACTCACGCCGCGATGGCGTTGCGCTGGGTTATTAAATTCGAACATATTGTGGTTTATATTTCATGATTTAGATGGAAGTAAATGATGCGGATATTATATCGATATAATCTTATCTATGTTGCACTTCTTCTGATATTGACCTGCAACCATAAAAAACAACCTTCCCAGGAAGAAACTCTGGCGGCATTTTTTGCAAAGCCGGATGTGCGTATCATTGTGACCGATTCGGGCCTTGGGGGGCTTTCGGTTGCTGCTGATCTCTATGAGCGGCTTCAGCAGTATCATGTGTTCCAAAATGCGGAGGTGATTTTTTTTAATGCCCAGCCGCACCTGAATTCCGGGTATAACAGCATGGAAACCACAGAACAAAAAGTACAGGTGTTTAATAACGCCCTGGTAGCCATGCAAAAGGAGTTAAAGCCGGATGCCATACTGATCGCCTGCAATACACTTTCGGTTTTGTATGATTACACGCCCTTTTCAAAAACGAGCGATATTCCGGTGATTGGCATTGTAGAAACCGGTATCAATTTGATTGAAAGGGAAATGAATAAAACCGATTCAGCGCAGGTGATGATATTTGCAACGGAAACGACGGTTCAGCAAAACCGTCATAAAATCGGATTAACAGACCGCGGGATACCAGGCGAACGTATTTATACACAAGCCTGTCCCTCTTTGGCCGGACGCATTGAACGGGGGCCTCAGTCGGACACAACAAAAGCGCTGGTTCATAAATATGTGCAGCAGATTCTTCAACATGCGCCGGTACAATCGGGTAAATGGCTGGTTAGTTATAATTGCACGCATTATGGATATGTTAACGATCTGTTTCAACAGGCTTTTAAGGAATACGGTGTACAAATCGAGCAATATTTAGACCCCAATCCGTTGATGGCCGATTTTATTTTTACAGAAGATCTCCGCGATCGTTATCAGGAAAGCGAGGTAAAAATTAAGTTGATATCGCAACCGGAATTAACGCCCGGTAAACAAGCCGCGATATTTGGTCTGATTGAGCCCGGTTCACCAGCTACAGCCAATGCTTTACTGGACTACCAATTTGTTCCGGATTTTTTTGAATGGAAAAGTATTGCCGGAAATAAAACGGCAGAATAAGATTACAGGGAAGGAGAAAATGATTCGTACCGCTTTTTTTGTACTAACATCCATCATTTTGTTACAATGTACTGCCCGTTACAGTATAACCACTGAAAGCCGTTCTGTCTATGACGCTATCGATACATTAAAACATACGAAACGCATGGAATTGATGACTAACACGGCTCATCAAACACCGGCATTTATTTATGATTCGGGTAAGGATGGTGACGCCGTCATGATTGTAGGGGGAACACACGGCAATGAACCGGCCGGATATGAGGCTGCTTTAAGGCTGGTCGATATTTTAATAAAACGGCCTGTAGAAAACGGCCGCGTTATTCTGATCCCGCTGGCAAATCGCAGGTCTGTTGAAAATTATAAGAGGCGCATTCCCGTTCCGGATGGCGTGGACCGGGAACTGGGCAATCTGAACCGCTGCTATCCGGGTTCCGCGGACGGACTGCCCATGCAACAAATGGCTTATCAAATTGAACAACTGGCGCGCCAATATCAGGTAAAAGCACTTATCGACCTGCATGAAGCGCGCTATCTGCATCTGAATACACCGGATGAAAGTGATCGTGACATGGGGCTCGGCCAAACCATCATATATTATCCGAATATAGCATCCAGCGAACTGATCATTCCGATGCTGGACGGCATTAATGAAGACATAGCCGATCATGATCAATTATTCTCGGCGGTGGAAATGCCAATCCTAAACAGTGCCGCCTGGTGGGCAGGAAAATATTTGGATATTGCCGCTTTTACTTTTGAGACGACCCGCATACTCGATCTTGAGCAACGGGTAGCCTGGCACTTAAAACTGGTTACTATTGTGTTAAAATCGATGAATCTTTGGTCGAGCGATGGCGCTGAATAATAAAGAACGTTATCCAGCTTGCAATAATCAGCAAAAAAGCCAGAACAGCGCCAGTGCGATTGGACTGAATGTATTTGTAAACCGGATTCATGCCCACGCCTTGGAATGATCTGATATCGGCGCCCAGGCCATGATAGGCAGCCAGCTCTTTAATGTGCAGTAAATGCAATACCGGTATGTTCATTCTGCTTAATTTATGAATAAGTCCTTCACAAGCTTCTTCAGGCAAAGTTATTTTAATCAGTCCCGGATTTAAATCCAGACTGCACGGCGGCCTCCCCACGGCTATTTCATTGCCGCCAATATTGATGAAGAGCGCCGGTAGTTCACCCGCGGTAATCATACTCAATTTAACACGCACCGCATGGGCGTAATCATCAGGTATCAATAAATCAAGCCCGTTACGTCTGGCAGAGGCTTGGCATGCTTCCAGTCCACCGGGCCAAAAGGAAGCGCCGTTATCATCGGGGCCGCCGGGTGTAGCAAGCGATGTCCGCGTGTGTATCAATCCCTGACTATATAAAAATGATTCCATATCCCACCAAGTCCACAGCGGACGATTGGCTCCAAAGCTGGAGGCGCCGGCGGACGTTATCAGCTGAATGTTTAATCCCCACTCTTCAGCGGCACAGAGGGCTGACAAAATAAGAGCGGGAAATGATGCCGAGGCATGGATTGTGACGCGCTCATTTTCCTTTAGATCGAGTTCATAAAACCAACGAATAAACAGCGCTGCAAAATCCGGAGAAGTGGATATCTGCTTTGCTTCGAGGTTGCCGAGAGTGGTAGTGAGCGGTGTGAATTCCACGCCAATCAAAGCACTACGCATGGGATCAAGCTGACGGTCTGATTCATTGCTTAATGAATCGAAACGCGCACTTAAAGCGCTCTGAGCAGACAGCACGCGTGTTGCCGCAGCAATCATTTCAGGATTTACCGGATGGGTCTGTTCCTTCCGCAGACTGATCATGATAAGCAGGCCTGCAATGGCCGTAAAAGTAAGTATCAGAAGCGCTGGATACGAAATACGGATACCGGGCTTAAAGGGACGCTCAAACATAAGATTCCTAAAAATAGATGATTTGAAGAACGGCATATACTGCTATGGTAACCACAGCCATGGCAAGCAGCGTTTTGAGAATGCCCTGACGAAAAAATTCATTGGCAATGAGTCCCGGGATGATGTAACCAATCGCCTGCAATTCAACACCCGGATCCGGCACCATAAGTCGGGCCTGGTCCAGCGCCACGCGTAGCAAAAAACCAGTCAAAATCATCAGTAAAAAGCGCCGGCGCCCAAAAATAATCAGATAGCCGGAAGCAAGTGTTACCAGCCCGTAGGTCATCAGACTAACAATCGTGGTGACCAGTATGCGCAAGGGTTCACGAATAAACAGTGCCAGATATCCGGGAACAATGATGCCTCCGGCAGTCAGTCCGGTGAGTTCAAAAAAAATAAATCCCAGCGCAATGCCAACGCCAAAGGCGGTTACAATCATGATTGCGACTCCCTTTTTATCTGCTGTAGCGACAGAAGTTTTTGAGTGATCGGTTGGGCTCCGCCGCGATTACCAAGACCAATGATCATTGTAGAGTGCTGAAAACCATGCGCCAAATAATTAAGTACATGTTTGCTGCCCCATTGTTCGATCACGCGATTGGGCGCCAAAAAGCGTTTTGCCAGGCGGCTTCCCGAACCGTGCAACCAGATCGCAGACTCGGGTTGATCGTTATTAAGCATCTCGCAAAAGGCACGTGTTCGCAGAGGGCGGTCGCCTCTTGTATTGAGAAGAAAAACGATTTGAGAAGCTTGCTCACTGCTTATAAGCTGATCAATCCAGGTGGTTGCGCTTCTTGTATCATTCACAGAAAACAGATCATAAAAAATAAATTTTCGGTCTTTAGCATTAATGGTTGTTAAAGGTGCGCTGCGGGCAATGTATTGCTCTATGACTTTTGCCGGTATCGCTGAATCAATTTTTAGTCGATCAGCCAACGCGTTCAGCAGGGAAGCGTACTGCTTTATAACATCAGGAGGTAGGTTTTGCCGTTCCGGATTAGCATGAATATCGGGATATGCATCCCCGGCAACCCTATAATCAGGCAGCCTAACTTTGGCATTCTGTAACAGTTGAAGGGTTTCCTGCCGCAAAATGAGGTGCGCCGGCTTGCTCAGACACTGGGCAATGGTCCGCGTCATCTCATGCAGATTTTGTCCCATAACTTCGGCATGATCCTCGTTAATATTGGTCAGCAGAATAACATGCGGTTTAAAAATGCGAGCCGATAAAACATGCTGTGTTTCGGGCTGCAGGGCCATACATTCGAGAATAACCGCGTCGGGTTTTTCTTTTGAGATACGCTTAAGCCAGCGTACATTTTCCATGATTGAGGCCGGGCCGGTTCGCTTTAAAATCGATTTATGGCCTTGCGGATCCATTATTTGCGGTTGATCACCTGTGGTTTTGGCAAAGACGGGCATGCCGGCGCCAGTCAGCATTTGGTGGACTAATTGCACCATGGTTGATTTTCCGCGCGTGCCATTAACTAAAATACGCAGTTCGATTTGCTTCCGTGCTTTGGTCAGAAGTCGATATTCCATTGCACAATAAAGAATAAAGAGGCTCAGGGCGGTTAAATAAAAATAGACCATTAATTCCGTTTCATGCTATGTTTTTAAAAAAACCCTTATCTGAAATGTAATAAAGCGATTGTGCATGGAACTTTCATCCTTAAATTTAACTAAGACAAACAAAAACAAAGAGTAAACCACACACAATACATGCGAAAAGTTCATAAATATTTTTGTCATTGTCAAAAAATTGTTGCACCATTTGTATTTGAATGGTAAATGTGTTTTATTTCGACCGGCGGATTTTATTACCTTCAATCCACAAAAAACCGTTTTCGGTATCCGGCAGGATACAGGAAGAAAGCGCCTTATTATAAAATAATTGCTTTATGATAAGCGGAAATTAATTTGGTAATGCCGTTGTTTTATAACTGCGTCTGGCGTTTTTACAGATAACCGCGTCGCTTGTCTGTGATTGCGCGGTATCTTCAAAATGCATTCAGATATACCGTTTATTTTGATAGGAGAATTAAAAAGTGAGCGAAGAAAATGATCCGTTGGATTCGGTTGTACAAAGCGATCTGAAAGAAATCAAAAATAAGCTGCAAAACCTTGAAAAAACCATCAATGAAACAAAAGACAAAAAGCAAAAATTCATAACGCCGGTAATGGCGACCATTATCGTTGCAATTCTAGGTATCTTCGGTTCGGTGATTACCAATTCGATCCAGAAAAGCGCCGCCATCGAGCTGGAACGCAAAAAGTTTGAATACGAAATTTATAAAAAAGTTCAGGAGACCAATGATCTTAAGGTGGCGGCCCGTCTTCTTGACTTCTACATTTTACACGGTATCATAAAAGGCATACAAGGGCAATTCGTTAAATCATTGGATGAAGGGGACATCGATAAACTGCCCCTCTTCGATGACATTTCAAGGCCTGATTATCCGATACAGGCAGCACCGGCCACGGAATCCGGCCCCTTAAAAATCGTGGATCATTTCTTAGTCGGCCAGAATACTTCCTATATCCCTTCACCCAATCACGGCGGAACATTTGCCGAGGGAGATCTGGATGCAATTGTAATGAATGCTACAAGCAGTGACGCCCTGGATGCGACCGTTAAAACGCTGAGCAATCCGCAAATACGCGCCTCTGCCCATATCGTCATAGGCCGCGACGGGACTATTGTCCAGATGGTGCCTTTCAATACTATTGCCTGGCATACAGGAATGAGTCAATATAACGGCAGAACAGGTTGGAATAAATATTCGATTGCCATAGAGCTGGTAAATGCCCTGAAGTTAACCAAAAGCGGCAACGAATTCAGAGCGTGGTGGGGGAACACCTATCCGGATAATGAGGTGACCTTCAGGACGCATAAAAATGAAAGCAGCCCGGCCTACTGGCATACCTATACGGACAAACAGATTGCCGTCGCTGAAGAAATCTGTAAGCTGCTGATCAAAACCTATAACATCAAAATGATATTGGGCCATGATGATATTTCAGCGGGAAGAAAAATCGATCCGGGTCCGGCATTTCCGATGGCAGACTTCCGGGAAAAAATACTCGGCGGAAAAATTTAGTTATACATTTTTGACTATAGAACACTTGTTTTGCGGGAGAATGCACTAATTGCCCGCGAATAAGTAAATAGACTTTCTCTTTTAGATCATCCTGCAAATACAGCGGTACGACCCGGAAAGAGGTAAAAGCTGTCCGCTATCTCCTGCAGACGATCGGGATTGGTGGTGGACAGGAAGGAGATTTTTAGCAGTTTTATCCCGCTCGGGCGGGACAAATATTTTTGGCTGGCATTAAAGCATCATTATAATTTGTCCGATATATATTGCTCAGGGAATATTATTCAATTCCAAAATTATGGAGGAATAATACATTTAAAATGTCAGCAAGAAATAATGTTCTAAAAAATTTGATTTCCACTTTCATAAATTTTGGAAATCTATTCCACATTATTTTTAGTTTCAATATTCTGTTTTCACCAGTTTCGGGTCAGGATTTGATTACCAGCGCCTGTGAAATAGATTATCCGCCCTTCAGTTTTGTGGATGATTCCGGAAGGGCGACCGGTTTTTCGGTCGAATTGATGCGCGAGGCTCTTACCGCCATGGACCGGCGCGTTACTTTTCGCACCGGGCCGTGGTCCGGGGTGCGCGGCTGGCTGGAACGCGGGGAGGTTGAAGCTCTGCCCCTGGTCGGACGCACCCCGGAACGCGAACATTTGTTCGATTTTACTTTTCCCTATATGTCGCTGCATGGCGCTATTGTCGTTCGCCGGGATACGCGCGGTATTCAATCTCTCGATGATTTGGAGGGGCGGGCGGTGGCCGTTATGAAAGGGGATAATGCCGAGGAATTTCTGCGACGTGAAGACCGTCCATTCACTATTCATACGACGTCCACATTTACGGACGCCCTGCGGGGGGTGTCGGAGGGAAAATTCGACGCCGCTATTATTCAGCGTTTGGTGGCCATTCGATTGATTCGTGAAAACGACTTAACCAACCTGCGCGTCATCAATAAACCGCTTGAAGGGTTTCGCCAGGATTTCAGTTTTGCCGTAAAAGAGGGAGACCGGGAAACACTTGCCCTGCTCAATGAAGGTTTATCGATTATCATGGCCAATGGCGTCTACCGTCATTTGCATGCCAAGTGGTTTGCTTCCATGCAGCTACCGGAGCAGCGACCTATTATAGTAGGCGGCGATGAGAATTATCCGCCTTATGAGTTTTTAAATAAAGAAGGGAAACCGTCCGGATTTAACGTCGAACTAACCCGGACTATTGCCCGTGAACTTGGTCTGGATATTAAAGTGCGGCTTGGCCCATGGGCCGAAATCCGCAAGGCATTGGCCAATAGTGAAATTGATGCGCTTCAGGGTATGCTATATTCAACAGAACGCGATTTAACGTTCGATTTTACCCCGGCGCATTCCGTCCATCATTATGTCAGCGTGGTTAGAAGGGGGGATATTGCAGCGCCTGTCAGGGTGGAGGAAATGGAAAATTTACGTCTGGTTGTTCAGGAAGGAGACATCATGCATGATTTCGTTCTGAACAACGGGCTGCAAAATCAGGTTACGCTCTTTCCGGATCAGGAAAGCGCCCTGCGTGCGCTTGCGGAAGGTAATTATGACTGTGCCCTGGTATCGCGCTTAACCGCCCTCTATTTGATTGAGAAGAACCAATGGATAAATCTCGAAGTCGGAAATAAAGCGCTCCTGTCGGCAGACTATTGTTATGCGGCCGGCAATAATCACAGGGCGCTGTTGTCGACATTTAGCCAGGGACTGAAAGTACTGGAAGAGAGCGGCGAATACCGTAGTATTTATGATAAATGGTTGGGCGTATACCGGGAAGAGACCGTTTCTTTTTCCGAAGCGCTACGCTATATTTTGATCGTCCTTATTCCCTTAATCCTGCTTTTGCTGGCGGCATTGCTCTGGTCATGGACATTGCGGCGAAAAGTGGCTGAACGTACGGAAGCGCTGCGTAAGAGTGAAGAATTCCAACGCGCCATGATTGCCTGCTCCCCGGTAGCGCTTTACAGTATAGATTTGCAGGGTAATGTGCAAGCCTGGAATGCCTCGGCGGAAAAGGTATTCGGCTGGAAGGCAGAAGAGGTGATCGGAAAACCACTGCCCATAGTTCCTGAAGATAAGCAGGATGAATTTGCAGCATTACGCCGGAAAGTTATGGAGGGCGATTCTTTTTCAGGCCATGAAATAATCCGTCGTAAGAAAGACGGCAGTATGTTTCCGGGCAGTCTTTCCGCCTCACCAATTTTTGATGCCAAAGGAAAAATTATCGGTATCATGGCTTCCATAGAGGACATGAGTGCCCGCAAAAAAGCAGAGCAATCATTGAGCCGCAGTGAGGCGTTGCTTAACAGCGCTCAGCGCATCAGTAAAATCGGCGGCTGGGAATGGGATGTGGTTCGCCAGGAAATGTTCTGGACCGATGAAACTTACCGTATTCATGGTTATGATCCGAAAGCGATATTGGGTAACGGCCAGGAATATATTAATCAAAGCGTAACCTGCTATTCAAAAGCCGATCGTCCGCGCATTCTTGAAGCATTTAACCGATGCAAAACACACGGTAAACCCTATGAGTTGGAGTGCCGGTTGACAACGGTCAGGGGCCGGAAACTGTGGATACGTACCGCCGGTCAGGCGGAAAAGGAGAATGGACGCATTGTAAAAATCACCGGTTATATTCAGGATATAACCGAGCAAAAAAAAGTGGAAAATGAGCTTAAAGAAAATGAAGAAAAAATGAGCAGTATCTTTCGCGCCGCTCCGGTCGGAATAGGCATCGTTAAAAACCGTGTTTTTCAGGAAGTAAACAAGCATGTATGCCAGATTACCGGCTATAACAAAGAAGAATTAATCGGTAAAAGCGCCCGCATGTTGTATCCTGAGGAAGCAGATTTTCAGTTTGTAGGAAAAGAAAAATACCGGCAGATAGACGAACATGGTATTGGCATGGTCGAAACACACTGGAAAACAAAAGACGGAAAAATCCTGGATGTTCTCCTGTCGTCAACGCCGATCGCTCTGGATGATATGGAAAAAGGAGTCATATTCACCGTACTGGATATAACCAGCCGTAAACAATTTGAAAGCGCGCTGAAGCTCAGCGAAGTGCGTTTCCGGCTGTTAGCCGAATCGGCGCCGGTCGGTATTGTCATTTCGGATAAAGAGGAAAAAACGGTCTATGTCAGCCGGCGATTTGTCGAGATGTTCGGATATACCATGGAAGACATGCCTTCCGTCCATGAATGGTGGACGCTTGCTTATCCCGATCCGCAGTTAAGAGCGGCGGTGCAAAAGAGATGGAAGGAGGCGATCGACAAAGCCAGAATTACTAAAAGCGAAGTTGAGCCAATGGAATACCCGGTAACCTGCAAGGACGGCGGCGTTCGTCATATCGAATTCCGGTTAACCTCAACCGGCGCGTTAAATTTTGTACTCTTTACCGATGTTACCGAACGGCGAAAGCTGGAAAATCAACTGACGCAGGCTCAGAAAATGGAAGCCGTCGGACGGCTGGCCGGCGGCGTGGCCCACGATTATAATAACATGCTCAATATCATCATGGGTTACGCGGAGATGGCGAGGGAAAAACTGGATCCCAATTCGGCGGCGCAGAATGATATCACGCAAATCCTGAGCGCTGCCAGGCGTTCCGTGCAGATTACCCGTCAGTTGCTGGCTTTCGCCCGTAAGCAAACCATTGATCCCCGGGTGCTGAATCTTAACGAAGTCGTGGATAGTATGCTAAAAATGCTGCGGCGTCTCATTGGCGAAGATATCGATTTGGTGTGGAAGCCTTCGAAATCGTTAGGACTGGTTGAAATGGACCCGTCGCAAATCGATCAGGTCCTGGCTAATCTGTGCGTTAATGCCCGGGACGCGATCGACGGCGTGGGCAAAGTGACTATCGAAACACATAATGTAAGCTTTGACGAAGCCTATTGTCGATCCCATGAGGGATTTAGTCCCGGCGAATATGTAATGCTGGCGGTGAGCGATAACGGCTGCGGTATGGATAAAGAAACGCTGGATAATATTTTCGAACCGTTCTTTACCACAAAAGACGTCAGCCGCGGAACCGGACTGGGGCTATCCACGGTATACGGCATCGTTAAACAGAATAATGGTTTTATCAATGTGTACAGTGAACCGGATAAAGGGACAACATTCCGAATTTATTTCAGACGCTACACCGGCGCATTGACTGAAAAGACTACCGACCAGGCGGTAAAAGTAAAACAGGGAACCGGTGAATCGGTGTTATTTGTTGAAGATGATCCGGGTATTTTAAATATGGGAGAGACAATATTAAGCAATCTGGATTATAACGTATTGCCGGCCCCAACTCCGAAAAAAGCAATACGTCTGGCCAAAGAACATGCCGGGGCAATTCATCTTCTGATCACCGATGTAATTATGCCAGAGATGAACGGGCGCGCGTTGTCTAAAAAGATAGTGAAGATTCAGCCCGGGATTAAAACGCTTTATATGTCCGGCTACACGGCCAATGTTATTGCCCACCATGGCGTACTGAAGAAAGGCGTTAACTTTATTCAGAAACCGTTCTCAGTAAAAGAACTGGCCCTGAAAGTTCGGGAAGTGCTCGAGCAAAAATAAATGATGTATCGTTTTTTCGTACCCGGAAATAACCGGACCGCCAAAAAACTTGTTACGCTGAACGGTTATTATTTCTTTGATTGGAATACTTTTTTCTCAGGACTAATTTTTGCCAAATCGTTCAATTATCTTTCTGAGGCCCGTATGTTCGATATAGTTAGGCACTTCGCTATAATCAACCCGGCGGCCTCCGCGCCGTTTTTTTTCTGATCAGTTTTCAAGTTCTGTTTCCACGAAGTAATTAAAAGAATCCGCAATTTTCCATTGTGGATGCGGAATGGAATCACAGCGGATTGGTGATAAAAGTCGCTTATAAAAATAACAATCCGTTAACTGTTTTTCTTCAGTATCTTTTTTATTTTTTCCCCCTGACACAAGTTGGATTTTTCAATAGCAACACGGCCGCATTTTTCACAGACATATTTGCCTTTGTAAATCAGGGTAACGTAATCGGCTAAATTCTTTGAAAGATTATCCTTTTTTGCCAAGTCGCATAAATTTTTGCTCATCAGGTCTCTGCCGTTTTAAAGTTAAAGATAAAAGAACAGTTTACGCTCGCCAGTCATAACGGAAATTTTCGGGTTAAATATTCCTTCACAAATGATTATATCTTTTTGGCATAGCCATTCTTTAAAGTCTAATGAAATAATGATGCCGTCATTGCCACGAAATGGCGCCTTCGGCGCGATCCCGCCCAGACCGGAAAAGTCCCGGAGATTACCCGCGCAAGAAGGGAAAATCTCATCACTTCTTGCCCGGAATCGATATCGAGCAAAAGCATCATCGACCCCGACCCCGACTCCGATGAGGGCGCTGTCCACTATGCTCTCTGCTTGCTCTTTTACTGATTTGCTTGACTTTTTAAAATGGATTAATTATAATTGGTGTACTTAAGTACATTTTTTGGAGTGTGAAATGAAAGAAATCACCAAGCGCCAGGAAGAAATTCTAAAACTTATCGCCAGCTATATCGAAGAAAAAGGCTACCCGCCCTCATATCAGGACATTGCCGATCACTTTAACATCAAATCCAAATATGCCATTCTGAAACATATTGACGCCCTGGTAAAAAAAGGTTTTCTGGAGAAGGATTCTTCGGCGCGCGCCCTGCGCATCGTTGATCATGCGTACACGCCGGCAAACAAAAACGGTGTAAGCCTGCCTTTGATCGGTCGCGTTGCCGCCGGTTTTCCCATGTTAGCCGAAGAAAATGTCGAACGCTACATTTCCATTCCCAGGGCAATGATTAAATCGGAAGGCCGCTATTTTGCGCTCAAAGTACAGGGAGATAGTATGGTTAACGCCGGCATCCTTGAAGATGACCTGGTCGTTGTTAATTCCACCCGCTCCGCAAACAATAAAGATATCGTTGTCGCGCTCATTGATGACGAAGTTACCGTTAAACGATTGGTTGTCGGTAAGGGGCGGTCCTATTTAAAAGCAGAAAATCCGTCCTATCCCGATATTCATCCCGAAAGCGCCTGGTCCATTCAGGGCAAGGTTGTCGGTTTGATCCGGGAAATTCATTAGGCGAAGAAATTTTGATTGACCGGGGCGCCATGCCCGGCATCCGCGTACAAAACAAACGCATTGAATAATATGGCAGATAAAAACAAACAATCTTCCCTGTTTGACGAAGATTTATTTTTTAAAAGTAAAGAATTCTACGATATCCCGCTTTTGGGTGAGGTCCACATCGAATCCGACATTGAAAATGCCGGTAATTACAGCCTCGGTGAAATTATTCAAAATTTTAAAAGCAGACACACCGAATCACTCACCCTGCGTGCCGCGGATGACGGCCTATCCGTTTCCGGTATTTTTAAGGGCGACTTTTTGAACGTCAACCTGAATCAAAAGCCGAAAGATCATGATATTGCCGCGATCCGGCTTGGGCCACGCATCTATATCCGTAAAATATTTTATGACAGGCATCTGGTCCGTCTGGAAGCCGATTCAAGGGAAATATCCACCATTATTATCGATCCCCGGTCGCCGGGCTTTGAAATTATCGGCAAGGTGGCCATGGTTATCCGCACGTTTTAAATTCCTGCATACTACAGGCCTTCGGCCGAAACATTTATTACGGACCATTTTTCTTTCAAAGAAAACACAGAACACTAAATCCCGCTAAATTATTTTTTTGTGTCCTTTTCGTGTTTTAGTGCTTTCGCGGCTATGTTTTTTTCCTGCCACAAATGTACCATTATCCCGGAACCACGTGCGCCGACAGATTTTATCCGATTTATCACGACTCGCGGATTCTGTGTCCGATGCATAGCGTATGGGCATTCCGTTTTTCCTGCTTTTTTTGTTGATTTACCGTTGACTGTGTTTTATATTTAGGTGTACAATGGTACAAACTTAAAAAATTAACTTTTAAATTGACAAAGAGATTATCGAATGACTTTTGAAGATATTTTTGAGTCCATTGAAGTAATCAGCCATTTCAGGGAAGGCAAAATGATTCCGCTGCGCTTTAAGTGGAATGGCCGGGTGTACAAGATTGTCCGGCTCAACGGTCACTGGATCAGCCATCAGGGTTATCACAAGCAGCATCATTATTCCATTATTTCCGACAGCTCCGATTATTTTGAGCTGCTTTTCGACGGCAGCGATTTTGACTGGCAGGTGGCGCGGGTCTGCCTGGACGGCTGAACGTTTTCGAAAATTTTACAATCATGGAAAATACACAGCGAACAATCATGCATATCGACGCCGATGCTTTTTTTGCTTCGGTGGAACAGGGTTTTAATCCCCGCCTGCGCGGTAAACCGGTTATTGTCGGCGGCAGGGAGAATCAGCGCGGCGTGGTACATACCGCCAGCTACGAGGCGCGCGCCTGCGGCATCCGCACCGGCATGCCTCTGTTTAAAGCAAAAGCCTTATGTCCCCGCGCTGTCTTTCTTAAAGGCAATTACGAACATTACCGTGCCGTATCCGCGCTATTTCAGGAAGTCTACCTCAAATATACGCCCAAAGTGGAATTCACTTCTCTGGACGATGCTTATCTGGATTTGAGCGGCGCCATGCACCTCTATTCCTCGGCGGAATGGGTGGCCGAAAAAATCACCACTGAGGTTTTCGAACGCAGCGGGGTGGGTCTTTCGGTGGGCATCGGCAGTAATAAAGTAATTGCCCGCATTGCCTCCGGATTGAAAAAACCACGCGGTTGCGTACACATTCCGGCGGGCACGGAAAAAGCATTTCTGGCCCATCTGCCCGTTGACGCCCTGCCCGGTGTGGGGCGCATGGCCAGGGAAAAACTGATCGATCTGCATATTTTTAAGGTAGGCGATCTGGCCCGGCTCAGCAAATTAATTATGGAACAACTGTTCGGCAAAAACGGCATCAAACTCTGGGAACTGGCCAACGGCATCGATAACCGTGAAGTGGTGCGTAAAATTATTCCCCGGCAAATCAGCCGCGAAACCAGTTTTGAAGAGGATACCTCGGATGTCAATCTTGTCAAAAGCACCCTGCAGTATCTCACCGAACGCATAGCCAAAAAGCTGCGCGAGGATGACCTGGCCTGCCGCACCCTTTCCGTAAAAATCGGTTATTCCGATTTCAAGCGTCATGCCCGCAGCCGCGGCCTGGCTCAGCCGCTTAACGACGGCGCCGCACTTTTCGATGCCGCCGACCGTATTTTCAACGAGCTGCGTTTGAGACGCGTCCGCATCCGTCACGTGGGCGTTTCCGCAACCAATATCGAACCGCTGCGCATGCAGACTTTCCTTTTTGATGAGAAAACGCGCCGGGAATCCCTGAACAGCGCCATTGACGATATCCGGCAGCGTTACGGCTTTATGGCGCTGCTGCCGGCAGATACCCTGGAGCTGAAAAGAAAATACCGCATGGAACCGCACGGCTATATTTTACACAACCCGGCCCTGACCAGATAGGGCAGTTTATTTTTTCCTGAAGAAAACGCCCGTGATAACAGTTACCGCCGTGCCCAGTAAAACATACCAGGTCCAGTGCACAAGCGGCGGATTCCCGGTGAGGATGGGAATCAGACTGACAGACAGCATGGCCACGATACCGGTACTGAAACCAACCAGCGCACCGGTTTCGCTGACCTCCTCCGAAAGCAGACCTAAAAGAAAAGTGCCCAGCAAGCCGCCGTAGGTAATCGAAGCAATACCCAGGGCAATTTCAACCACCGACTGACTCATGGTAATGAACAGAAAAGCCACGCCGGTTAAAATAAAAGCGGCGGTGATGGTGAAAATGCGCGATACATAGAGTTCTTTTTTATCATTGTCATCTTTGCCGAAAATCGGTTTATACAAATCGAGCATCGCCGAGCTGGAAAGCGAGCTCATTGAACCGGCCAGCGTGGACATGGCCGCGGCAAACAATCCGGCGATGATCAGCCCCTTTAATCCGACCGGTAAATTGTGGATAATGTAGAAGGGAAAAATTTCATCCGGCTTGTGAAAAGGCGCCGCCGGGTTTGTAATGGAAATCCCGTCGTAAAAAACATAAAGCAGCAGTCCGACGGCCAGAAACAGGGCGAACTGAAACATGATAATCAGTCCGCTGGTGATAATTGCCTTCTGACTGTCTTTCAGGCTGCGGGTGGTAAACAGGCGCTGCACAATGAGCTGATCGGTGCCGTGTGAAGCCATCGATAGGAACGCGCCGCCAATCAGCGAGCCAACCAATGTATAAGGCCGGCGAAAGAAATCATGTATCGAATCACCGAAATCAAAATTAAAAAATTCCAGTTTGTCACCAAGTGAGGCGACGTTGAATCCCGCCGGTATTTTGTTTAGCAGCAGGAAAAAGGCCAGCAGCGCCCCGCCGATATAAATAGTCATCTGCAGCACATCGGCCCAGATAACGCCCTTCACCCCGCCGGTATAGGTGTATATCAATGACACAATGATAATGATGATAATCGAAAGCAGATAAATATCGAAATTTGACCAGTTTTGAAAAAAGACACTGGTTTTAAAAATTACCGCCAGGGGGATAGCTGTAGCGAACAGGCGTACGCCATCGGCGGCGATTCGCGTAAACAGAAATACCACCGAGGCAAAACGACGTGTGCGGAGGCCGAAACGTTCTTCCAGAAAAGCGTAGGCGGTTGCAAGACTGCCTTTTTTATAAGCCGGTAAAAACAAAAAGGCGATAATTATTCGGGCAATCAGATATCCTATCGTGAGTTGTAAAAAATTCAGATTCGAAATGTAGGCCAGTCCGGGTATACTGATAAAGGTTAAACTGCTGGTTTCAGCGGCAACAATGGAAAAAGCCACCGCCCACCAGGGAATGTTGGATCCTCCCAGAAAATAATCCCTGGTTGATTTTTGCTTTCCCCCGGATAGCGATCCGATTAAAGCGACAATCACCAGGTAAAGTACAATAATTACACCGTCAGTGATCGAAATTCCCATTATGCCTCCGCATTGTCAACATATGATACGATGATAACTTCATCATAATTTATATTCAAAGCAAGCAAATTACCTGTTTTGTTGCAATCACTCAGCCGTGGATTTAAGTTTCATAACTCTGTTCGATTTATCTGATTCTTCAGCAAATATTTTTCGGGACATTGCATAGCAGTAATTTTAATCTGGCAGGGCAAAATCTTAACGATGTTCCGGATTACCTGGAAACATTTATAAATTAATTAGAAAAAATGCGGATTATTGTTTAAATTTTTTAAACAAATTGACGAAACTGTTTTACGTGATTCGGAAAACAGATCAGCAGAAGGATGTATTAACACAATGGCAAAAAAAGCTCTGATCATTGACGATGAAGAAGCCCTCCGGGAAATTATCGTTGAGGCTTTAAACTTGATGGATATTGAATCTGTTACCGCACCGGACGGCAAAGAGGGGCTTAATCTGCTGAAGAAACATGCCGACGAGACAGACCTTGTAATTGTCGATCTATTCATGCCTCAGATGACTGGTGAACAATTTTACAAGAAAATGATTACCTTCAAACCCGATTGTCCGGTTATCTTTATCTCCGGATTAGAGGAGGAAGATAATCCGCTCCGTTTCCGGCTTGAACCCCATCACCGGTTTCTCAAAAAACCCTTCACTATTGCCCAGCTTAAAGAAAATGTAGAACAACTGATATAATACGCTTGCCTACTTTGCCCGTTCATCGATTTGGCTGAACTCTATTCCCTCCTTCTTAAAAACAAATTCGGCGACATCGATCACATCTTTCTCTTCACGCAGGCGCAGGGTGATGGCCTTTTGTTTTTGCTTTTTCGTTCCGAAATTCGTCATTAAGTACACCTGAATCGTTGTGGCTCCGCTGATTACCTGCTGATGGTTACCGTAATAATCAACCTGAATCGCATAATTACCGGGCTGCGCCTTTTTCAGAAGAAATTCCTCGGGACCATAACCCTGAGTAAAATCCGCCGACATGTGTCCGCCGATATAGGTATCCCGGTTGCTGTAGTAACATTTTTCACCATTGGGATCGGTGACCCACAAATCCATGTCACAGTTATCCGCATCCCAGTTCAGAATTACCCGGATGTCAACCGGCAGATTTTTGATGAGCCGCTCA
The DNA here is from genome assembly GCA_964467525.1 of uncultured Calditrichaceae bacterium. Lineage (GTDB taxonomy): Bacteria > Calditrichota > Calditrichia > Calditrichales > Calditrichaceae > CAYXRA01. Next base: position 24,531 of record CAYXRA010000047.1, read on the forward strand.
TCGATTTTGCTTAAATCGAGCGTATCATCACAGTTGGCAACGATAGCATTTAATTCATTCAGTGCAATCAGTTCGATTTCGGGGAAGCGGTTGTCCCAGGATTTGCGCACAACTGTATAGAGCAGATCAACCGCCTTCTGATATGCCCCCTTTTCTGCATAAGCCAATGCCAGATCACGGTAGGACTGAGGCTCCTCTTCGCGAATTTCAAGTACTTTTTCAAACACGGCAATAGCAAGATCAAATTCACCGATTTGCGTCAGCCGGTGGCCGAGGATACGCAGGATCTGGTGATTCTCCAGTTCCATTTCGGCTATATTGGACAGGATACGCAGAGCGATGGCTTTCGTGTTTTTATCAAGAAAAAAATCGGCCACATCCAGATAAAATGCGGAGCTGTTGGCATACGCGGATCTGTTTTGAAGATAGATATCATACCAGTCTTTTTCTTTGCCTTTTTTCAATGCTTTGAGATAAGGCGTGTCCGGATCCCACTTCTTCAGTGCGATACTTCCGGCAGAAGCGCCTTGTTCAGACTGTCCTTCCTTTTCCGGGATTACCCTGGGACCGCTGAACTCGTCAGTCATTCTGCCCATCAAACCCGATCCTCTCGCGGAGCTGATTTCTTCAGCTTCAACGGAAGGCATACCAGAGGCCATAACTTCATCTCTTAGCCCGCCCGATTCCGGCAGCGCATCCATAAAATTTACGTCTCTATCTCTGCCGCCACGGGCATCTTTTGGCCTGCCGTCGCCGAAAGGAAAGTTTTTGTTCCACCAGGCCTGTCTTTGTTTAAACAATTCGACAACATATTCGATATGCTCGTGCTCGGTTTCTGCTTTCTCTTTTTGCTGCTTTGCCAGGATGGCGTGATAGCCGCTGCGCATTTCTTTGGGCGGCAGGATGCGATGGCGGACGTAATCTTCAAGGCGGTCCAGTACAATCAATGAAGTATTGCGGGTTATGATACCCTGCGCTTTGCCCAGTTCCGCTATTTCATTTTTATGTTTTTCATAGTGCAGGTCCAGTTCGGCAATTTTTTTCTGCGCCCAGATGCGTTTAACAAATCCGCTTTCCGAGTGATGACTTTTGCTGTCGATTTTTATTTCACGCGAATATTTAACATCACTGCCAAAACCGAAATGCAGTGTAATTGTTGCGTTTTTCTCAAGTAAGCGACCGCTAAGGGAAAAGTCCTTTACGATCGGAGTTGGAACAGACGGGTAGGTTGCTTCGATGGCTGCTTCGGAGTAAGTGGCTGAAATATAGTAAAAACTTTGTGTGGTCAGTCCACGCAGCGCCTCCGCTTCAGTCATTGTATTCAGGTTCAGGTATACGCCGCCGGTGGTCCGGGCGATATATTTAAGATAAGAATGATCGGCGGACGGACTGGAATTGATTACATTTACCGGTTTTTCAGGCAGGCTGATTTCGGATTCGCCGAAGTTTGACAATCCGTCTGAGAAAAGAATATATTCATCGCATTTATACTGATTCAATTTTAAGGCCCCTAATTGCGTGCCGCCGTCATAAGTTACATTTTGGAGTCGGTTTTTTAACGCCTGCCAGTGGCCGTTCTTAAGGGTATAGTTTTCCGCAGGTTCCGGATCATTGCTGAACAGAACTAACGTGATTTTACCATTTTCAATTTTTTCGAAGTAGGCTGAGAGCAGATTGATTTCTTTTTCAATATCCTTGTTTGAAGCAGAATTGGAGGCATCCCAGAGCAGGGTAATTTTTTTCGGCAGTTTTTCCTTTTCAGTTAATATTTCAGGATCAATGTTGATGTAGAAATAACGGGTGTCTTCATAGCGCGGATCCTCTTCTACGAAGATACGCTGCCGGTTCGCTTCCTTTGGCATTGTAAAGGCCAGTTGTTTATCGGCCCGGTAATTCTCGTATTCAGCTTCGGCGATATAAGATTCCCGCCATTTTTCAAAACGAAAATTTTCCAGGGCGTTTTTGCTTAAATCGGGTTCGATATTTTGTTTGAATACTTCGGCGCGGACGGAAAAACGGTCGATTTTGTCTTTAAATTGCAATGGCAATAAATACAGAAAACCATCGCCGATGTCTTTCAATTCCTGCTCATAGGCAATGACAATATGTTTATGTCCCCTGGGAGGAATCGGATAAACCCGCGATTTGAAATTATTGCCCTGCGTTAATTCCAGCAAACCGGGATCGATGTGTTCTCTGACGATGCTTTCAAAAACCTGCCGTCCTTTGGCTTTTTCCACTACAACGCCTTCGCGCAGCTTGCCGTTAACATCCATGGCGAAACGCGATACGGTCTGGCCTTCGCCGAGCGGGAAAATCAGTTGTCCCTCCAGCTCGCGATCCAGATGATTATGGAAATACATATCAAAAGTGGTGACGGCAATATTTGCGGTGACTTTTACATCGATTTTTAGTTCATCGATTTTTAAGTGTCGCGGTTTTTCTGACGGATCCTCGGTGATGATAATTGTCGGGGCCTTTTGTGCCGCTGCCGGCACATGAAACATTGAAACTATAAAAATCATCAGAAAAAAAGTGAGATAAAGGATAACATATTTTTCCATGACGCATCCTTAATTTTTTTAACAAACGTTTTTTCAGTTAATGACTGAATTCATAAAAGGTAAACGGTTATCGTTCGTATATCCAATTGCCGTAGAATCCCTGGTTCCGATCTCAAAAATGATATATCCGGACAGGATAATCACCTATTTGTTTTTACCAAATAAATTATATTTAAAAGAGAACCCGACCGAAAAACGTAAAAAATCGTAATTAAAAGGTGACTCGTTTCTTAAACCCAGAATATATGAAATTTGGGCATGATATCTGAAAGATTTCCAGCCTGCACGGATAAACACAGCCGGCTCAATAAAATGATTATATACATCAGTTCTATAATTTTCCTCTCTATACGTATACCTGTAAAATTCAACATAATTATAACGAACGCAGCCACCAAAATCTACTATATTGGTAGATAATCCCATTGTGCTTTGGAAAAAATATTTCAAGTATTTTCCGGTAATGGGTATTTCATTGTAATCTATAAATTCAAAAATGGAGACAGCTTCTGTCACGCCACGGCCAATACCAATATGAAACGTCGTTTTTCCTTTGCTGGCGAAATCCGTATAGTAACCAAGAGCACCTTCATAGTAATAATGTTTAATATAATCCTCTCTTTCCTGACGGTTGCTGTCGTCATAAAAAAAGGACCCCCCGCTGTGCAGGTAAATATGATCCGACAATGCATAAGATAACTGTCCGTCAAAACCGCTTGTACCTAAAAACGCCGATGCAGATATATCTCCGCTGTTATCATAAAATGCGGTATTGGATACATTGGGTATGTAAACCGGTGTACAGGCCTTAAAAAACATTAATAACGGGAAAGCGAAGACACACCATTGGAAGAACCTGTTTCTTTTTAACATTTGTATATCCTCCATTTTGAAGCCAAAAAATATGAGCATGTCTGCGAACTTCAGAGCGCGTTCCGTTTGACAAACCGGCTGCATAAAATAAGTTCTGATACAAAACAAAAGATAGAATTGCTTTTTAGTTTCATCTGTTTAAAATCCCCACCCTGGCGCAAGCCACCCCTTTGGGGCAATCC
>CAYXRA010000048.1:0-16178 GCA_964467525.1 uncultured Calditrichaceae bacterium
CCTCTGGCCGCCCATGCGCTTCGACCGCCCGCTTGCTAAAGGGGCAAAAGGCGGTCACGGTCCGGTCAGATATTTTGTTGAAGCATATCCGGCCGGCACACATATTCAGTTCCGTTTTAGCGGTCCAAAAGGATTTGACGGGTTTCACCGGTTTGATATTATGAAGATTCGCAAGATAAAACCATGCTCAGGCATACCCTGCAGATGCGCATCGCCGGATTTGCAGTTATTTCCTGGCCGCTGGTTTTCCGCCCCCTGCACAATGCCTTTATTGAAGACGCATTCAACACCGCGCAGTATGCGCTTAAGTTAGCGCTAAAGGTCAGGCGCTGGTCTTCCTGGGTAAAGCTGCTGCGATTTATGCTCAGCGGGGGTAAATCAAAATCTCAGAAATGGCCGGACGCCTGTTAAATGCCGGTTATTCCTCTTTGTTCAAATGCTTCATCTTTTCTTTAAAACGTTTGTGGTCTTTCCTTAGTTTTTTACCGATGGAATCCAGTTCCGCCTGTTTTTTATCCGGATCGCCGAGAATTTCTTCGGTGTTGATTTGAATCGCCGTGTTTTTTTTTACCCGCTCCTCAAGTTGCTGCCGCGACAGGTCTTCGATCATCTGCTTCTGTTCTTCGATGCGTTCCCTTTCTTTGAAAGATACATAAACCCGCGCTGCGAATATAATGACCAGGCCGGCAATCGCAAACAACCGCCATTTTTTCTTAAACATCTGTATTCCTCCATCCCTGTCAGTAACCCGTTAATTCATTTTCCGGAAAACAGGCTGTATGATTGTTTCGTGATTAAATCATTCCCCGATTGTATTTGCGGCTGAAACATGCCTCAATCCATTGTTCAAGATCGTCGTAGGGAAATTCATTTTCCGCATCCGCCTGCTGTTCGGTAATCCGTTGACGCAGGTCGGCCATAGCCTGCGAACGGTCAAAAACATCGGTTAACAATCCCTCGTTGAAGATAAGCTCGTAAACCTCTTTGTATTTCCAGGCCGGATGAAAACCCATGTGCACGTATAAATCCCAGATAAAATCATTGCCGATCAGCATCCCGCCGGAATAATCCAGTCTTAAACCGATGCCCTCATAAACATGATTAAACAAGCTGTGATCGCTGTCCGGTTCGTAGCTTTCAACACCATTGACAGGCGGACCCTGAATACGGACATAGCGGTCACCTGCTTTGGCATTATACAGGTTCACTTCAAGTCTTTTAAGGCACAGATACTTGGTAATCGTACCGTACGTACAAATATAGCCCCGCCAGCAGGCAGTACAACTGCCCACCGGATTAAGTCCGTGCCTCGCCGGATGATAAGGCTCATCCTCGCTGAAAGCAATCAGCGAAAATTTTCGCTCATTGAAAATGAACAGATCATTCATTTGTGCAGTCATATTTAATAATATCCGAATTTGCCTTTGCAGAACGGTTTATATTTTAAGGACAAGGCTGAGGTAATAAATTTTTATTTGATCAATTGCCATCAATCTGTAGAAAAAATCCGTTTTCCTAATGGCCTCAGCCTGAGCCTTTTCGATTCATTTTTATTTCACTATCAACCCGCTTCATTTTCCTCAAGATCCAGCCGCACGTCACTGCAAATGATCGATTCCGAAATATCGCTGCGTTTGATTGTTAGGTAAAGTTCGAGCACGCCGCCAAAATCACCGACCACCTCACCTTTGCCGCGCGAGGTAAACTTATGCAGCGGAGCATAGGCTTCAATACCTTCCCCGCGTTCGTCTTTGATTTCCAGCGGGGCGTAATCGGTTATTTTAACGCCGGACGGTAAATCCTGGAGCATCTTTTTAGCCTTCCCGGCCAGTTTTTCATTATAAAATTCATAAGCAATGGAAAAACTGGCGGAGCGAATCGACCGTACCGATTGCACCTTCATGCCGGTTTTTTCCTGATAAAATTTTGCGGCTCCCAAAAACTGGTCCACCAGTTCGGTTTCCAGGCAGAGATGCACATAATTATCCAGCTCAAAAAAATCCTTGAGAAAATCTTTCAGCGTTTCACGGCGGATACCGGATTTACGGTGGAAAAAATATTTTCCTTCAGGCTTGGCGCAGGATAAAAAACCAACCAGAAAACCTTTAACCAAAAGAAAAGGTCCCTCGATTACAAGTTCAGAAAAAGGACGGGTATTCATCATTTAACTCCTTAAATAATTCGATTCAATTTATTAAGATTATTGATATTAATTTTGCTATTACCGTATTCTCTTCTGCACCATTCTGCCAGTTCGTTCACCCTTTAATGGTGTTGCCAAATCAATTCATCTTCGCTTTCCCTGAAAGCTTGGCCTGAATCATATCGCTGTGCTCCAGACCAAGCAAGCTGGTAATTTTTCGGATCAGCCGGTCTTCATATTTATCCACCGTACCGTCGGCATAAATAATCAGCCATAAATTTTCAAGTATATAAAACCTTTGCTCCCGGTCAAAATTATCCTTAATCAGGTTGGTAAATATCCAGATATCATTGCGCTCTTGCCGGGCTTCGCGGGCCAGTAACAGCAATTCATCAATTTCCGCCTCGCTTAGACCGAAAATTCTTTTCATGATCGAGGTAATGCGCGCTTCCTCTTCGGGCTGGATATTCAGATCGGCGTGGGCCACTTCCAGAAACAGTACCGTGGTGGCAATTTTCAGTTTCTGATCGATGTCGTCGTCGGAATGGTCTGCTGCAATTTGCAGGTGATCCTTAAAAAATTTTTCTATTCGACTCAGCATAGTTTATATTCTCCGTTTCACTAAGGCATCACTTTACTTCTCAACCCCGACCCGACGCCGCTTTTCCAAAATCAAATCAGCATAAGCCTTGTCGATCAGATCAGCGCGATCGATCTCAAAATAGTCCAGCAGCCGATCTACCTTTTGCTGATTCTCTGCACCGGATTCCTTTTCGTCCAAAACCGCTTCAAACTCGAAAAAATGACCAATCGATTCAACATCATCGATGTGGATGCGCACATTTTCATGAATGTAAATATCGCGCTGTTTTTTAACCACAACTTTGACATCAAGTATCTGCGTCAACAGCGACTTGACTGCTTCGGCATCCTCAATTTTGATAAGTGCATAGCTGCTTCTTTCCGGTCCGGCGGCGTCCTTTCGCAAATAGGGAATCAGTAAATTGCCGTACAGTGTCGATTCGCGCAGTTTAAGCCGTCCATTTTTAACTTCGAAAAAGGTATCCGTTTGCAAATCGCGGCCTTCCAATCGCGCATTAAGTTCGCGCACTTTTTGCCCGAATCGCGATAAATCTCTAAGCCGGGCTTTGATTTCAATGTTTTTGGCCATGGTGTAAAATTAATTTATAATCAGCAAAACCAGGCTAATTCAATTCTGCGTTTTTAATTCTTCAATCATTCGCGGAACCACTTCGAATGCATCGGCGACAATACCATAATCGGCAATTTTGAAAATCGGTGCATCAGCGTCTTTATTGATAGCCACAATATATTTTGACGACGACATGCCCGCCAGATGCTGAATGGCCCCGGAGATGCCCACCGCAATATACAGGCTGGGTGATACGGTTTTACCCGTTTGCCCGACCTGTTCGTCGTGGGGACGCCAGCCGGCATCGACCACGGCGCGGGAGGCGCCGGTTGCCGCGCCCAATTGTTCGGCCAGCCCTTCAATCAAGTGCCAGTTATCCGCTCCCTTCATGCCGCGGCCGCCGGAAACGATAATGTCAGCTTCGGTGACGTCTAACTTGTCTTTTGATCCGGTCAAAATTTCTTTTACAACGGTTTTGAAATCCAGGGCACCCGGATCAACGGTTTCAACCTCGCCGGAAGCAGGCGCTTCCTGTGCCGCATACACATTGGGCCTTACGGTCAGCACTTTAATATCCGAGTGCAAACGGACGGTGGCCTGCACTTTGCCGGCGTACATGGGCCGGACCACCCGGAGGGTGCCATCATCCAGCTCGACTTTGGTACAATCGGCAGCCACGGCGGCGTTCAGAATCGCACCGACCCTGGGCGCCAGATCTTTTCCGGTGATCGTTGCGCCCATTAAAAGCACATCGGCCCCTTGTTTTTTCACGGCATCAGCAAGAATTTTAGCATAACCGTCGGCGCTAAACTTTTCCAGCGCATCATTTTTATAAAAAACGATTTTTTCCGCGCCGTACTTTCCCAGTTGATCAGCCAGATCAGCGACTTCCGATCCGATCACCGCAACCTCGAATGGCTGCCCCAGTTGTTTGGCCAGAGTAATATTTTCAAAGGTAATTTTTCTTAACTGTCCCTCTCTATGTTCTGCAAAGACTAAAATTTTCATGATTGATCCTTTTTATTTTTCGTTGCTCTGATGAAAATCCCGTTACGAAATTCAGGCTGTGTATTTTTAATCGTCTAAATAACTTTTGCTTCTTCGTGCAACAGCTTCAGCAATTCGGGAACGGCATCGGCGCTGTCGCCTACAATCTTGCCCGGTTCTTTTTCCGGCGGATAATTGTACTCGACGATTTCGAGCTGATCTTCGCCGATCTGCGTTTCGGTTTCATCGATGGCAATTTTCTTTGCTTTCATGATGCCTTTCAGCGACGCATAGCGCGGTTCATTCAGTCCCCGCTGGGTGCCGATAATGGCCGGCAGTTTACAGGTTACGATTTCATGGGCGCCGTCGATTTCGCGTTCCGCGGTAAGGTTGTCTCCGTCGATTTCCAGTTTAACGACCACGGTCACGGCTGGTAAATCCATTTTTTCGCCAAGCATTGATGGGACCTGCGCATGGTCATCATCGATGGCCTGTTTCCCCAGCAGGATCAGATCGTAATTGCCTTCTTTGAGCACCGCGGCCAGGGCCTCGGCAATGACGCCGGGATCCCGCGGATTTTCATCGGCCTTAATGCGAATGGCTTTATCCGCGCCCATGGCCAGCGCGCTGCGAATGGCGGAATTAGCGCGCTCCGGTCCCATGGAAATGATCGTCACCTCGCCGCCGCGGGCTTCTTTTATTTTCAGCGCTTCCTCGACGGCAAATTCATCGTAGGGATTGAGGATAAAGTTAATATCCTCTTCTTTAACCGATTTCTTATCATCGGACAGTTTGATTTTTGTTTCCGTATCCGGCGTCTGTTTAACACATACGGCTATATTCACAATTTCCTCCTTTTATCTTAAAACAAATCGTATTCAAAGTTTATTTTGCCATATCGAATTTTCTCACGGCTTTTCCATTTGCCGGGTTCTTTTTTTGATACGCAAAACCATTTTGCTTTAATCCGTGGAAAAGCGATAACCCTGCTCTTCAACGATATAGTCGGATATATCTTTCATTTTTTTGTCGATGTTGTTATCGACCATCAGGAGATTCCGGCGTACGCGCCGCCAGGCCTGTTTGCAAAATGAATTACACAGGATGATTTCTTTTTCACACTTGTCAGCGCCTTTCTCTTTGATCAGGCTATCGACCCGTGAAATCGTAGAAATCATGCCAAAGAGGTCGATCATGGCGTTGGCTTCCCGTTCCTGAATCATTTCACGGTAAATAATGTTTTTGCCGTTGTGCACCAGCGCCCGCTCGGCGGAATAATGGGTATTGCGCGCCCAGTTTTCAAACTGCACCTTGGCATCAACCAGGGAAGGATGCACATCGCGAATTCGTTCCGGCGCGACCCGGTTTTTAAGCCACTGCGTGGCATAATCGGTCAGCACGCCGAATCCTTTGATGGGCCCCTTCAGAGCGTTTCCGATCTTTTTAAGATATTCGCCCCGTTCCTGCATGCCGGCCAGGGCGACGAACATGCGCAGAATTTCGTTGGTGCCCTCAAATATCATATTGATACGGGTATCGCGCAGTCGCCGTTCATAGGGATATTCCGACATGTAGCCCAATCCGCCGACCATTTGCAGGCATTCGTTAACACCGCGCCAGGTGACTTCGGTGGCAAATATTTTACACATGGCCGATTCCAGCGAATAATCCACATCACCGCGGTCGATCAGGCCGGTGGTCAGATAAATCATGCTTTCGGTTGCAAACATATCAATTGTGGTTTGGGCAACCTTCTTCTGGATCATTTCGAACTCATAGAGTTTCTTGCCGAACTGCTCGCGCTGCCTGAGATGGGCCACTGCATCATTAAGCAATTTTTTGAGTCCGCCGAGACTGCCACCGGCCAGTCCCAAACGCCCGGCGTTTAGCACGTGCATGGCTACCTTGAATCCCTTGCCCCGTTCACCAATCAGATTCTCAAAGGGCACTTTGACATTATCGAAATAGACCTCGGTGGTGGAGCTGCCCCTGATGCCCAGCTTCGATTCCTCATTACCATTGCGCACGCCTTCCATATCGCGGGTAACGATGAAAGCGCTGATCTTATCCTCGCTTTTACCAGCCTTCGTTTCAATGGGCTCTTTGGCAAAAACCGTGTAGAAATCGGCAATCCCGCCGTTGGTGATCCAGAGCTTGCTGCCGTTTAAAATATAGCAGCCCTGCTTCTCATCGCGCACGGCCCGCGTCTTTATGCCCGCGGCATCGGATCCGGCGCCCGGTTCGGTGAGACAGTAAGCGGCGATCATTTCACCGGCTGCCAGCTTGGGCAGGTATTTCTTTTTCTGCTCATCGGTCCCGTAAAGCAGCAGCGCTTTTACACCGATTGAAAGATGGGCGCCGATGGTGATGGCAATGCTGGCGTCCCAGGCAGTGATTGTTTCAAGCATTTTTACATAAGCCGTGGTGGACAGTCCGAATCCGTCGTATGCTTCGGGGATATTCATCCCCAAAAAGCCCAGTTCTTTTAACTGATCCAAAACCGTTTCGGGTATTTTTTTTGCCTGATCGATGGCTGCGGGATCAATGGAATCATTGGCAAATTTGTTGAAGGTATCGCGCATCAGATTCAGGTTTTCCAGCTCCTCTTTATCCATTTTGGGATAGGGAAAGAGCAAATCATCCAAAAGCACCCCGCTGAAAAGGGCTTTTGAAAAACTGGGTAAGGCTTTTGTCGCCATTTTAATTCCTTCTGTTATGGTTAAACTTAACCTGTATAAAATTGCCTTCTGCTTTCATGAACATCAAGCAAAGCTTTGGACGGTTTAAATCGTTCGCCGTATTTCTCGCTCAGATGTGTCAAATGATCGATGATTTTATCAAGTCCTACCTGATCGGCGTATTTTAACAGGCCGCCGCGGAAGGGGGCAAAACCGGTGCCGAAAATCATGCCCACATCAACATCGCGCGGACGCAGGGCAATCTTTTCTTCCAGACAGCGCGCCGCCTCGTTGACCATCGGATACACCATACGCCTGATCATGTCCGCTTCCTTACTCTCGGCTTTTTGTACCGATTTGATAAGTGATTTTATGCGCGGATCGAATTCCCGTTTCTTGCCCGTATACAAATAAAAACCCCGATTTGTCTTCTTGCCCAAGCGTCCGTCATCGATCATCTTTTGCAGGATATCGGAATCGGCCATCCGGTCTCCCATGGTTTGCCGCAGGATTTTTGCCACTTTGGCGGCAACATCAATGCCTACTTCATCAAACAATTCGATGGGCCCCATAGCCATGCCGAAATTCTTCATCGTCCGGTCGATGATGCGCATGTCGTTGCCCTCAGTGAGCAGGGCAATGGCCTCGACCATGTAGGGCAGCAGCAGCCGGTTGACGAGAAATCCCGGTCCGTCGTTCACGGCAATCGGCACTTTGTTCAAAGCCAGGGCCAGCTTAAATGCCGTGGCCAACGCTTCATCGGAACTGTGCTTCCCTTTGACAATTTCAACCAGGGGCATGCGGTGCACCGGATTGAAGAAATGCATGCCAACGAAGCGGTCTTTTTTTGACAGCGCTTCGGCCATATCATCAACGCGCAGGGAAGAGGTGTTTGTGGCTACGATTGCCTGACCATCAATATAGCCTTCCAGCTCTTTCAGGACCGATTTTTTAATCTGAAGATCTTCAACGATCGCTTCGATAACCAAGTCGGCGTTTTTGAATCCGTGGTAATCCACGCCGCCGGAGATGCGGTTTATAATTTGTTTGAGTTCCAGGCTGGTAATGCGGCGGCGTTTCAGTTTGCCTTTCAATACTTCGGATGCCTGCTGATAGGCCTTGGTAACCGCTTCATGGTTGATATCCTTGACGCGTACAGTGATGCCCTTGCCGGCGAATAACTGGGCGATGCCACCGCCCATAACACCGGCGCCAAGCAATCCTGCTTTTTGTATCTCTTTAACGGTTGCGTCTTTATTTTCCGTACCGTTTTCTTTTTTAATTTCATCGGTCCAGAGATAAATCTGCACAAGATGCCTGGATATATCGGATACGATCAGCCGGGCCAGATTTTTGGCCTCGATCTCAAAGGCCTCTTCCAGTGGTTTTTTATGGGTGTTTTTGATGGTTTCCAGGGCGAGCAGCGGCGCCGGATAATGGCCGCCGGTTTTCTTCAGAATCATTTTTTCGGCCTGCGAAAACATGATGTTGCGACCCACCGGTGTTTTTTCCAGGAACAAACCGGACAATCCTGCCGACCGGCGGCGTTTGATTTGCTTTTTCGCTTTACCTGAAATAATCCCTTCGGCAAATGCCAGGGCTTGATCCGGCGCCCATTCCGCGGCGATAACCTGGTCCACCAGCCCGTAGCGCAGAGCGCGCTTGGCATCGATCTTGCGTCCGGTTAGAATGATATCCAGCGATTTTTGCAGCCCGATCAGTTTCGGTAAGCGTGAAATACCGCCCCAGCCGGGCAGAATACCCAGATTCACTTCGGGGAAAGCGATTTCGGTTTTCGGACTGTCCGTGGCCAGACGATAGTCACAGGCCAGACTGATCTCCGTCCCGCCGCCCATACAGGCCCCGTCGATTACGGCAACGGTCGGATAAGGCAGCGATCCGAAGGCTTTGAAGATTTCCTGTCCCTGGCGGGATACTTCATAGCCCTGCTGTTCGTCTTTTATGGTCAGTATTTCATTAACATCGGCGCCGGCGATAAAGATGTCCTTTTTACGGCTCATCAGCAGCAGACACTTAATATCGCTGTCATCACGCAGTTTTTTCGTAATGTCGTCTAATTCCTGCATCACCGGAGTATTGAATTTATTGACCCGTTCATCCTGCAGGTCAAAGTAAAGCACGCCGATATTTTCTTTGGGCTTTTCAAGAAAAAATGCTTGTGGCATAGATGCCCCCTGTTTTTATTTAAATTTTATCAGCCTATGTTTTCCAGGATAAATGCGGCACCCTGACCGCCGCCGACACAAAGGGTGGCTAAACCGGTTTCAAGATTATTACGTTTCAGTTCCTTGAGCAGGGTGAGGGCCAGCCGGGTAGCCGAAGCGCCCACAGGATGGCCCAGGGCAATGGCTCCGCCGTGCACATTCAGCTTATTCTCATCGATGGCGCCGGGCGCTTTGTCCAGATCCAGATACTTTTTACTCAGCTCATCAGACTCGAAAATACGCAGATTGGCGATCACCTGGCAGGCAAAGGCTTCATTTATTTCAATGCGGTCGAAATCGCTGATTTTCATACCGCTTTTATCAAGCACCAGGTTGGTGCTGTAGGCCGGGCCCAATCCCATGCGTTTGGGGTCGAGGGCGGCAAAGGCAAACGATTTGATACGGCCCAGCGGCTGATAGCCCAATGCTTTGGCTTTTTCTTCTTCCATAACCAAAACCATCGCTGCACCGTCGGTGATCTGACTGGCGTTACCCGCGGTAACCGTACCATTACGGCGATCGAAAACCGGTTTCAGTTTGGCCAGCGCTTCCATGGACTGACCGGGACGGATGCCGTTGTCTTCAGATACCACTTTTTCATATTTGGGCGGCCGCGGTACCGGCATAACTTCTTCGGCAAATATTCCATCTTTTAAAGCCTGCTCGGCGCGATTATGACTGCGCGTGGCAAAGCGGTCCTGTTCTTCCCGGTCGATGTGAAACTCCCGCGCCAGAATTTCCGCTGTATCGCCCATGTTCAGTCCGCAGAAGCCGTCGGTTAAACCCAGTTGCAGACCGATGATTGGTTTTAAAAATTTGGGACTCAGCTTTGTAAACAGGGATAATTTTTGTCCGATACTTTTTGCTTTAAACAGATTGGACATCCATTCCGTCGCTTCTTCGTTCCAGAGCAGAGGAATTTTGGACATGCTTTCAACACCGCCGACCGCATAAATATCACCGTCGCCGGCCTGAATGCGGTACCAGGCGTCGGCAATGGACTGCATGCCGCTGGCACAGTTCCGCTGTACGGAAAAGGCCGGAATGTGCTCGGGAACACCGGCCAGCAGGGCAATGTTACGGGCGATGTTGGTCGCCTCCGGAGGCTGGGCCACGTTTCCGACGATAACTTCGCTCAGGCTCTCAGGCTTCATATCCAGGCGCTCCAGCAGTTCGCGCAGAACCACAGCGCCTAATTCGTGGGCGGACATCGTTTTAAATTCCGTATTGAATTTTATGAACGGCGTCCGTAATCCATCAACAATAACGACATTTTTCATATGATTTCCTTTAGGTTAATTCGATTATATTTCATGATATTTTTTAAACAGCATTTGCCTGATTTTGTTTAAATCACAGGCATTTATTGAAACCGCGGGTACTGCAATCAACTGCCGTACCACCGTCAATTCATATTTTTCAGCGTTTTTAAGTGTCATATAAAAGATACGTATCCGCTTAAAAATTCCTGTCCGTATAATTCCGGCAGAGATGAAATGACCGCGATAGCATGAGTCGCTATCGGCAGTTTCACTGCATCTCAGTTTGCATAGAACATGAAATACACGCTCAGTGTTGTCAGCACACCGATCATTACATTTATAACTAAGCCTGTCTGTAAAAAATCTCTGAATTTATAACCGCCCGGATTATAAACCATCATATTGGTCTGATAGCCGATCGGCGTTGCGAACGAGGACGAAGCGGCAATGGCAATGGTAATCATGAGCGGATGTACCGCCAGGCCCATTTGATGGGCCGTGGACAGGGCAACGGGAAAAATGATTGCCGCAGCCGCATTGTTGGTGATAATTTCCGTGTATATGCTGGTTATAAAAAACAAACTGGCAATGATACCAATGACGCCGAATCCGCCTAAACCGGAGATGAGATACTGGGCCATAATTTCCGCAACACCGGAATTCTCCATGGCCTTACCGATACCCAGAGCCGCGGCAATAACCAGCAGCACGTCGAAATCAATGGATTTCCGGGCATCGTTGAAACTGATAACATTGGTAACGATCATGATTCCTGCCGTTAAGGCGGCGGCGATCAGCAACGAGTCAATTAATCCCAGGGTGACGGAAAAAACCATCAGCGCCAATAAGATCAAGGCAAAGTTGCCTTTGGCTTTTGGTTTTGAATATTGACTGACACTGGTGCTTACCAGAGAAAAATCGGTGGAGTGATACCATTTTTGCTCAAAGTCTTTCTTTGCCAGAATAAATAAGGTATCGTTGGCATGAAATTTAATATCGCCCACCTTTTTATTGATGCGGTGACCATTGCGGTGGACGCCAAGAATCACCGCACCGTATTTGGTCCGGAAACCGCTGTCGCGCACGGTTTGCCCGATTAAGGGCGAAGAGTTGGAAATGACCGCTTCGAAGGTTTTCAGTTTATCGGAATCGATATTTTTTATATCAAACTCGCTGTCTTTGATCAGATTCAGACCGGGGATTTTGATCAGCTCGTAAATAGTTTCCGGCATCCCGGTAAAAAAAAGCCGGTCGTTCAACCTGAGTTTTTCGGTGGGCCCAACCGGGGCAATTTCCTTATTGTTGCGAATGATCTGAAACAGGAAAAGGCCTTTCAGGTGACGCAAATGCGCTTCTTCAATTGTTTTTCCGAGATGGGGAAAATCAGCGCCGACCTTTAATCCGACCACGAATTCACGGCTCGAATCGGTGAATTGCATCATCACATCCTTGCGCTCCGGCAGCAGCCGGTATCCGAGAAAAGCAAAATAGACAATTACCACAATTGCGATGGGAAATCCGACTTTCCCGATTTCAAAGAATGAAAAGCCGGGCAAACCATGATCGAGCATCAGCCCGTGGATAACCAGGTTGGTGCTGGTTCCGATCAATGTGCAGATGCCACCCAGGATGGCGGCATAGGAAAGTGGTATCATAAATTTCGAAGCCTGCAGGTCATTCTTCTTGGTCCACTTTTTGATTACAGGAATCAGGGATGCGACAATCGGGGTGTTGTTTAAAAAAGCGGAGAGAAAGGTAACCGGCGCCATCAGCCGCAGATAGATTGTTTTCCGCGAACCCATGCCCAGTAATCTTTCCACCGTAAATTCGAAGGTATTAGAACTTTGCAAAGCATTGGCAACAATGAAAAGGGCGGCAACAGTGAGCATACCGTGATTGGAAAATCCGCTGAATGTTTCTTTAACGGTAAGTACGCCGCCAAGGTATAAAGCAAGTAAAGCGGAAAAAATAACGACCGAAGGACGATACCATTCAAGGATCAGCGCTACGGTCATCAAAAGCACAATTACGGAAGTAAAAATTTGTTCAAACATATATGTTGTTCCGGTTCAATCGCACTAAAAATAAATAGTAAAAAAACAATATCAAAATAATATTAAGGGAAGCCAAACATTTTCACATCCTTTAAATACCCATTCGAAGGGGGACGTAGGGAAATATTAATATCCGGAAAAATCAATTATTTGCAAATTATCGGACAGCCTCAAAGTAAATTCCCGGAAAGCTCATCTATTTGATAAGCAGGGCCTTTTTAATATCTGTTTTCTTATCACAACTGAGCCGGTAAAAATACATACCCGAGGCGACCGGCAGCCCCAGGTTATTCCTGCCGTCCCATTGTATTTCATAACTGCCCGCCATGCGCTGGCTGTCCACAAGCGTGCGCACTTCCCGTCCCCGGATATCATAAATTTTAAGGATAACACGGCCGGGACTATTCAACTGGTACCTGAATATTGTTGTGGCATTGAAGGGATTGGGATAGTTTTGAAACAGTCTGAATACTTCGGGAGCCTGCGAATGAAGCGGTTCTTCCAGGGCCGTGCCAAGAATAAAAATCTTCCCATCATTCATTGTCATAACATTTTTTTTACCGCTGGTCTCATCACAAATGCTGGCATTTTCAAATTTGATGATCGTCTCGGCCTGAGTAACCGGATTTACAATGAATTTCAGCTCCACCAGGTCACCGGCATTTTGGTTGAGTCCGCGGGGCGCTGAAAGATCCAGTTTAACAGAATGAGCGCCGATGATGGATTTTTGCAGGGTAAAATCTTTTGTTAATGTTGTGGAACGGGCATTGATGAATGTTAAGATCCGTGGATCAAAGGACAGGGTGGTTTGCAGCTCGGCAACATTATCAAGCTGATCTCCGGAGATATAAATAGTAACCGTATCATCCGGCGCCGTATTCAGGGAATCCATCTTCAGGGTGCTGCCCCCGGCTGTAATCGCAGCCGGATCGGCAAAGGGTCCGCCGCAAGCGCCCATATCATTACGGGTGCCGTCTATATCGTTATATGCAGCATCGGGATGACCGGCGTCGATACAGGGGGAGGCGGGCTGCAGGTGAAAATTGCCGTTATCCGCATCAACAAACAGCGGATCGATTAACATATCGTTTTCACCTTGTGTACCGCTTTCATAATTTATGCTGTTATTCCAGAAATCATTGTAATCTGATGAAACGTCGCCGGCAAGGTTAAAAGCACTGTACTGACAATCCGTTATAATATTGTTCATGATCGACAGTGTCGAGTTTTCCGTAATAACGGCATTTCTCAGGTTGTGGAAGGTGTTGTTCAGCACATTAAGATTTATAGCATTTTCGCAGTCGAACGCGACCGCGGTACCGTACTTATCGGTAAAAATATTATTGGTTACGGAGCCGCCGTCCGTATTCATAAAGCTTAGACCATGGTGGGCTATTTCCAAAAAATTGTTTCGGATTACAGGCGCCGATTCGCTGGCGGAAATCGCCACGCCGGCGCCAACCATGGGGTATATTCTGTTCTTTTCGATGAGCGGCTGGGCGCCTTCGGTACAGCTGATCGCCTGATCGGCAAAGCGGATGTAATTATCCGAAATGAGCGGATCGGAAGCACAGGCTTCGATACCCACATTGAAGAAGGCATTACCGACAATGCTGGCTGCCGAACCGTCTTCACATTGTATGGCAAAGAGAGCCGGAATGTCGCACAGCAAACGATTCTTTGTAATTAAAGGCGCAGAAGCATCGCATTTGATGAGCGGGTAAGTTAATGGTTCGTTTTTCGCAGCGCGAATGGTAAAGCCGCTGATCTCACCATGCGCTACCTGGTCAAGCAAGATCAGCACCTCATCATCCGGGGCAACGATCGCGGTTACCGAAGAGCCGGCGCCCCGCAGGTAAATTTCCTTGTCGATTTCAATCCGTTCCTGATAATCTCCGCCGGCAACAACGATGGTATCTCCGGCACCGGCGGCATTAATCGCTGCCCCAATGGTTTTAAACGGTGATTTTCGTGTACCATTACCATCAGCAGTGAATGCAGCATCGACAAAAATATAGCGACCGTCTCCGCTGCCCTGGTTAACGATAAAAACCCCGTCGGTTATCGTTTCGATGACAATATCATTGCCTTGTCCGTCCTTTAGCAACGGGGCGCCAAAGGACAATGCGCTGGCGTCCCCGGAAGCTGCCGAATTATTAACTAAGAAATCAATCCTCAACAATTCCGGCGCGCCGCTTTCAATGGCGGAAGATGCCTCAAGATTAATTTCGATAGCCCCATTATACAAAGCGGCATTCAAATTAAAATCGGATGTGGTGGCTGTTTTGCCCACTTCAAGGGCGGTAAGAACCTGCGGATCATAGTGCACGGAAAAGTCAGCCCGGGCCACACCGGCCGGTTCATCGACACGAACAAAGGTACAAACGGTATCACCGGGAAAGCCCGATATTCGGTTAATGGCAATGGATTTAATTAGAGTCGAAGTCAGCGCGCCGTCGATGGGATCGGGCCCACCGAACGCGCCCATATCGTTGCGTGAACCGTCGGTATCATTAAATGCTTCAGCCGGGTCGCCGCTATCACGGCAGGGTGATTCGGGCTGCAATTGATAGTTCTGGCTACCGGCATTGACGAATAATGGATCGACAGATAAGTTACTGGCATCCAGATCCGCCACCACATAATTGACGCTGTGATTCCAGGCGTCGTTATACAAAATGGTACATACATCGTCAGCGTCGCGAATCCCATGGGTTTGTGCCGAATCGCGGCTGACGACGATGTTGTTTTTTATGATGGCATCGGTATAATGGATGATTTCAATTCCGCCATAGGTTTCCGCAAATATAGTATTGTTGATAATCGGTACCTGTCCCGTATAAAGACAGAAAATACCCGTCTCAACAACATCGATTACGTTATTCCGGATTTCTGGCAGGGATTCTTCCAATACATAAACACCCATTTCGAATCCCTTGATGAAATTTTTTAATATTTTGGGACGAGCGCCGTTACGGCACACAATTGCTTTATGGCTGCCGGCCATAGTGTTTAGAAGAACATTTCCTGTGATTTCAGGCGAAACGCCGTCACATAAAATCCCGCTTACCGGATTGCTGGCCGTTCGCTTAATGTTAATGCCGCTAATCACAGTTTCATCCGCGCCATAAATAATGTAGTCTGAACGGTAGCCGAGAATTTCAGTGCAATGCGCTCCGGAACCGATAAGATTAACCCCCTTCTTCATACGCACCGATTCCGGGTACGTGCCGGGCAAAACAAAAATGTTATCACCGTAATGGGCTGCGCCAATGGCCGCGGAAATATTGGCGAAAGGATGATCGAAGGAACCATCCCCGCCGCCGGTGGCCGATGCATCGGCATAAATATTGATTCCGAATGGCGTAGCTTTGACTTCGGATGAATGAACGCTTTCGTTATGGGCGGAATCGATTGCGGTGACAACGTAATAATAACTTGTTCCGCTGACCGCAGAGGTATCTACAAAAATTGTATTTTCCGTAGACCAGGATGTATTGTAGCTGCCCTGTTTCTGGCCGCGGTAGAGTTTATACCGGGCGATGTCCGGTTCGGGAGCGGCCTGCCAGTTAATTTCAACCTGTGAATGTCCCGCTTCGGCACGAAATCCTAACGGTGCTGCCGGGGCCAGGGTATCGGCGGAGTAATAGGCAATGCTCACCCATTGCAGCGACGG
>CAYXRA010000048.1:16278-26857 GCA_964467525.1 uncultured Calditrichaceae bacterium
AGCATTGCCGTCCAAATCATATTTCCTGTAGTATATGTCTGTGTAATCACTGCTGTTTTTATTGTAACCATACCAGGTTACCACAAAAAAATCGGCACAGGTAACAACGCTTGATTTTCTTTCGGCAACAGTAATTTTTTGGGGATTAAGCTCAAAAACATCTCCAACTTGCTCAGCCGACAGATTATTTTTCTGAACAAGAATCCGCGAGCCTTCCTCTTCTTTTTCGGTAAAGATAATCCAGAAATTTTGATCATGATTGTTGGCGAATACGACCGGCCTTTCGTCCAGATTGTTGGGTTGTTCGTTAATTCTGAAATTGACGCCGATTTTATTACCTGCGGCGTCGAAGATTTGTCCCAACATCTTCCGGGGATCGTCGCCCCCTGAGTTATCCTTCCAAACGACGCAATAAGCGCCGTTATTCATCAACGCTACGCTGCTGTGGTAAGCGTCTTCCAGTGATTTATCTGCGGTATTGGCGCGTTTTTTTTCCGTTAACGCCTGTCCGTCTGCGGCGAATTTTTGCACGAATAAATTTTCGTTTTCCAGCCAGGCATCAACAAAATTGCCGTTGGCAGCCCGGGTTACAAAACGGCGGGCATTGCCGGCGGGCTGATCTTGGCCGGCTTTGTTCAGGGGGTGGGGCAGGATTACTTCCCCGTCGGTGGTTTTGGTTATCATAAGATTCTGCAAATCATTATCGGAAAAATCAGCGACCGTGGTTTCCGTCCATTTCTTTAACTGGGCCAGTACCTTTTGCGGCGTCAGGGTGAATGACAGACAAATCAAGGCCAGGAAAGTCATTGGAAAAGGGCTGCTCATTTTCATTTTATAACTCCTTTAAAAGAAATAAAAAATGTCAGGCGGCAAACACCGGCCCGGATTGCATCTTCTGTCTCAGGCAATGGCCGGAAACCGACGGCGCGGGTCTGTTCAGCAAAAATATAACTACCGGACAGCCGCAGTAATTTTTTATATTGCGCTTTGCTGATAATCTGCCTGAAGAGATTTCCGGTAAAAAGAGCAAAACAGAAACCAGATAAAAGAAATTCTTTCATCTTTAAGCCTGTATTGATTGGTACTATTAACTCAAATAAACTTATTGATTTTCACCTGAAGAGCCCATTAATTAATTTTGGGTGACAGAACAAATCCATTTATACATTTCTACAGTTTTACAGTCAGCTTGAAACAAGTGAACATATTTTATCAGGACCATTGTTGACAGTACTATTTTAACATAAAACAATATAAGTATTGAACGGCGAATTTGCTACAACCAATCTAAAAAAAATTCTTCTTTATAAACCATACGGAACTTCGGCTTCAGCCGGAACGCAGAATCAGCCTTCTTTATTAGGCAATTAATTTAGAGGACAGGAGTGATTATTTGAATCACCGACGCTTATCCAAAACGACTCTTATTTTTTTTGAAATGGATGAAAGAGAAAAAGGTTTTTCAAGGAATTGCAGTCCCTTTTCCGGAAAATCCTTGTCAGAGATAAGTCCGTTGGTATAACCGGAAGTGTAGATTACCTGTATTTCAGGGATATGTTGCTTAACAGATTTTGATAGTTCTTTTCCGTCCATTCCGGGCATGATCATATCGGTTATCAGCAAATGCGGTTTAATTTTTTCATTTCTGATAAGGTTAAGGGCTTCCGGACCGCTTTTTGCGGTATAAACACTGTATCCAAGCGATTGAATGGCGTCCATACCGAACCGGCGCACTTCATCATCATCTTCTACCAGCAAAATCGTTTCCGATCCCTTCTGCAAGTCGGTACGGATTTCAATATCTCCGCTGTCCGCGGTATCCCCGGCAACCGGCCAGTAAATTCTGAACGTGGTTCCCCTGCCCGGTTCACTGTAAACATTGATTGCCGCTTTATTCTGTTTTACGATCCCATAAACGGTGGATAATCCCAGTCCGGTTCCCTTACCCTGCTGCTTGGTGGTAAAGAAGGGTTCGAAGATTTTTTCCCGGGTCACCTTATCCATGCCCGTACCGGTATCACTGATTGCCAGCTCCAAATGCGGGCCTGTTTTAATATCGGTATGTGTTTTCAAAAATGCTTCATCAATCTCTCTGATTTTTGTTTCGATGGTAATTAACTTCTTCGAATGATCGGTGTTGGCCTGAATAGCATCACGGGCGTTCACCATCAGATTGATTAAAATTTGTTCGAATTGATTGGGATCAGCAAAAATGGAGGGCAGATGCTCGTCAAGCTTCAATTCGATATGAATATCCTCGCCGATCAGCCGGTTAAGCATTTTGAGCGACTCTGTTATAACCATGTTTATATCGATAATTTTGGGCTGGGCGATTTGTTTGCGGCTGAAGGCCAGTAGCTGCCGGGTTAAGGCTTCGGCCCTGACGCCGGCTTTTTGAACCTGTTCCAGCTTGTTCTTATCTTTTTCTGAAATTTGATCACTTAACATTAACAGGTTTGTGTATCCGGATATGACCGTTAATAAATTGTTAAAATCATGGGCAACGCCTCCGGCCAACTGGCCGATGGCTTCCATCTTTTGGGCCTGATTGAGCTGATCCTGCAGCAAACGGCTTTCGGTAACGTCCCTCAGATTTATAACAATGCCCCTGACGCTGGGCAGTTCGATCAGGTTGGTGACGGTGCCTTCAATATAGCGCCAGGACTCATCATGGTGAAGATAGCGGGCATGGAAGTCTTCCGTGCGGCCGCTGTGTTTGAGCAAATTCTGAAATTGCCGTAAAATACGCTCCTGATCATCGGGGTGAATGCGGTCGAAAGCACTTTTACCGATCAGCCTGCCTTTAGGATAACCGAGCACGCGTTCGTGCGAAGGACTTTCGTAAAGGATTTTGCCGGTGTTATCGATAATGGAAACTATGTCGTTGGAGTGCTCGATTATATTACGAAAAAATTCTTCGCTGTCTTTCAGGGCTTCTTCGGCCCGTTTTCGGGTGGCTATTTCTTTCTGCGCCTGCTCGAAATGGTGCGCGCGCTTCAATGCGCCGGCAAGCTGCTGGCCAAACACGGAAATTGCCGGGACATCGAACTCCAGTAATTCTTCCGCCTGTACGGTTATCAATCCCTCAACTTTATCATCTGCAACCAGCGGGGCCAGTATCATGGAGGGGATGCTCAGCAATTTTACGATTTGACCGGCCAGCAAATCAACCGGACTCGGCAACATTTTCCCAAGTATTTCTTTACTGTTTTTTATGAAGACAATTTGCCGGTGCTCAACTGCCCTGATGAATTCGTCCGCTGAACTAATACTTACTTCTAAATCATTTAATTTAATGCCGGCTAATTTTTCCGCCTTTTGGATTCGATTATGGGAATAACTTAAAAATACGGGCTTGATGAGGTTATTGCCTTTGTCATAAGAAAAATAAGTAAAATGAAATCCATGTTTTCCGAGCGTTCGGGCGACGTCTCTAAAAATTTCTTCCGTGGTCAGGGCGTCCTGCATGGACATGCCTGCTTCATTCAGTACCTGGAGCAGGTGTTCACTATGTTTGCGGGCCGTGATATCGCGGACAATGGCCTGAATAAACACTTGTCCGGATAAATCGACCAGGTTCAGACTCACCTCCGCATCAAACAACGAACCGTCGTTGCGGGCGTGTTTCCATTGGAAAAACTGGGCTTCCCCGTCAAGTGAGCTCTTTATTTTTTCAAGCGCTTTCTCTTTGGATTTCCTCCCGTCGGGTTGATATTCCGGAGAAAATTTATAAGGCGATTGTCCGATGATTTGATCCCTGTGACATTTGAACATATCCAGGGTTTTTCTATTACAATCAATAAATGTGTCGTCTTTCATAATGAATATAGCGTCGCCGGCGCTGTTGAATAAAGTAATATATCGTTTTTCACTCAGTTTTACGGCTTCCTCGGCCATCTTCCGTTTGGTGATGTCCAGCAGCGTGCCGGTAGCGCGTAACGGATTTCCCTGCTTATCATATTCGATAACCTTCCCCTTATCCAGCACCCATATCCAGCCGCCCGATTGATGTTTTAGCCGGTACTCGGCCTCATAGGCGGGTTTTTCGCCCCGCAGGTGCGCGCCGAAATTTTGATCAACCCGTTGCGCGTCATCCGGGTGAATCAGCGCCTTCAGGGTTTCGGCGTCGTCTTTCACGTCGCCGGCCGGCATCCCAAGCAGTTCAAACCAGCGCAGATTATGTTTGATAGAGTTGCTTTTCAAATCCCTGTCCCAGGTACCCAATTCCGATCCTTTAATCACCAGTGCCAGTTGCTCTTCGCTTTTAATCAGATCGTGTTCAGCTTTTTCTTTTTCTGATTTGAATAATTTCAGACGTTCGGAAACGGGCTGCGAAAAGAACCAGATCAGGAATACGGCGGCAACCTGATAACCGATACTGCCTGCCTGCGTCGATTTAAACAGACCGAATTCGATAAGGATATGATATACGCCGGTTGGGCTGATCAGCAGAATGCCGATGAAGAAATATTTTGCCGGTTTATAACCTTTGCGCATCGAAAGATAGGAAACGGGTATGATTAACACCAGAGCCAGAATCATGGTCATATTAATTAATTGGGTTATAATGAGAAAATCGGCAAAAGGCACCAGTGTGGCCAGTACGATTAGCAAGATAATATTGGCCCGCAGCGTCTTAAACCAGAATGGCAGATATTTTTTTAATTCAAGAAATTCACTGATAAATTTGGTGAATACCGCGATAAGCAGCGCATCAAAAATCGGCATGCTTATTTTATTCCAGTAAGTGAAATCCGGCCAGATATGCAAATAAGCGAATTGAGAACCGATCAAAAAGCTGATGAGCAAAGCCATGCCTGACAAAACCAGATAGAGAAAACGCTTATCGTCAATGCGAAAATAAAGTATCAGATAATAACCGATGGCCAACAGCAATATACCGATAAAGAGTCCGGAATACAGCCCGGAACTTTTATTTAAATTCAGGTACTCGTCCATCGAGAGTAATGAGGCGGACAGCATCAGCGGGGTGTCGGTTTTTATCCTGATATAAATGGTATGGATTTCACCCTGTGGTACGCTGATGTAAAATAAAAAATTTTCGTCCGGACTGGGCCGGGAAGCAACCGGTCTCATATTACCCGTGTGCACGGAGCGGATCAGTTGACCCGATTCCGATAAGTGAAAATAGTCGATGTAATCCATTTCAGGATCGTCGAAATACAACAGGGACAGTGGGTGGGAACGCAATCCTTTTTTAATCTGAATTCGAAATTTTAACCAGCAGGCCGACCTGCTGAATCCCAGATTGGTTTTTCCGGCGAACGGTCTGAAACTTTCATCCCTGACCGATTGAATATCTTCCAGATTAAGATCGCCGGATTGATCTTTGTAATAAGACATTCTATCATCCAGCTCAATGGCATCAAAACGTTCGGTTATAATAACCGGCTCCTGCGCAAAGGCTAAGAGGATTGCTGAAAAAATCAAAAACAAACTTTTCATAATCTTTTCCGCGGAATTTTTTTTAAAATGTATTTCCAACGCATTCATTCCCGCATATTCCGTAACCAATCAATTTTACGCCAATTGATTATTTATCGACGTTTATATTATATATATGTCGGATGATTGGGGTGAATATTTAGGATAGCAATTATAGTAGCTGCGGTTCTTTAATTTTCTGAAGCGATTGCCGTATTCGGCATTAGTTAATATCTTCAAGCAGTTTTATATTTTAATTTCAGAGTATAGAAAAAGAAGTTCAAATCCGCATATAAATTATACCTGAACAGGTCGATTTTTTAACAAAATGTTTTGCAGGCGCAATAACAATGCCATTACCACAAGGTGACGCCTTTGGCGCAATCCCCGATTTATCGGGTAGAAGCAGTCTTTTTAGATTGTGTTAAAATTAGCCTGGGATTACTTTCCTGCCTGACATGGCGTTTATCCGGGAATCGTTTATTCTGGATTATTCATCTGTTTAAAATATCCACCTTAACCTTTCCCCAGGCGTAGGGAGGGGGCGAACGCCCTTTGTCTGTTTAATCATGCCTTTGTGTGTTTGCTAAATCATGGATGTTTCATTCTTCAATAATCTGATCTCAGGGCGTTTTCTTCGCTGCTTTTCTTTCGCGCTTTTCCGGCTGCTTAATTTCGAATGTAATGCTTTGTGTTTCACCGTTGGCTTCAATTTCCAGGGTGTATTTCCCGGCACGCAGATAAAATTTCCCGTTGTCGGCGCTTTTCAAATCGTCTTTTTCAAATCCGGATTCTTTTAAAATCGATTTATATTTTTTTAAATAAGCGTCATCCACTGTTAGATGATAGTCAAAGTAATTGAGTCCGCGATCGGCATCGGGCGCGTAATCGCCGATGATCTGATCCTGAAACTTTATCCTGACTTTTGCTTGCGCATCCTGTGAAACATAAAAAACACAGTTCAGCCCGGGAGCCTCGCTGAATTTCCAGTCGTAGCGGCGGCTGCCCCAGTATTTGCTGTAAGTAATATCCGGCAGCTTGAAAATATGCAGTTTTTCAGCGATCACATCCTGCTTCAGTTGCTGCACATGCTGCACATCGGCTATATAAATGGAACGGCCATGGGTTCCGACGACCAAATCATTTTCCCGGGGATGAATAACCAGGTCGTGCACGGGCGCATCGGGCAGTCCTTTTGAGAAGGCCATAAAACTTTCCCCGCCGTCGATTGAGAGGTAGAGGCCGTGATCGGTGCTTGCATAGAGTATGTTTTCGTTCACCGGATCCTCTCTCACTACATTGACCGGTTCGGCCGGTAAATCAAGT
Source organism: uncultured Calditrichaceae bacterium (assembly GCA_964467525.1). Lineage (GTDB taxonomy): Bacteria > Calditrichota > Calditrichia > Calditrichales > Calditrichaceae > CAYXRA01. The sequence goes on from CAYXRA010000048.1 coordinate 23,050, forward strand.
CCGATCCGCCGCCAGCTCTGACCATAATTTTCGGAGCGGAAAAGCAACGCATCAAAGTTATCGCGGCGGTAGCCGTTGAGGCTGGCAAATACCCGGCCTTCATGATGCGTGGAAGCCTGCACGCGGCTGATCCAGAAATTTTGCGGCAGACTGTCGGAAATGCCCGTCCACCGGTGACCGCCGTCGCGGGTAACGTGGATCAATCCGTCATCGCTGCCGGTGTAAATCAAACCGAATTTAAGCGGCGATTCATGGATGCTTGTCAGCGTACCGTAAGGCACGTCGCCCTTTTTGCCGCCGGTGGTTAAATCTCCGGAGATAGCTTCCCAGTTTCGACCGCCATCCATTGAGCGATGCAGCAAATGAGATCCGAGATATAAAATATCCAGGTTATGCACGGAAAGATGAATCGGCGTCTGCCAGTTAAATCGATAGGGCCGTTCGTTTAATTCATGCCGTGGTTTAATACTTTCCGATTTGCCGCTCTGCCGGTCAATACGCTGGTAATATCCGAACTGCGATCCCGTGTAAACCGTGTTGTTATCGCGGGTATCGATGGCAATCTGCATGCCGTCGCCGCCGATAAGCGGTTCGTAGGGATAGTGTCCGCTGCCCTGCCAGCGCTTGCTTGCTTTATAAGTGCCGGGACCAACCCAGACGCCGTTATCCTGCAATCCGCCGTAGACATTGTACGGCTCGGCCATGTCAACGGCAACCGTGTAAAACTGACCGACCGGCGTTTGATTAGCTTTTTTCCAGGTTGCCCCGTCATCATAGGTGATATTGATGCCGCCGTCATTGCCGATGATATGGTGTGCCGGATCGCCGGGATTGATCCACATGGCGTGGTGATCGACATGAACATTTTCCTGATTGATCGATGAAAAGGTTTTGCCGCCGTCGGCTGATTTCAGAATCGGTACGGCAAGAAGGTAAATTTTATTAGCATCAAAAGACGAAACGCGAATCTCGCCAAAATAATAACCAAAGGAATAAACCAGGTTATCCAGATAGTCTTCGTGCGTGCGTTGCCAGGATTGACCGCCGTCTGTAGAACGGTAAACTTCGCCGCCGATCACCGGTGTGTCGAAAAGCTCAGCATTGGCGTCCTCGAGATAATTAACCAGAGTAACCGGATCAATTATATCGTTCCTGATTAACCGGAAGATGGTATCGGCATTAAATTTAAGCGGAAAATGGAGCCGGTCCAGAAAATCGTTCACATCGCCGCCGTCTAATTTTAGAAATTCTTTTTTGGATATTTGGCGTAACAGGTCTTTGGTTATTGCCGGTTTGTCCTCATCTTTTTCCTCGCGCCGGTTTTGATTATCCAGAAAGGCATAGATAATTTGCGGATTTTGCGGATAAACGGCCAGTCCGGTACGACCGACGCCCTCGCCCGTTGGGAAACCGCTCTCTTCCGTAGAAAGTAACTGCCAGGATACGCCGCCATCGATACTCTTATAAATTCCGGAACTTTGTCCCGATTCCGTAAAATTCCAGGCCCGGCGGCTGCGTTCCCACATGGCTGCATACAAAATATCGGGATTGGTGGGATCGGTCACCAGATCGATTGCCCCGGTGCTATCATTGATAAAAAGCGTTTTTTGCCAGAATTTGCCGCCGTTTGTGGTTTTGTAAATACCTCTTTCCGGGTTGGCGGAATACAAATGTCCCTGTACCGCCACCCAGATGATATCCGGATTTTCAGGATGAATAATAATGCGGCCGATATGATGGCTCTCCGGCAGTCCGAGATGCCGCCAGGTTTTGCCGTGATCAGTGCTTTTATAAATTCCTGTTCCGGAATAGGACGAACGGCTGGAATTATTCTCACCGGTACCGACGTAAATGGTTTTGCCATGTTTCCAGTCAACAGCAATATCGCCAATGGTCATCACCGGTTGATTATCGAACAGCGGCCCGAAGGACTGGCCATTGTTGACGGTGTGCCACAATCCGCCGGAAGCGTAAGCCACAAAAAACTCGGCCGGATTATCGGGATTGGCGGCAATATCCACGGCACGTCCGCTCATAACCGAAGGCCCGGCCGAGCGGAAACGGACATTTTTTACCAGTGAGTTTTCTTTCAATTCCAGGCGCGCATCATAAGCATTTAATCGTTCGTTTGCCGGTGTGGGTGCTATCGTTGTTTGTGCGTGCAGCGAAAAACTGTAGAGGCAAATGATCAGTGCAAGCAAGCGTTGCAGTCTGCATAGAAAGGGGCACATATTAATTCCTGTCATATTTGATTTATTATTTTGAGTTTTCAGGCAGGTCGAAGTGCGTTACTTCGTCCGTGGTTTGAAAGTCAAATTCCGGATATTCATAAACCGGCATCCGTTTTTCGGTTACCCCTATGGAGTAACCGTAGATGCTGTGATAATCATCGGTGTTTTCACCGAGACTGTCCAGTTGTTCCAGATATTCATGCACGGATTTTGATTCGATAATCACCACCTTACCCATCTCATTAATAACGGGGCTGTGCCGACGGGTGGGATCGTGGTCGAATTCCAGAATGCGCCGGCCATAGCGGGTGATGCCGATGACACGGTAGGAAAGACTTTTTCCGACACCGGGCAGGTTGAGTACGTTGCGGTCCGTGGCCAGGAAGGGGATACCGGCCTTTTCCCTTAAACTGCCGATGTATTCCGGCAGTGTTTCCGCGTCCTCAGGAAAGGAACGAATGGTTTTGTAGTGTTCTTTGGGTATTTTACCCAGAACTTTTTCCTCCATCTGCTCCTGCATAACCCGGGCATTGGGGGCAAAATTATGATTGTTTTCCATATAACCCTTCACCGTAAAGGTGTAATAAGGCAGGACACCGATATCGTTCAATACCTTTCTCAGTTTTGCTGTATGCCCGCGGCGCGATGCGGCTGCAGTAAAAACGAGCTGGTTGGTGACAATCCAGCCCGCGGATAGTAAATTCTTTACGGCGGTCTTTGCTTCGGGTGTAACTTCCATCGGCGATTCAAAATGGGTTTGAATCACAAATTGTTTAATACCGATTTCCGAAGCACGGGCTTTGAAATCAGCCAGAATCTGAACCAGGTCATCGGCAATGCGCTGGGGCAGATAAATCGGTAGCCGTGTTCCCAGCCTGATGCGCACGATTTCCGCGTATTTTTCGCCGTCAGGTCTTTTTCTGTTATCAGCCTGTTTTTGTCGCGCCATGGTGTAAATCGCATCAAAAATATGCTGCAGTGATTTATCCGAACTCATCAGAGCGTCGCCGCCGGTGATCAGGATGTCGCACAATTGGGTGTCCTCACGGAAATATTCCATTAATTTCGGCAATTTTTCCGACCATTTCTGATCGGGTTTAAGTTTATCAAGATTGAAATTGAGATGGCCGTTCTGAAAATCGTACATGCGCTGGCAGGATGCGCACAATCCGCCGCAGGCGCGACCAACGGTATCTGGAATCAAAATGGCCACGTCCGGGTAACGGCGGTGAATGTTGTGCCGGGTCGGCAGAATCCAGCCCGCGGCATTGGGTTTGCCCGGCTCAACCTGATCCTCTTTTTCCCAGGCGACAATTTTCCCGAATTCCTCAACGAGCTGCCTGCTGTAAACCACATAATGACGGATGGCAAGGTCTGCGCCGATTGCGAAGTAGGGAACGCGCACATGCAGCAGGGAAAGATAATAAGGATTCACAAAGAAAGGAATGCCCGCTTTTTCGGCGCTGTACAGAATTTTCATCGTATCGGGATCAAGTGAGAAACCGAGCAGTTCGTTGAGTAGATCCGCGGAACGGACGGCAAAGCGCAGGTGGAAGGCGCTTAGCTGCCACCAGTCC
>CAYXRA010000049.1:0-2787 GCA_964467525.1 uncultured Calditrichaceae bacterium
CTTTGTTTATTTAATCATGCCTTTGTGTGTTTGCAAAATCATGAATGTTTCATTTCATCTGTTTAAAATCCCCACCCTGGCGTAAGCCACCTGCCACAGGCACCCCTTTGGGGCCTTTGGGGCAACCCCTCCCCCGATTCATCGGGGGAGGGGCGAAGGGGTGGGGGTTCTATTTAATCATGCCTTTATGTTTTTGCAAAACCATGAATGTTTCATATTATCAAAAACTATTTTTTTTCGCTTTCATCCCGCCGGCTGAGATAAGAGGCCGGGATAATCAATAATACCGCCATGAGTCCGCCGGCAATGCCCAGCAGTGCGGTGACGCCCAGGGAAAATAACGCCGGGTGTCTGGCCAGAATTAGGGCGCCCAGTCCGAACATTGTCGTCAGCGCGGAAATGGTTATGGCGCTGCCGGAGCGTAACAAATATCTTTCCCGTTCCTTTCCTCCAAGACTGAAACCGGATACCAGAAATATACAATAATCAACAACCAGTCCAAAAATAAATACCGAAACGAGACTGTTAATAATGTTAATTTTAATGCCCAGCCAGCCCATAATTCCAAAAGTCCAGAAAAGACTGATAATCAGCGGCAGCATGATCATCAGGGTTGGGAAAAGCCGCCGTTTATAGATCAGCAAAATTGTGAATATAACAATTAAGGCAATGATGGCGATGCGTTTCAATTCCTGAAAAATCACCAATACCATACGGCTGACAAAATGCTGACCATTGTACACGGATATATCCGGCATCGCATTTTTTAAATATTTTTTTAGTTGCTCAAACTTGGCCCCATTACCGATTTTAATCATTGTGAGTAGCGTTACGCTTGTATCGGACATGGCAAGCTGACTTTGCAGAACATCTTTCAGAATCGTCCCTTCGATAGCCTCTGCGGTGAGTATTTCGGGTTTTGTTTCCAGACTTTCCAGGAATGGCTTAAAAATTTCAAACCGAATTTCGTGTTTTGCCGCGGGCCGGCGCAGATTATCCCGAATCATATCTATTTTTTGCTCGTCAAAGAAACGCTGCCAGCGATTGATATTACGCTTTTGTTTTTCGATAGAAGGCAGAATCGGGGCCAGCGAGGTAAAACTTGAGATCATACCTTTATGCCGGGCCTGCTGCAACAGGGAATCGAGCATTTCATCTTTTTGCAGCGCCTGCTGCAGATTTTCGCTTTCCACTGTCACGGAAGTAGACGACATGGCATCACCGAAGACATCGAGCAGGCGGGTCCAGTCCTGTTGTATCCGGCCAGAAACCGCATTGAGCTTTTGAATATCGCCTTCGATCCGCAGATGGAACAGACCGGCAAAGCTTAGGGCAGAGATAAGAACAATCACCGTGAATACCGCAATCCGGTTGTTTCGTATCATTGCAAAAAAACTTGTATAAAATCCGGATAAATTTAAAATTGGTTTTCGTGTCAAAATTTTTCTGCGCATACTGCTTAAATGCGGTAAAACGAAAATAACAAAGAGCAGGGCGCTGCCGATGCCCAGGGCGACGAATTTGCCGAGCTGCTGATAGGCTGGCATGATGGAAAGCTGCAAGGTGAGGAAAGCCAGTAAGGTTGTGGCGGCGCCTAATATAAGCGGACGGGTGATCCGGCTCATGATAGCCGCTTTCGTTTCATCCTTTCCTGCCTGATCAAGATGATAAAGAAAATGAATGCCGTAATCGACGGCAATGCCGATCAGCATGGCACCGCTGCCGATAATAATGGCTGAAATGTTCGGTATAAAAAAGCGGCTCAGTGCCAGGGCCAGCATAGTACCGAACAGCGCCGGCAGCAGGGTGAGCAGCATCAGCAGCGGACGGCTGTAAACCAGCAGCGATAGAATAGAAATTGCAATCAGCGAAACGGTGACCGTCAATTGAATATCGCCCTTAATCCGTCTGGCATTTTCGACACTGAAGCGGTGACCGGAAATATAGGCAACGGATATTTTTTCACCGGCGGCGTTTTGCATCTTTTGAATGGACTGATTCATAAAATAGACCAGTGCCGCTGAACGACGGCTGTCGGCACTGGAAAATTGCGGATAGGCGATGATCAGGATATGACGTTTGTTTTTAGTGAAAAGGCGGCCCTCGTGAATTTGAATGTTACCCTGCCGCGATTGCATAGCATTGAGTCTGCGCATAGCCAGCGCATTAAAATCCAGGGGATCCTGCCGGAACTGGCGGGACAGGAAAGGCGCCGGTGATTCGGCGAGTTTTTGTTTGAATTCTGCGAAACGGGACTCAATGGCAGCGGCGGTTGTCTTTTCAGCAGCGATAGCCGAGTCCCTTTTACTGAACAACGCCGGGCGATAACGGTTAAGTGTGTTTACCGTAGCTAATAAATCGTTGTATGTCCAACGATAAGTAATTCTTGAAAAATAATCCGATGCCGCCAGCAGACGGTAGAGCGAATCCGCCGCGCCAGTCAGTTCTGCTTCGCTGCCGGCGCTGTCCGGATGAAAACCGACGTCGATGAACATGGCGTCCATCGGATTGAACTGGTCCATAATCCGGCGCGCCTCTTCAATTTCGCTGTCACCCTCGGGCAGCAGTTCTAATATATTCTCTTCCCAGTCCAATTTCTGCACCAAAAGCAGACTGATCAAAAAAAGTACAATTGCAGCGGCAATAATAATCCATCGATAATTATCGGTTTTTTGATAAAAGCGGATCAGTGATAATTTCATCAGGTTTTTTCTACAATGGACAAGTTTATTGGTTACTGGTTGCTGGTCGGAGCGCAGCGTAGATTCCGACTTGTCGGAATTGCTG